>NZ_JBNRIK010000004.1:121333-299333 GCF_053557975.1 Pseudomonas sp. XP2
TGAAATCAATCACTGCCTGCAACCCCTCACCCTTCTTCAGGTTGCTGAAGGTCCACGGCCGCTGCGGGCGCATGCGCTGGGTGTCGCGCTCCATCACTTCCAATGAAGCCCCTACATAAGGCGCCAGGTCGGTCTTGTTGATCACCAGGAAGTCCGACTTGGTAATGCCTGGCCCACCCTTGCGCGGAATCTTCTCGCCTTCGGCCACGTCGATCACGTAAATGGTCAGGTCAGCGAGCTCCGGGCTGAACGTGGCGCTGAGGTTGTCACCGCCGCTTTCGACGAAAATCACTTCAAGGTTGCCAAACTTGCGCGCCAGCGCCTCGACGGCAGCCAGGTTCATCGAGGCGTCTTCGCGGATCGCCGTATGCGGGCAGCCGCCCGTTTCCACGCCCACAATGCGCTCCGGCTCCAGGGCGCCAGCCTCGGTCAGGATGCGCTGGTCTTCCTTGGTGTAGATGTCGTTGGTGACCACGGCGATCTGGTAATGGTCGCGCATGGCCTTGCACAGCGCTTCCAGCAGTGCAGTCTTGCCGGAACCGACCGGGCCGCCGACACCGACGCGCAGGGGTTGTTGATAGCTTTGCATGAAGGCAGTCCTCAGGAACGGAACAAACGGGTGTATTGAGTTTCGTGACGCGATGACGCAATGGCCAGCAATGGCAGGCCGCCACCGAGCTGGTCATCGCCCAGGGCCAATGCCCGGTCGAGGGCTGCCGGCAAGCCGGTGCCCAGGTCGCGCAGCAAGGTCTGGGCAGCCTGCTGGCCGAAAGGCACCAGCTTGACTCCTGCCATTACCGCGCCCTCCAGCCAGGCAAAGCCATAGCCGAGGGCCAGCGGGCGCAGCGGGATTGCCCAGTGCGCAGCCAGCCAGGCCATGCCGCCCAGTTGAGTCAATTCAAGGCTGGCACGCCAGGCCGGGGCCTGGCCCAATTGCCAGCCATCAAGCAGCCGGGCCAGCGCCGCGCCGCGCTGCTGTTCTTCCAGGCGCAACTCGGCGGTCTCGCGGTTGGCCAGCAGAAAACGGCTCCAGTGGGCGAACGCCGCGGCATCCTCGCCCTGGCAAGCGTGGTACAGACGCGCCAGCACCGGCCAGTCGAGGCAGGCCAAGGTGTCATCGACCTGCTCCCGCTGCCAGGCCGCAAAACCGTCCGCGCCCCTTACCCAGCCCGCCTCGACTGCCCACTCCAGACCTTGCGAGTAGGTAAAGCCCCCCACCGGCAAGCCGGGGCTGGCCAGCTGCAGCAGGCGCAGCAATGCCAGGTCGCTGTCCATCAACCGGCCAGCACCAGCGCGGCGCCGGCCAGCAAGCCACCGCCAAAGGCCTTCTGCACGCCACTGTGCCGGCGCAACAGGCAACCGACCGCAAAGCCCGCCGCCAGCAGCAAGCCGCTGACCGCGACAAACCCTGCGCTGAATTGCCAGAACGCGCTTGGCGTGGCTTCCACCCCATGAGCCCAGCCGTGGAACAAGGCGAACACCGGCATGGCCATGGCCAGCAGCAACTGGCGGCTCGGCAGCAGCACTGCCCCGGCAGCCACCAGCAGCGACAGGGCGATCAAGGTTTCCATGCCCAGCATGTCACCAAACAGGTGGCCACACACCGCGCCGCCAAACATCGCCGCCAGGGTTGCCAGGGGCAACGTCAGGCTGCGCCCGGTCAATGCAGCGAGAACCCCGGTGCCCAGCAGCATCAGCAGATGGTCAAGGCCGGTCAGCGGGTGCAACAGGCCGTCCTGCAGCGGGTTGCTGTCATGGCCAGGGTGGGCGAAGGCTGGCAGGGCCAGCATCAGCAGAAACAATGCGAGCGTCTTTTTCATTGGTTGCTCCAAGGCAGTTCAGGAATGGGCAGGCAGGCGTACGAACGGGTGATCGTTGCCGTGTGCATGGCTGTGGCCATGCGGGGCGCTCTGGTAGGCCCCCGCTTCAGGTTCGAACGGTGCCTGTTCGGCCTCTACCGTCAGGCCCAGGCCACGCAGCATGTCGCCCAGCACATGGTCGTGCTGGAAGCGCAACAGACCAGGCTCGATCTGCAGGGGCACGTGGCGGTTACCCAGGTGATAGGCCGCGCGAGCCAGCAGGTGTGGATCGGCGCAGCGCACCGTCGACACTGCTTCGGGCGCCGCCAGTACGCGGATCAACTGGCTGCCGTCAGCATCGGCAAGCAGCTCTCCCCCGCGCAACAGGTGGCCGCGCTCCAGCATGAGCCCGGCTTCGCGCCCATCGTCCAGGGTTACCCGCAGGCGGCTCTTGATGCGGCTGTCCACGTCCAGGGTGACGGTGCCGCTTACAGCAAGCGTGCCGGGGTCGGTGATACGGCGGGTCAAGACAATCATCGGTGCTCCTTCAAAACAGGAAATAACGCTGTGCCAGCGGCAGTTCGCTGGCGGGCTCGCAGACCAGCAATTCGCCGTCGGCACGCACCTGGTAGGTCTGCGCATCGACTTCGATCAGCGGCTGCAAGGTGTTGTGGACCATGTCCTGCTTGCGCACGCGGCGGCAGCCGTTGACCACGCCAATCAGGCTGCGCAGGTTCAGCTCCTCGGCCAGGCCGCGCTCCATTGCCGCCTGGGGCAGGAAGGTCATGCGCGTGGCATGCCGTGCGGCGCCGAGGGCGCCGAACATCGGCCGGTAGTGCACCGGCTGCGGTGTGGGAATGGAGCCGTTGATGTCGCCCATGGGCGCGGTGACGATCATCCCGCCTTTGATCACCAGGGCCGGCTTGACCGCGAAGAACGCCGGCGACCACAGCACCAGGTCGGCCAGCTTGCCCGCCTCCACCGAACCCACTTCGTGGCCGATGCCGTGGGTTAACGCGGGGTTGATGGTGTACTTGGCGATGTAGCGCTTGACCCGGAAGTTGTCGCTGTAGGCCGTGTCTGGCGCCAAAGGCCCACGACGCAGTTTCATCTGGTGGGCAACCTGCCAGGTGCGCAGCACCACTTCACCGACCCGGCCCATGGCCTGAGAGTCGGACGAGGTCATGGCAAATGCACCCATGTCGTGAAGGATGTCCTCGGCAGCGATGGTTTCGCGGCGGATGCGCGATTCGGCAAAGGCCACGTCCTCCGCAATGCTCGGGTCCAGGTGATGGCAGACCATGAGCATGTCCAGGTGCTCGTCCACGGTGTTGACCGTGTACGGCAGGGTCGGATTGGTCGAGGATGGCAGCACGTTGGCCTGCCCCGCAGCGCGAATGATGTCCGGCGCGTGGCCACCGCCGGCACCTTCGGTGTGGAAGGTGTGGATGGTCCGGTCGCCGATGGCCGCCAGGGTGTCTTCGATGCAACCGGACTCGTTGAGGGTGTCGGTATGGATCGCCACCTGGACGTCCATTTCCTCTGCAACGCCCAGGCAGCAGTCGATAGCCGCCGGGGTCGAGCCCCAGTCTTCATGCAGCTTGAGGCCCACCGCACCGGCCGCGATCTGCTCACGCAGCGCTTCTGGCCGCGAGGCATTGCCCTTGCCCAGCAAACCGATGTTGATGGGCAGACTGTCGGCGGCCTGTAGCATACGCGCCAGGTACCAAGGGCCAGGCGTGCAGGTGGTTGCATTGGTGCCGGTGGCCGGGCCGGTGCCGCCGCCGATAAAGGTCGTGACGCCGCTGTTCAGTGCCTCGTCCACCTGCTGCGGGCAGATGAAATGGATATGCGAATCGACACCCCCCGCCGTCACGATCTTGCCCTCGGCCGCGATCACTTCGGTACCGGGGCCCACCGGGACGTTGACGCCCGGCTGCACATCCGGGTTCCCGGCCTTGCCGATCACCGCGATACGCCCGTGCTTGATGCCGATGTCGGCCTTGACGATCCCCCAGTGGTCGATGATCAGCGCGTTGGTCAGCACCAGGTCCATGGCCTCAGCGGCCAGCATCTGGCCCTGCCCCATGCCGTCGCGGATGACCTTGCCGCCCCCAAACTTCACCTCTTCGCCGTAGATTGTGTAGTCCTTCTCCACCTCTACCCACAATGCCGTGTCGGCCAGCCGCACGCGGTCGCCCACGGTGGGCCCGAACATGTCGGCATAGGCCTGGCGGGAAATACGGCTCATACCCTGCCCTCCAGCGGGCCCATCACCTTGCCCTGGAAGCCATAGACTTCACGCTTGCCGGCGTAGGCCACCAGTTGCACAGTGCGCGCCTGGCCAGGCTCGAAGCGCACGGCGGTGCCGGCCGGGATATCCAGGCGAAAGCCCAAGGTTGGCGCACGATCGAACACCAGCGCCTCGTTGACTTCGTAGAAGTGGTAGTGCGAGCCGACCTGCACCGGCCGGTCGCCGTGGTTGGCCACACTGACACTGACCGTTTCCCGGCCGCTGTTCAGTTCGATGTCGCCAGCGGCGACCTGGATTTCACCTGGGATCATGCGGGGCTCCTGGGCAGTTTCAGACGATGGGGTCATGCACGGTCACAAGTTTGGTGCCATCCGGGAAGGTCGCTTCGACCTGCACGTCGTGGAGCATTTCGGCAATGCCGGGCATCACCTGCTCGCGGGTCAGCACTTCGCGCCCTTGGCTCATCAGCTCGGCAACGGTGCGGCCATCGCGGGCGCCTTCGAGCACGGCAGCACTTATCAGCGCCACGGCCTCCGGGTAGTTGAGCTTCAGGCCGCGGGCCAGGCGCCGTTCTGCCAGCAATGCGGCGGTGAACAGCAGCAATTTGTCTTTCTCTCTCGGGGTAAGCTCCATGGCGCTCTCTCAGGTAGCCCAGATACGCGGTGGGCAGGCTGGCAGGCCAAGGACGGCCGGGCGCAGCACATGCCACAGGCGTTGCAGGGTGCGTTGCAGGTGTTGGTTGTCATGGTCAAGCACACGGATAACCAGCAACGACCCCAGCAGGGTCGCGCCGGCCGGGTTGGCCAGTTCATTGAGCAATGGGCGAACCTGCTCCAGCACCGCCTGGTCGGCGGGTGCTGCACAGAACGTAGCGAGCAGCGGGTGGCCACCGAGCTTGTCCAGGCGGCCGCCTTCGATACGCAGGCGTTCATGCAGGCCGACGTCGTCGGGTAGTTCAATATGCAAACAGCTGTCCAGGGCGCCCTGCTCGAAACGCTCGTTCATGACAGGGCGCCCCAGGCACAAGGTTTCCCAGGCCAGCAGGCGCGCCCCGGGTTCGAGGGTGAAGCGGCTGTGGAGGCTGGCGCGGGCACCAGAAAAGAAGATGCTGTCCTGCGGCAACCATTCCAGTGTGCTGCCTGCAGCCAGCTGAAAACGCTGGGTCAGCCGCGCGGTCGGGCCGATGCTGCGGTAGAACTTGCTGGCACCGGGCATGGTCAGCAGCGCGTGGCTGTCGGGCTCCAGGTGGATATCCAGATCAAGGCGGTCGCCGGCGACGATGCCACCCGGCGGGTGCAGCACATAGACATGGCACGGTGCACCTTCCGGGTAGAAGGGCCGCTGCACCAAAAGAGGTCCGAAATGCCGACGCGCACCAAGGCGGGTCACATCGTCACGCCTGACAAAGCGCAACTGCAGGTGGGCACTCCAGCCTGCATCGTCTTGTTGTTGTTCGATCTGCTCCGCGAGCGACATCCTGCGGCCCCTGAAATCCGTGGCCTGCTGGCCGTTTAGAGGGTCCGGCGCGGGCAATGGCTAGCGCGCGCGGCCTGACCACTCGATCAAATTCGCAGGCTGGATATAGCAGGTTGCGGGCCAACTCCGCAGGTGAAGGCAGATGAAACTTCAGCTGTGGCCGCTCTGGCATCGGGCATGCGCGCAGATGGCGCACAAAGCGGGGGCGCATGTCGGCCCCGTTTCAGTGCCGACACCCGTGCAAATAGGGCTGCTTTGCAGCCCTTCGCGGGCGTGCCCGCTCCCACAGGTATTACACAGGACTCAAGGTTTGCGAGGAGCCTGTGGGAGCGGGCTTGTCCCGCGAATGGACCGCAAACACAAGGACTCAGTAGTCGAAGCGGTCGACCGCTCGCCGGCGTTCGTTGTCGTCACGCCGGTCATAAATGGCGGTGGTCTGGATATTGGCATGGTGCGCCAGCTTCTGGGCAATCGACAGGTCATGCTCTTCGATCACCCGGGTGATGAACGCCCGGCGGAAGTCGTGCGGCATGATTTTCACCCCCACTTGCGCACCGCGCTGACGGGCAATGTAGTAGATCGCATGCTTGGTGATACGCGCCCGGGTGATGTGGCTACCGCGGCGGATGCGGTTGAACAGGAACGGGTCGTCCTCTGCCCCTGCTGGCAGGTCCTGACGGCGCAAGTCCAGCCACGCCTGCAGCTTCTCGAACGCCCATGGCGGGGCGTACTTGATCAGTTGGTGGTTGCCCTTGCCCACCACCTGCAGGCTGCGCGCCTGGAAATCGACCTGGGCCAGGTCGATGTCCACCGACTCTGACTTGCGCATGCCGGTGCCATAGAGCAAGGCGATGATCGCCGCGTCGCGCACGCCTTGCGGCCGAGGGTCGGATGCGCACACCTCCATCAGTTCGCGAATCAGGCTGCGGCGCAGGTTGCGCCCTGGCGGCAGGCGGCTGCCGGTGGCCGGTTTGACCTCACGAATGCGCAGCAACTGCTCATGGTCGATCAGGCCCTGACGCCAGGCCTCGTTCATCACCCCACGAATGGCGTTGACATACAAAGACGAACTGTTTGGCGCATAACCGTCGGCACGCAGGGCCGACACCAAGGCAATCACATGGCCCGGCTCTAGCCGATGCCAAGGCACGTCAACGACATTGCAGTCGACAAAGCCAAGCCGGTCGGCAGCGTCCTGAAGGATGTAGCGCATGGTTTGCTGGCTGGAGGGGGCCAGGCGGTCCATGTACTGCAGCAGCGGATTTTTGGGGAGATCGGACAAAACGTGAACCCTGTAGCGAAGCGGCGGCCGGTCGTGAAACTGGCAAACCCTGAAGCAAGTCGAAACGACATAAAAACAAGTCCTGACGAATGCCAAGCACGCATTCCATCAAGCCCCTGTGAAGTGCCATCACCTTGATATACAAGGCTTTGCAACTGGCATGGTTCGTGATCTTACCGCAATCGGAGCGTGCTTTTGTCATCAGCCGGCGTGCTGGCCGGCGCAGCCTTGGGCCACCATGCCGGAAACATCTGCTGCACCCGGGGCTCGGCGAAGCGTTCATCTATCAGCACCAGCACGCCCCGGTCCTGGTCTCCACGGATAACCCGGCCAGCCGCCTGGATCACTTTGCGCACACCCGGGTAAAGATAGGTGTAGTCAAAACCCGCACCAAATTGCCGACCCAGGCGTTGCTTGAACTGCTCGTTGACCGGGTTGACCTGCGGCAACCCCAAGGTGGCGACAAACGCCCCGATCAGCCGCGTACCTGGTAAATCCACGCCTTCGCCGAAAGCCCCCCCCAATACGGCAAAGCCAACGCCCCGGCCGTCGGCAACAAATCGATCAAGAAACGCCTGGCGGGCGGCCTCGTCCATCCCCGGGGCCTGGGCCCACAGGGGAATCTGCCCATGCCGCTCGGCCAACAGGTCGGCCACCTGCTGCAGGTATTCGAAGCTGCTGAAGAATGCCAGGTAGTTACCCGGCATGTGCTCATACTGCTGGGCAATCAGCTCCACGATCGGTACCAGAGAGGCTTGCCGCTGCTGGTAGCGGGTGGACACCTGGCTGGCAATCCGTACCTCCAGCTGCTCTGCGCGAAACGGCGCAGCCACTTCCAGCCAGGCGGTATCGGCCGGCATACCCAGCAAGTCGCTGTAGAAATGCCGCGGGCTCAACGTGGCGGAAAACAGCGTCACACTGCGCGCCGCCAGCATGCGTGGGGCCAACAGGCGCGCCGGGGTGACATTGCGCAGGCACAGGGTAGCCAGCCGGCGCTTGCGCGGGCCCTGGCGCTGGCTGATGTCGAACAGGAAGTGTTCATCGAACAGCTCGGCAACCCGGCTGAACTGCAAGGCCTGATAGAAGAACTGCAATACCTGCGGGTCCATGTGCGCGGGCATCTGATTCATCTGCTCCTGAATCAGGCCGATGCACTGCTGCAAGGCGCGCAACAGCCCGTCGGGCAGCGACTCGCTGGCCTGGTACGGCGCACGCTGTTCTTTGTACAGCGCATTCCACTGCCGGTTCAGGCGGTCAAGGGCGCTGACCAGCCCGGGCGGTTTGCGCTGACGCAGGGCCAGCAGCTGCCCTTGGTCAAGGCTGGCGCTGTACATGCCACGACCACGCTCAACCAGGTTATGCGCTTCGTCAACCAGCACCGCAACGCGCCACTGGTTGAGCTGGGTCAGGCCAAACAGCAAGGCATGCGCATCAAAGTAGTAGTTGTAGTCGGCGACCAGCACGTCGACCCAGCGCGCCATCTCCTGCCCCAGGTAATACGGGCAAACCTGGTGCGCCAAGGCCACTTCGCGCAGGTTGGCACGGTCGAGCAACGGCAGTGTTGCGGCGGCCTCACGCGCTGCCGGCAAGCGGTCGTAGAAGCCAGCGGCCAATGGGCAGGACTCGCCATGACAGGCTTTGTCCAAGTACTCGCAGGCCTTGTCGCGGGCAATCAACTCCAGTGTGCGCAAAGCAGGTTGTGGCGCAGCATCAGTGATCTGACGCATGGCATCAAGGGCCAGCGCCCGGCCCGGCGTCTTGGCGGTGAGAAAGAACAGCTTGTCCAGCTGCTGCGGCACCATGGCTTTCAGCAGCGGGAACAACGTACCAAGGGTCTTGCCAATGCCGGTGCTGGCCTGGGCCATCAGGCAACGCCCGGTGCTTACCGCCTTGTACAAGGTTTCGGCCAGCTGCCGCTGGCCCTGGCGAAACTGTGGGTAGGGGAAGCGCAGCGCCTGAAGGCCTTGGTCACGTTCGGCCAGGCGTCGTTGCTGGAATTGGGCCCAGCCTAGAAAGCGCTGGCACTGGGTTTCGAAGAAGGCCCGCAATTCAGCGGACTCATAGTGCTCACTGAACAGTGTCTGCTCATCGCTGTCCACGTCCAGGTACACCAGCGCCACCTCAATGGCGGACAGTTGTCGTGCCTGGCACATCAACCAGCCATAGACCTTGGCCTGTGCCCAGTGCAACTGACGGTGATTGGCGGGTTGACGCGCCAAGTCGCCACGGTGCGTCTTGATCTCTTCCAGGCGGTTGCTGCCAGGGTCGTAACCGTCGGCGCGGCCCCGCACCTTGAGGGTTTCGAATTGGCCTTCAAGGGTGATTTCCGACTCGTAGCCCGCAGCCCTCCGTGCCACTACCCGCTGATGCCCTTCGATGCCTTCCTGAGCGCTGGGCGACGGCGTGAAACGCAGGTCCAGGTCACCAACCTTGGCGCTGAACTCGCACAGAGCACGCACCGCAATGCTGTAGCTCATGGCGCTTCGCGCCAACGCACATGGCACACCGCAACGGGCAGACCGTGTTGCCTGCAGAATTCCAGCCAGCGCAACTGGTTGTCCTGCAGGCGGTCACCGGGCCCCTTGACCTCGACCATGCGGTAACGGCCCTGCTCTGGCCAGAACTGAATCAGGTCGGGCATGCCCGCGCGGTTGCTGCGAATATCCTGCAACAGGCGCAGAAAGCACTGTTTCAGCTGGGCTGCCGGGAGGCAAGCCAGGGCCTGCTCCAGCAGTGGCTCGCTGAGCATGGACCAGAACACGAACGGCGACTGCAGGCCCTGCTTGCCCCTGTAGCAGTCGAGTATCGCCTGGCGATGGCTGCCATCGTCCAGCCGGCCCAGACAAAAATCGAACAGCGCACTGCGCCGTTGCTGGAAGTCACTGTCATGCAGGTCCTGTGGCGCCGCCTGGAACGGGTTGAAAAACGCGCCGGGCACCGGCGCAAAGATAGCCTCCCAGCACAACAGGCCAAACAGGCTGTTGAGCAACGTGTTCTCCACGTAATGCACCTGGCCGCCTTCTTGTGCCAGGTGTTGTCGCACGGCTTCCTCCACACCCAGCGCAGCGTGCTCGCGGGGCAGTTCGAGCTCGATCAGCTCCAGCGGCGTGGCCCGCTGGCGCCGCTGTGGCGGGCCGCCGAGCTTGCGCGCCAAGCGTGGCAGCATGCGCTCGAGTGCTTGCACCTCCAGTGCATTGGCTGGTGCCGCAGCAAGTTGCAGTGCCAGCGCGTGGGCATGGGGCCACTGTTCGGTGCGCTCAAGTACACGCACCTGGCGAATGCGCGCCTGGGCATGGTTGCACTGCGCATACACGGCCATGGCCAGGTCCCACTCCCCCAGACGCTCGCATTGTTGGCCCAAGGCGAATTGCAGGCGCGCATGGCGCCTGGCCAACCAAGGGTTCTCGCTGTGCAGGCCTTGTAGAGTCGCCAGGATCGGCACTGGATCGCCGCCCTGCTCCAGGCGCTCGGCGCACTGATGCAAAGCCATGGCCAGGTCGATATCGTCACGTTGCTGCAAGGCGCGGGAATCTGTGCTGAACGGTACTTGCTCGTAGCGCAACAGGCCAAGGTCGGCCAGGACGAAATCTGACCAGTCCTGGTAAAGGTTGCCAAAGAACAACAACCGGATACGGTCGCACAGGGGCTGCAAGCACCACTGGAGAATGCGCACCTCGCTGTCCGGGAACCACTCGAGCAGTGATCGGGCCGCCAGCTCCAAAGGCTGCAGCTGTGCCAACAACTCATGCTTGGCGGCCCGCGGGCGGCTCAGTTGCCGGGCGAAGCAGCGGGCCAGCTCCTCCTTGCGCAGCAAGGCAAACAGCTGCTCCAGTTCCAGTTGCTCGGGTTCCCGCACCCAGCCAAGAACCTGCAACGGCTGCAGCGCCAGCGCGCTGTCGCCGATTTCGGCGTAGTCGAGCCGGTCGCTGCGAAACAACTCGCCTTTGCGCATGACCATGCGCACCATCAAGGCCTGGGCTGGCGCCTGCAGTTGGCTGAAGGCACGGATGAAAGCCAGTTCCTGCTCATCGAGCAGGTCCTGGTAGCGTTGTTCGACCCACAGCACTACCTGGCGGAAGTTGTGCAGGTAATAGAAAGGGTCGTCGACAGAATGGGCGATCACGGGCTGAAGTCAGATTGCGGTATCAGGCACTGTTTATACATACAGATAAACATGCCTGACAAGAGCCGTGGGTCAGTCCATTGACGCTCCTACAGGGATTACGTGACGTTTCCGGGTTACTTGGTTGCCGGGACCCTCTCCCCTGCCGCGTCCTTGGCACTGCCAATCGGCGCCTGCAGCCGCAGGAAGTACGCCACCGCCGAGCACAGTGCCACCCCCGCGCTGATCATGAACGCCGTGGTGAACGAACCCGAGTACTGGATGCTGAAGCCGGTAATGACGCTGAACTTGCGGCTGCCCAGCACGGTCATGCCACGCTTCACCAGCCAGTCGCAGAAGCGCCCCGCGACGATTGTGCCCGCCGCACCAAAGCCATACCGATCAGTAGCAGGAACACAACAGTGATGCGCTGGTACTTCTTCATAGGGTTCATGTGTCGACCTTTTATTATTATTGTTGCCGCGCTGTCAGCGCCTTGGCGATCCATCGAGCGTGCTGCGCCCCTCCCTGGCGCAGCGTGTTGTTCAGGGCTGGCGTGCGGTGGCTGCGACCTCCAGCAAGCCACGCCGGCCAAGGTTGTCGATCAACGCGCGCAGGCCAAACGCCCACTGAGGTGCCTGGTCGCTGGTGGTCACCCGGTTGCACAGGGTGCCCAGTTGCGGGTTGCTGATGGTCACCACGTCGCCCGGCTTGTGAGTAAAGCCATTGCCTGGCTGGTCACGGTCCTGCTTGGGGGCGAACAGGGTACCCAGGAACAGCACCATGCCGTCGGGGTACTGATGGTTTTCGTTGAGGGTTTGCTGCACCAGGTCTTGCGGGTCGCGGCTGATCTGGCGCATGGAACTGCGGCCAGACAGGATGAAGCCGTCTTCGCCTTCAACACGCAGGTCCACTTCGGCGTTGCGCACATCGTCAAGGCCGAAGCTTTCGTCAAACAGGCGCAGCAGCGGGCCCAGGGCGGTAGAGGCGTTGTTGTCCTTGGCCTTGGACAGCAGCAAGGCGCTACGCCCTTCGAAGTCGCGCAGGTTGACGTCGTTGCCAAGCATCGCGCCCTTGATGCGGCCATCACTGGACACCGCCAGCACCACTTCCGGCTCTGGGTTGTTCCAGCTGGACTTGGGGTGGATGCCGATAGCGGCACCGTGGCCAACCGCCGACAGCGGCTGGGCCTTGGTGAACACTTCGGCATCCGGGCCGATGCCCACCTCCAGGTATTGCGACCACAGGCCCTGCTCCACCAGCACTTTGCGTAGCGCTTCGGCCTGGGCGGAGCCGGGCACGATCTGCGACAGGTCGGCGCCGATGCGGCTGACCAAGGTGTCACGGATTGCATCGGCCTTGGCCGGGTCGCCCTTGGCCTGCTCTTCGACCACACGTTCCAGCAAGCTGGTCGCAAAGGTCACACCTGCGGCCTTCACCGCCTGCAGGTCGATGGGTGCCAGCAGCCATGGCTGACTGGGGTCGCGCTGGCTCGGATCGCTGTTGTCCAGCAACACCGATAGCGCAACCAGTGGCTCGGCCAGCGGCAAGGCGCGCAGATAGGCCACCGGGTCGGTCACTTCCAGCAGGGCCGAAACAGTCGCCACGTGGCTGCTGATATCGTAGACGGCGCCTGCTTTCACCAGCACCACCGCCGGGCCCTGGTCCGCCAGCCAGACCCGCCCTACCCAGCTCCCGCTCTCGAAGACACTGGCGTTCTGGTTCAGCGACAGCGGTTGATTGGCGTTCGATCGATCAGTCATCTGTGTACCCTTGGTGTGCATTATTGGGAGAGTGCCGGCAGTTGCAGTTGGCCGGCCAGGCGGTCGAGGTCCGCCAGCAGTTCAGGCGAGAGGGTCATGCCCTGTTCCCCACCAGGCCCCGGTCGGTATAGGGCTTGAGATAGGCGGCCAGGCAGCCGATGTGCGAAGCACGGCGCACCACCGCAATACCGATGCCCTGCGCAGTCGCCCCCTTTGCCGCACAATCCAGCGCACGGCTGACGCAGTAAGGCCCCAGCAGGTAGTGGCCATCGAACACGCTGGAGACGTCACTGTGCGACACCTGTTCCAGTGCCTGCGCACGGGCCTTGACCGTTCCTTCCAGCATGCCGCCGATGTAGCGGCTGACCAGGTTCAGGCCGTGGGTGCGGTGCCCGAGCAGTTCACCCTCGAGCAGTACCTGGGTCACCACCTGGGCGACTTCGGCATCGGCGCCGGCCTTTTCGAACAGTTGCTCGACAAAGGTGGTGAGCGCTCGCACGTTGAAATGTGTGGCTTGAGTCATGGGTGTCATCTCGTAGGCGGAACAGAAGCGGTCAATCAGGTCACTGCACCGATCTGCCAGGGCACAAACTCGTTCTGCCCATACCCGTGCTGTTCGCTCTTGCTGCGTTCCCCGGAAGCAATGCGCAACATCTGTTCGAAAATGTACGCACCACGCTCCTCGATAGTGGTGGAGCCGTCGGCAATGCCGCCGCAGTTGACGTCCATGTCCTCTTGCTGGTGTTCGAACACCCGGTTGTTGGTTGCCAGCTTGATCGACGGTGCCGGAGCACAGCCGTAAGCCGAGCCGCGCCCGGTGGTGAAGGCGATCAGGTTAGCCCCGCCGGCCACCTGGCCGGTGGCCGAGACCGGGTCGTAACCGGGGGTATCCATGAACACCAGGCCTTGGGCACGCACAGCTTCGGCGTACTGATACACATCGACCAGGTTGCTGGAGCCCGCCTTGGCCACTGCGCCCAGCGACTTTTCGAGGATGGTGGTCAGGCCCCCGGCCTTGTTGCCGGCTGAAGGGTTGTTGTTCAGCTCGGCGTTCATGCGCTGGCAGTAGTCTTCCCACCAGCGGATGCGCGCCACCAGCTTTTCGCCGACCTCACGGGTGACCGCGCGGCGGGTCAGCAAGTGCTCGGCGCCGTAGATTTCCGGGGTTTCGGACAGGATCGCCGTACCACCGGCCGCCACCAGACGGTCGACCGCGTTGCCCAGTGCCGGGTTGGCGGTAATGCCGGAGTAGCCATCGGAGCCGCCACATTGCAGGCCGACCACCAGGTGCCGTGCGCTGACCGGTTGGCGCTGGACATGGTTGGCCTCGGCCAGCAGGCTGCGGACCTGCTCGATGCCGGCAGCGATGGTTTTCGACGTGCCGCCGATGCCCTGGATGGTGAAGGCACGCAGCTGCGCACTGGCTTGCAGCCCCTGGGTTTCCAGCAGGCTTTCGATCTGGTTGGTTTCGCAGCCCAGGCCAATGATCAGTACCGCAGCAAAGTTGGGGTGCACGGCGTACCCGCCCAGGGTACGGCGCAGCAGGCCAAGGGCTTCCCCGCTGGGGTCCACTGCGCAACCGGCACCGTGGGTCAAGGCGACCACGCCGTCGATGTTCGGGTAGTCGGCCAGCACCTCGGGGTGAATGTCACGGCGGAAGTGGTCGGCCACAGCCCGGGCCACGGTCGCCGAGCAGTTCACCGAGGTGAGAATGCCGATGTAATTACGGGTGGCAACACGCCCATCGGCGCGCACGATGCCCTGGAACACTGCTTCGCTACCCGGCAAGCTGCGCGTGTCGACACCAAAGGCATAGTCGCGAGCAAAATCACCCATCTGTACGTTGTGCACATGCACGTGGTCGCCGGCATCAATGGCCTGCGAAGCAAAACCGATAATCTGCCCGTAGCGGCGTAGCGGCTGGCCCTGCTCCACGCGTTCGGTCGCGAGTTTGTGGCCCGAAGGAATCGGCTGACGCACGGTAATCGCCTCGGCATCCAGATGCAGGCCTTGCGGCAAGGCCTGGCGGGCGATGAGCACATTGTCCAGCGGGTTGAGGCGGATGACGGCAAGGTCACCGGACTTGGCAATCAGTTGCATGGGACCTCTCAGGGTAGTGCAGCGAGCTTCTTGTTATGGCTGTTGCCACTGTAAGAAGCCTTGGGCAGCATTCCCAATGAGATGATCCGATCAAGCGATAACCAATGGTTATCGGAAGTTGTAATCGGGCGGTGATCCCTGATCGTCTAAAAGCCTGCCTCCAATTACTCAGGCCTGCACACACCCTGTGGGAGCGCCTGAACCATCAGGCCTTGCCCGAGGCGGTTGCAGCCGTACCTTCCTTTTGTCGCTGCCTGGCGCCCTCCAGCAAAATCTCGACAAACGCCCGGGCCGAAGCGCTCAGCGGTTCATCCTTGCGGGTAACCACGCCATACTCCAGGGCGGGTACGTGCAAGGGGCTGCGCAGCTCCCTGAACTGCCCGCTGGCCAGCTGCGCGGCAACCATCGAGCGCGGCAACATGGCAATCATCGGAGCCGATTGCAGTAACTGCAGGAACATCGGCATGGAGATGGTCTCGACGCTGTCAGCCGGCGTGGCGATACCCGCCACCCGGAAGGCCTGCTCCAGGCGGTTGCGAATCGGCGTGCCCACCGGGTACAACACCCACGGCCAGTCGCCCAACGCCGCCAGTGGCGGGCTTTCCAGCTGGTTAAGCGGGTGCTCGCTGTTGACCACCAGGCTGAACGGTTCGGGCTCCAGAGGCTGGAAGTCGAACAACTGGCTGAAGCGCTCTTCGGTAAAGCGGCCAATCATGATGTCGAGCTTGTTCTGCTCGAGCATGGTCAGCAGGTGATCACTGGAATGCTCTACCACTTCAATCGACAACAGCGGGCTGCGCGCCTTGATCGCAGCGATGGCCTGCGGCAGGACCAATGCAGTGGCGGCGAAGATGCCGCCGACGCGGATAAAACCGTGCCCGCCGTTGCGCAGGCGGTTGACCTGGTCGACGAATTGCTGCGACTCGGCTAACGCACCCTGGGCATAACGCACCACATATTCACCCAGCTCGGTGGGCGGCATGCTGCGTGGCAGGCGCTCGAACAGGGCAAAGCCGAACTGCTCTTCGAGATCGCGCAGCATCTTGCTCAGGGCCGGCTGGCTGAGGTTCATGCGCGTGGCGGTTGCGTGCATGTTGCGGGTGCGCGCCAGGGTGTCGATCAGCACCAGGTGCTTGTAGCGGATCCAGTTGCAAAAGCTTGCGTGACTAATTTGCAGCCCTTTAACCACGGGGGCTGCATCGTTTCGGGAAGTCATCCTTTAGGTCCTATTGGGGCCTGAATGGCTCGATAATGCCAGCTTTATGACAACGCAGCTATTCCAGCCCCCCGGCGTTCTGCCGACCGTTTCCCTTCCTTTATATAGCTACTCACAGCTGGGCGGAATTCCGGCGCCCTTGATCACCTGGTACCCGGCATGGTGATCAGGCTCGTAATCGCCGAAAAGGCCGATAGCCCAAGCCTCCTCATGCTCCATCAGCGCCCACATCCTGCCCGCCTCGGCAAGCTCGAGCATGTCGACCAGGTCATTGTCATCGACATCCCGGCGCCGGTGAGCGGCGTAGGCCATCTCACTGAGCACCGCAGCGCGCCCTTCGGGATCGGTGACCAAGGCGAACCGGTCGTTCAGCTCATCTATCCATGCCCGCGGTATCCTGGTCATCATTCTGCCCTGCACCACCAGGATTGCGCGTACAGCACACCGTCGACTTCCTCGATCCCGTTGATGTTGATGCCGAGCTGGGCCATGCCGTTGACCTTCGCGTCATGCAGCCGGGGGATGATGTCGGGCCCGGGCGTAGGGTTAAACACCCAGGCCTGGGTCGCGACTCGACCCAATGGCTCGCTGTGGTGGTCACCGATGTGCACATCCGCGCGCAGGGGCTGGATCTTCCGGAGACGGTCAGAGGGTAAGGCCACGCCATGCTCGCGGCGTCGAACGAGGAGGAAATACATACGGCACCGATACTGTATATAAAAACAGTATCCTACTCATGGAAAGAGCTATCCAGCAATCCCGATCAGCCGGGTGGCATCATGGCGTCATACTCGCGCCCGCACTGCTGGCCGGCGATCCGGGCTCGGTCATACGCTTGCGCCAACTCTCGATTCGTAGCGACAGACCGGTCGAGCAGGTCGGAGAGCACCATGGCGGCGCGGGTGGCTGCCTGGCCTCTGGCGACAGCGGCGGTATCCGTGCCGGGGCAACTGATGGTGGCAGCGAGTTGGGTTGCGTCACTGCGCAGCCGCTGGCCAGCAGCATCGGCGTCAGCAACGCCAACATCAGCAATCTTTCTTTCTTCATGCCCTTTTACCCTCGCCTCTTGCTGCGCGTCTGCGCTCCGGTATTCTTCCTGGCGGGCCGATCGTTCGCCGATCACCTCAGCCAGGCGGTCGCCACTGTCTCGCTGCGCTGATACTTGGCCTGCCTGGGCAAGCTCCATCGACCGCCCGTGCTCGTAGGCCGCCCAATGAGTGGTCACCAGCAGAGCCAGCACACCGACAGAGACCCAGCCGTTCACGCCGACTCCAGAAACAAATTCCGCTCAGCGGCACGCCGGCTCACCAGACCAGCCAGCACCTTCCCGCCTGCCTTGTTCCAGCGCGGGAACTGTTCGGCAGCCGCTGCATGGTTCCCAGCGTTGAGCAGTCGGCGAAGCGTCGACGATTCGAGATTGGCCGCACCCAGGTTGTAGGTGAAGCTCATCAGGGCGTCCCATTGGTTTTGGTTAAGCGGCGCGGTGATCAGGCGCTCGACCTCAGGCTCGAAGCGCTGCACGTCGTTCAGCAGCATGCGCTCGGCCTGCTCCTTGCTGATCTTCATGCCAGCCTTCACGCCCCGGGTGGCGCCATAGCCGATGGTCCAGACGCCGACCGAGTCCTGATAGGACAGCAAGCGCAGGCCCTCGAACGACTTGATGAGGCTCAAGCCGCGTTGCGATGTTCGCATTGTGTTTTCTCCAGGTGAAAAAAAGCCCGCACTGGGCGGGCGCGGGGTCGGCCGAGGTCGATCAGTTCTTGTTCCACTGGATACTGGTCATCGCTGCAGCAGGTAGCGCGCCAGAGGAAACAGCCTTGATGCGGCCAACCGCCTCATTCACATGAGGGGCCAAGATCAGTTCACCATTGGCGGCCTGGGCAATACCGGCAAACTTGACCACGCTTCCCAGGCCAAGAGGATCGCCCTCTTCATAAGAGTCGGTCGCCGGGTTGTACCAACCTAGGCGGTCGTAGGTTGAAGGACCGAAGAACACCCGCCCATCCGGGACAAGTGCGGCATTTCGGAACTTGGCGCCGCCGGCAGGCGCTGGAACGGTGTAGAGCGTGTTCGAGCGCCAGCGGAAGATCGCAATCGTAGCGGCAGTGTACGGAGCGCATACCACGTCACCGTTCTGAATCTTTGCAGACCCGTAGTAGGCAGCCGAGGTAATCCCGGTGACCACTTTGGTACAGGTGTTGGCGATCGGGTCGTAGATGACGAATGCCTGCGCACCGTAGGGGATCAACAAAATCCGGCCATCTGGCAGCTCTTCGGCACCACTGAAATAGGTGGTCGCCGCACCTCCATGCGCAGGCCCTTGGGTGAAGGTGTTCTTCACCACGTCGTAGATGCCAATGTACGGACTGGTACCAGGCACCAGAATGACCTTGCCCGTCACACTGGAAACGATCGCCCCGTGGTAACCGGGCGATGAGCCAAGATCAGGGCCGGTGCGAAATTCGTTCCGAATGGTGTCATAGAGCCCGATCGTGGGCGAAAGCAGCGGAGACATCACTACGATGCCGGTTTCGGCATGAAGGCATCCGCCACGATAGCGGGCGCTTCCGGTAGGAACTGCAGGCCCATCCTTGAAGGTATTGGTCACCGGATCATAGAGCCCGATGAGGTTCCGGCTGTATGGCACGAACATAATCAGCCCATTGGGCAATACGATGCAGCCGGCGAACTTGTCGTTCGCCACTGCAACGGATGGCCCGGCTACATAGGTGTTCGTCTTCGTTCCTGAAAAAGACTCAATAGCCTTTTTCAACTTGTACTGATGGGGAAAAAACGGCGCCACCTTATGGCTGTAGCTCGATACGCGCATGCTTGTGTTCCTTATGGATTAAAAGGGTCGCTGACGGTTTTGATCACCGGCACACTGGTGCCGGCCACGACCTCCTGCTCAATGACCCTGGCAGTGCGAATCTGCCGCTTCGCGGTCCGTTCGTTGTCGTACGCGATGAGGATCAACCCATCGTCCCCGAAGGTCGCGATCGGGTACGTGACTTGCCCAACGGAGTTGGGCTCCAGCACCACTTTGTGAGGCCAGGTGGCCCCCTCATCATCCGACAGAGCAAGCGTGAGGGTTTTCCTCTCGATATCGTTGTTCCAGCAGATCAACAACCGACCGCTCGGAGAACGGCCCAGCCAGATCCGCGAGGACGAAGAAGGAGCCAACGCCAGGTAGTTCACCCAAGGCGTCCAGGTCTTCATCATGTCGGTACTGACCGACATCAGTACCCCAGAATCTCCTGGGTTCCAGCGGCACGTCGCCAAAACAGAACCATCGGCCCGCTGCACAAATTCAGTTTCGAAGAAACCGCTGTGCTGACTTCCGTTGTTGGGCGGAAGCTGGGAAATATGCTCGAGCTTCTTGTTTCGCCAGTCGAACTTGTAGATATGCGGCCCCACATAGTCCATCTCTCGAGGCGGGTACAGTGCATTGGATCTCCAGCCATCTACTGCCAGATACCAATCACCATTGACCTGTACCGGATGGCGAGGGTCGCCGAAATACGATAAACGGAAGGGAACACCCCATACTGGGAATTCCGCGTTAGGGTTGTGACAGATAACGGCCCAGCACCCACCCACGCCATCCATGAGTTTGTTGTTTCCGAAGACCCCGAAGAACAGCCAAAGGCGACCATCCGGGTCTTTCCACAGCATAGGATCAACGATGTGCTTGTCTCGGCCGGCGCGCTGAGCGATCGGCAAGGGGTTCAGCGGGTCATCTGCTGCGGTAAAGGTAAAATAGCCGTACTCTTCGACGGTCTGACCGCCATCATCGGAGCAAGCAAGAACCGCGAAGTTGCCAGGCCCCTCTCCTGCCAATTGATTGTCGGCCCGCCATGCCAGCCAGTAGCGCTCGCTGCCGGTGCGCTCAATGGTTGCTGTCGCCTGATACAGCCTCCCGGACAGCCGATAGTCAGGGTCATTGATGTTCCGCTCAAGGCGTGGAGGCGCGTCCACGTAGACGCTTGGAGGCCGCTGCTCGATGCTCCAATCGAAAGAGAAGTCAGTTTTGACCTTCCGGTTCTTCGTGTCGATATGCAGGGCAATCGAGCCATCCTGCAGGCCAAACACTAGCGCGCTGTCGCTGACTGGAAGCGTGTAGATCTCTGGATATTCGCGGCGATCGCTGTGGCCTTCGCTACCGTCCATGATGTCTACCGACCGACGCAGGGCCGAATTCACCACCAGGTGGTCCTGCTCGGTATCAACCCGGAACGGCTCTCTGTCACCCGCGATGAAGACTGCAGCATCGGCCCGTTTCAACGGAAGTGAAACCAACATCTGCCCGCTCTGCGCATCCATTACCAAGTCACCATCTCCTGAAAGCTTGTTGGCCTCGCGATAGAATTGATCATCCACCAGAGATTTGATGGCCGGCTGATCGGCAAACCGACGCCAAGCGCCAGAGCTAGCACTCCACGAATACCAACCGTTCAGGTTCGGATCTTCGTCTCCATCTACCACCGCCATGACCGCATCGCGGGTTTGGGGGTCCGCCAGCATCTCGGCGTACGTGTCATACCGCTTGTTGTTAAGGTCGTCGCCCAGGTTTGCAGCGGTCTCTTCCATCTGCGTCTTGGCAGCAGCCTCGGCAGCGTCCACAGCAGCGACTGAATCGTCTATGTCCTCGATGCCAGCGTCACGCGCCGAGTTCACCGCCGCCTTCGCAGCAGCCACGGTTGGGTCAATCTGTCCCTTAGCATCTATGACCAGGTTGTGATACGCCTGCCAGGTGTATCTCGGGCGCCCGAACCGATCTAGGAAGGTGTCCTCGGTACTGCCCATGCCCTGATCGAAGTTTGCCGAGTTATCGAACAGGTCCCGCGGATCGCTCGAACCAAGCGGATTGTTTGTGTTGTAAGCCATGTTTTCTCCGGGCACAAAAAAGCCCGCGCTGGGCGGGCATGCTCGTCAGGGTCCGGTCAGGCCGGCGGGAATTGGTCGTCGTAGATGTAAACGCGAGCGTCGTAGGGCATGCCCTTCATCGCCACGTTGCCGTTGGCTGGGTCTGAACTGGTGATCAGCGTCGGGTAGGCCCAGCGCGAGGCTGGGCCGAACAGGATGTGCGGCGGCTCAAGCGGGCCATCCACAACTGGTGTGAAGTCCAATGCTGCAACCATCGCGGTATAGTCATCGACTCGAACCGCATCCCACGGGCCAGAGAGCGTCCCATCGAGGCGGCGGACACCAATCAGATTCTGCTCTGTAAAGGACCAGTCCAGTGGCTCTGAGCTGTGCAGAAGGGTTTCCGACCCGGTTACCGAGAAGTCCAGCAGGATCGCGCTCTGGCAACGCTTAGGCGCGTCATCTGCAACGGCTGCGAAACTCAGGTAGCCGCTGTTGCTGCCGTCCATTTCGGTTTCCCAGGTGTAGATGTCCGTCCGAAACTTCTGGTGGCCACGCCGGCGCATTCCGACCCGCCATGCCCTGGCCCTGTCACTGACTCCAGGCATCTTGATCTTCTCGACCTTGGTGCCGAGGTCGCCTGGCCAGCGGCACTCAACCGTTTCCCACGCCCAGGTGGTGCGAGAGAAGAACTCCACATCCACCCCGTCGAAGTCGTTGATCGACGGCATGGCGCCGCTGATCTTCAGCATCTTGGTCATGTTCTGTGGCGAGTAGGTCTGGGTTTTCGGGCCGTAGGTCACATCGAACGCTGCCCGAGCACTGTCCCGAACCGGGCGCAGCAGGCCACGGAAAGTCACCAGCTCGCCGAACCCACACGCCAGCGCGTTGTTGATCATGTCCTTGACGGTGATCGTCGAATCCAGCGTTTCGTCGTAGGTGTCGCCGCGGGCTACGCAAATATCGTGGAAGGCCTGCCACTCTGGCAGATCAAGGTCGTCGCCCGTGTACCCGCGCTGCTTCAACTGATAAAGGCACCACGGCACGATGTCTCGGCTTGGCCCGGTGCCGCCCTCCATCAGCGGCAGGATGCGGGTTACCTCGGCACTGACCTGGCTCTCCGACTGCGCCGAAAGGCGGTCACCGCCCCTAATGTTGCAGGTCATGACTGTCAGACCTGGGTAGCTCGTAGGGGAATTTAGCATCCGGCCGCGCAGGTCCGTCCATGTGGCGTCATCCCTGGCTTCGTCATTGACGCGCCCCGGTCGATCTTTATACAGCTTTCGTACCCTGGCTTCGGCGCGCATTGGATACGGAAGCGCAACCCGCCCGGTGAACCCCTGAGCATCCAGGCTTCCTCCAGAGTTCGCCCGCTCGAGAACAGTCCAGGCCCCAGCCACATTCATGTCGCGGTATTCAAATACGTAGTAGGTATTTATCTCGTAGATTTGCCCCTCCCGCCCGATACCGGCCAGTCCGTTGGCGTAGGTTACCGTCCATTCAAGCTCGGTAACCTGCTCGTTCTCTGGGCAGCAGGCGAATGGCCCGCGGTAGCCACCCTGCAGGTTCGAAGCGTCCAATGTAATCAGGCCGCTCACCGTCTGCATGGCGTTGAAGCCAGGCCATCCCGCATCGGTCGAGCCAGACGAGGTCAGACGCTCCACCTCGAGCAGGCTGGTGCTGAAGGCGGTGATCCGGTAACGCAGCCCGCGCGGGCCGATGGTTGCCAGCCCCTGCCCCAGCGCCAAGCCGACCACTGGCGAACCACCGTCATAATCCAGCGTCATTTCCGCTGGCTGCTCTGGAGTGCCACTGGTAGTTGCTGTGCCGGTGACACCTACCGGGGAGGAGCCGAGGATGGTTGAAGCACCGGTGGCAGAGATGGCCTGGCCACTAAACGGTGTCAATTCCACGAAACGCAACCGGCCACTGCTCTGCTGAGCCTCAAACGGCAATCCGCTGAGCTGAGTGTTCAGCGCTGCTACCAGGCCAGCCAGGTCGGTTGTGGCCGTGTTCAGCGTGACGGGATAGGTAGAGCTGCCGCGCACCAGGTTGAACGTGAGCGGCGTGACGTTGAAGTCGTAGCGAGTTGGCGCCGCCGATCCGGTGCGTGTCGATGCTGTCCCAGGGTTGGCCGGTACCGCCGGTGTGTATGGGGTGTAGCTGTGCACCACGTACAGGCCCGCGTTTGCCCCTGCCACTTCGATGAGCATGCCCGCCGTTGGGTTCAGCATTTCCAGCGGACCACGGATGATGTCGCGTCCGGCACCGCCGTCGATCACCGTGTAGGTGTATGGCGAGAGCACGCGGATGATGATCCCGTTCGACCAGTCGGCCGGGAACTGGCCGGAGCCAGCCGGTACGCTGATCGTGTCGCCAACGAACTGGTACGCCGATGCCGTGGCCGACCTGGTGAGGTCGGTGGCCATGGTCAGCTCCAGGCCGGCCGACCCACTGGAGCTTGCCCCGACCTCGGGCACGTTGAACCAGTTGATGTGCGCGGGATCGGCCGAAAGGTCAGCGCCTGGCGGGTAGATGGTGAAGGTCGCGTCTGACCCCAGGGAGATCAGCGGGGTCTCACCCACCTTGACCTTGGCCAGCGGGACGTCGTACTCGCCCTCGCCGATATACAGGAGCATTTCCACGCGCTGGTCACGCGGTGCGAGATGCGCCCGGCGGGGCTGGGTCAGGTAGGACGGATAGACCCGCTGGTGCCCTGCGATCTGGCGCACCGGCTCGCCCAGCTTGACCTTGTTGCCCTTGGCGCTGGCTTCGGTCAGGGGGTCGCCCTGCTGAGTGCCGGCGCTGGATGGCATGCCGGGCATCTTGGGCATAACCAGCTTGGCGAATGCCTTCACCCCAGCAAAAAGGGTGAACCCCATGAAGGCCTGCTCCAGACCTTTCGGCTCCCGATAGATCTGCAACAAGTCGACAGGCTTGAATTTCACCTTGTGCCACAGGTGCTGCTCGATCACCTCATCGTTCAGTACCACGCTGATTGGCGGGCTCTCGCGGCGCTCATACGAAGGCGCCAAAGATTTCAGCCACTCTTCGATGGTGATTCGGCGGTCGGTCTTCCACATGCCCATTGGAGCAGTGTTAGACATCTTGTTCGGATAGAACTCGACGGTCATCGGTAGTACACCACCCTGGGATATGCGGCTTCAAAGTCGCCAGTTGTCCGGAGGCAGGCGCCGCCGGGGTTTGTGTCCAGCACCTTCAGCCGTCCTTCGCTCAGGAGGACCGTGCCGACATGCAGAAGCGCGCTCCCACGCAGCACTGCGGCAATGGCTCCAGGCTCCGGAGCGCATTCCTCCATCGCCTGACGGAGGCTGCGATAGGCCTTGGTGTTTTCTCGGATCTTGTCCTTGCCAACCGCTCCCAAGGATGGGAGCCATGGCAGACCGAACAAGTCGTGACGGATCGCCCGGCACAGCCCCCAGCAATCGAAGGCAATAGGCCCCCGTGCACCCTCGCGATACGGGGCGCGCATGAATTTCTCGATCATGGTCAGATGTACTTCAGGCCAGGTGCAAGAGAGGTGGTCAGCACGGTGCGCAGACCGTTGGTGTTGAGCAGGTCGAAGAAGCCAGCGGTGAGCTTCGCCACGTCGTCTTCATATTCACGACTGAGCAGCGTCATGCGGTACCGCTCTTGCGGGAAAGACAGGTCCTCGGCCAGATAGCGCCGGAAGGTGATGATGAAGCGCTTGTCGGCAGCCTTCGCCGCCTCCACCACCTCCTGCACCTCGCCTGTGACGTTGTCCAAGCCCAGCACCAGGTTCTGGAACGCGCTGTTGTCGTTCTTCGGCAGGGCCAGGTCCATGGCCATCGCGATGAAGGTCAGTGTGCGACCGTCCTCGGTGGTGCACACCCGGTCCTCCCAGCCTGAGCAGTAGAGGTGGGAGAAAGTGCCGCCCTCCTCCCGCGCCTCGATGGTATCGACCAGCTCGCCCCTGCCCGAGGCGTAACACTCCTCGATTAGGCTCATACTTCAGGCCACTCCTTGTTCATAGCGAGGTCGATTACGTTCTTGTTCAGCCAGTACTGCGGGAACTGCTCCCATCCGGCCGGGATAAGCGGCCTTTCTTTCAGTTGAAGCACGGCCGAGTACCGCCAGCGCGTAATCTGCGTCAGGTCAGGGCCTTGATAAATGCCCTTGAAGTGCGCCTGGTAGGTAGTGAATCCTGCCGGGGTCTGTAGCCGGATCTCGAACCACTCGAAACCATTGTCGATGGTCCGCGCGTACCAGGCCTCGAAGATCCCCGCCTCTTCCTGGCTGAAGTTGAAATTGACCTTCACCTCGGTTGGCACATACCTGTGCCTGACCCGGTACCGCGTGCGCCCAGTGGCCATCTGGGTAGCCCGCATCGGATCAACCGTGCTCAGGCCATACCCCTCCTGCAGAGGAAGTGGCAATTCTGCCGGGTATTGAATCATTGCCACTCCTCATGTCATGGCTATTTGCGACCACTCCGTCATATCCTCCAAGCGCCCCAAGGTGTAGGAGCCGGCGGGGATTGGATAAATACTGAACAGGAATGTCTTATGAGTTTTGAATACCCAACGGATGCCGAAAGAGAGCTGCACGAGATGATCACAAGGCTGAGCACCGAGCTTTCATCAGTTCGCTGCTTGGTTACCGGCCTCTGCCAGCACATCAAGGCCAATCAAGGTCAGGAGGCGCTGGACGCTGTAATTGCAACAGCGCTTGAGGAGGTCAAGGAATGCGATCGAGCCTATGCATTGCCGGCTGACAGACACACAGTGCAGCGCTTTGCAGACGGATTCGTGAAGCGCTAAGCGAAGGGGGCCAATCCAAGGGCCTCTTCGATCCGGGCAAGCCTGTGATGCAGTATGCGGGCTTGCCTTTCTTTCTCATCAAGCGAGCGCCGCATCCTTTCCCAGTTCACACGCCCTTGCTTGTTTTCCCGCTGCCAATCATCAAGGCCATCATTTTCTTCTGGCTTGAGCGTGATTTTCAGCACGGTGTCGACCCGGGCATATTCGCTGGATGACGATGATTTTCGGGCTCGAACTCGAACGAAACCGTCGCCGATTAACTGAATCGCATCTGCATAATGATCCAAGGATCCCATGGTCCAGTCGCCGCTGAAGGAATCTACCCATTCGCCAGACTCGACGCCATCCTCGGAAACCTGCATCACCTGGATGTCCACCTTTACGGTCTCAGGCAGTAACGCCCCATCGCGATCGATGATCGCCAGCCCGCAAGGGAAGCCAATGCTCAGCTCAACTGCCGAAAGGTCGAAGACTGCTCCGTGCGCGATGTCAGCCCAGCCTTCGGAGACAAGCGCCAAGACCGGGTAATAGGCTGGTGCATTGGTCGCTTCAACTACTTGCTGTTCCATGTGTATCTCCTGATTTGTCTGTTAGCCGCCTGTTCGACGGCGCCCATATGCACTCTCATACGAATCAACAACATCGCCGTAGCCTGTCGCGAACTGCCCAGCGACCTCTTGTACGGCCCGGTCAGTTGCCTCTCGGATAATGAAATCGATGTCTCCGTTAGGCATGCGCCGTTGTTCCACCTGTGCGCTGGAGTAGTTGTGGACGTTAATGTTTTGCTGGATTCCAGGCGCGCTGGCGGTTCCGGACTGAGAGCCCCCGGTCACGCGCGCCGACGTGATAGGCGTGACGTTGCCAGTCCGCAGAGCCTCGACTGCAGAGACGCCGCCAAAGCGGCGGATGTCAGCCTGGGACCAGACCACCTCGCCTTTGTGCACCACACCAGCTGGCTCGTACTTGCCACCAGGACCGGTGTAGCCGCCCTCAGCAAACCCGCCGCTGATTCCACGGATCAGGGCATAGGCTGCAATCAGCGCAGTACCACCGACCACAGCCGCAGCACCGAAGGAACCGATCGATGCGACCAGTGCCGCCGGCGCCCAAGAGGCCAGGGTCTCCACAGCCGCAGAAACGTTCGCCGCCAGGGTGGTAGCGATCGTGGACAGGGTGGACGCCTCGGCGATGCCGTCTGCCGCAACCTTCGCGGCAGCCTTCTCGCCTTCGGCTACCACCACGGCGCCCTTTTCCGTCTCGATGCCGGCGAGTTTCAGCGCCTGCATGACCAAGAATCGGGCTGTGATGTCGGCGAACGCTGTCAGCATCGAGTTGGCGATGGTGCCCGCCAGGTTGCCAAAGGCATCCCCCAGGCTTTCCGTGCCCTTGATGATGCCCTGAATGCTGCCGGAGATCGACGAAGTTGTGTCGCCAAGGATCGACTCGGTAGCCGCCCGGGCCTGCTCGTTGTAGTTGGTGGCGATATCGACGTAGTTCTGCCAAGACTCCGACACCCCAGTGAGCCACTCCGACCGCATTGCATCCTGCGCGGCGTAGTAGTTCTGCTGGTCAGCCATGCGCGTGGCCAGGGCTGCTTGCAGGGCCTGGGTCTCGCCCTTGTAGAGGTCCGAATCCTCGGACGTGGGGTTCTTGATCTTGTTGTAGTCGTAGGTCAGCTTCTCCAGCTTTTTCTGATATTCCTGCTGGATTTTCAGATCATCCTGGAGGCGATTACGTGCTCTGTCGCTTTGCCCCGCGCCCGCCAACTCAGTCGACAGGCCCTGGCGCGCAAGGTCGGTCTCGGACTTCAGGCTCTCTGTAAAGGCTCTCAGCTTGGCGTCGTTCTCCAGCCGCTCCTTGATCAGCTCGTTCGCCTTTTCCAGCGCAACGTTCTGCTTCTGCTGCGCCAGGTTCAGCTCGGCCATCGCGAGGATCTGCTTCTGCGAGGCGGTGAGGGTCTTCTTCTCCTTGAGGCTGGCGATCTCGGTTTCGAGCTCGATCAGCTTCTTGGCTTCGGTGCCCAGCGCCTTGCCGCCACTACCTTGAAGTTGAATTTCCTTACTCTGCTGCTGGAGTACTGCGTAACGCTGGCGGGCGTCATCCAGAAGCTTTTGGCCCGCATTCTCCAGAACCTTCGCATCCTTAAGGGTGCTTTTGTTCGGATCAGTTGTTTCGCTTAGCTGGCTGATGGCCTCATTTGCCAGTTGCTGGGGCGTTTTGCGAGGAAGCACCTTAGGCGCTTCGGGTGTGCCGCCATTGGTGAGAAGACCGTAACCGGCCAAGTTCTGGCGGGGCGTGCCGGGGAACACAAGATTCCTGGCCGCCGACACCACCCGATTCATCTGCTCAAGCTGCTTGTCCGCACTTTCCTTTGCCGCCTTAGCAGCGTCTTCGTGCGATTTCTTGACCGCTGCCGCTGCATCCTCGGCTGCCTGCTGCTGGGTATAGAGGGCTACCAGCTGAGCCTTAAGCGCCGCCTGCTGTACCTTGTCGTTTTCCTGAATCGCCTCCTTGTATTTTTTCTGGGCGTCTTGGATTGAGCCCAGAACCTCAACCTCCTTGCGCTGCTCCGCAGTCATCTTGAGCTTCGTAGCGTTGTAGGCAGCGATGGCCTTCTCGTTGGCGCCGTACAGGGCAATCTCTTCGCGCATTTTGGCGATGAGCTTCTCTGTTTCTGCCGTCTGGGCCTTGGTTTGACCAGATGCTCCAGCCTGAGCCGAAGAAAGTGATGCTGTGCCCTTGGCGGTCTTGGCATTGGCGCCGTCAACTTGCTCCAGCACGGTCGCGAGATCTTTTCCGCGCTGCGCACTCTTCTCGTATTCGGCTGCAATGACCGACAAGGCTCTTTCCACGTCGGGCGAGATATTGGCGGTGCTCTTCAGCCACTCGGTAACGCTGTCAAGGTCGCGCTTTCCGTTCTCAACCTCTTTTATCAGTCCACGGAACTGGCCAGAAAGGCCATCGTCAAGCCCCAAAACCTTCTCAGCATCGGCGTACTTCTTGAGCGACTCGGTAGCAGCTTCAACCTTCTCTGCACGCTCGTCGACCCACTCGATCAGCTTGACGCGCTGCTGAGCCTTGCCGAGCTCGTTGAACTTCTCGACCAGCTGGTCAACAGTTAGGCCTTGGGCATCGAGAGCCTTGGTGGCGTCGTCGGAGTTGTCCTTCATAAGGATGTAGCTTGCAGCAAGGGTTCCGACTAAAACTGCCAGCCCCAGCGGGCCTCCCAGGGATGAAAGAATGCCAAGATATGCCGACCTCATCCCCGCTTGGGCCGCGCTTGCAGCAGCCGTGGCCTTGGCCTCGTTCATCCTGGCCTCAGCCAGCGCAATAGATGCTATGGTCTGAGCGGCCGTACCCCTCGCAGCAATAGCCTCACGCTCAGCAAGAATTGTCGCAGTCTGGGCCTTGATCCGATCCTGGTTGGCCGCGTTAAGAGTTGCCTCTGCTTGCGCTATTGCCGCCACCCTGCTTGCTGCGCTTGCCGAAGCAAGGCGAAGCAACTTGGCTGAAAGTAGCGCGGCGCCAGCAGCCCCAACGCCAGCCATCACAGCCCCGGCATACTCCACGGTCTTAGCAACCTCAGAGGATCCAGAAGTCAGGGAGTCAAAGACTTTCGATACATCTACGATACTGCTGGCAATAGCCTGGCTAGCACCGCTGACCTGATCGAGTTTGCCAATCATCTGCGTGAACGAGTTTCCAAATGCGGTCAGGCTGTTGCCGATCGTCACTGCGGTCTTGTTGAACAGAGCGTCTACCGCAGCCTCTTGTTTTTGCAGCGCCTGGACGACAGCTTCAGCGGTAAGAAGACCGGCAGCCCCGAGCGCACGCAACTCGCCCACCGTCTTCCCCATGCCAGCAGCAATTGCCTGGGCCAGTGCGGGCGCTTGCTCCATCACGCTGTTCAATTCTTCGCCGCGCAGCGTTCCGGATGCGAATGCCTGGCCAAGTTGTACCAGAGCAGCGCTGGATGACGCGGCAGAGGCGCCAGATATTGCGAGGGTTTTGCTGATGGTGCCAACGATTCCGGCCACACCCTCGCCAGTCAGCTTGAGTTCTTTTTGGTTGGTAGCGATTCGCTGATACAACTCGGCCGTGGCGGTCAGAGGCTGATATGCGCTCTGCGCGATCTGGAAAACAGCTGATTGAGCAGTGCTGAGCTCGTTGGCAGTTTCAGTTACCAACCTCATGCGGTTGGTTAGCGATGAGTATGCTTCCGCTGCGTCGTAGATAGACTTTGTCAGCGTGGCGCCGCCGAACATAGCGAGCAGCGGCCCGGCCAGGTCAGCGGCCGTCGACCGCAATGACGACATGCTGCTGTTCAGCCCGTTGACGCCCCCGGCGGCATTCCTGGTAGAAACGGTAACAGAGCCGCCAACTCCATTCAGTGCTGCCGTGGTCCGCAGCGAGGACTGCTGCAGCTCATTCATGGCTCGGGTGGCGGCTGCAAGTCTGGCCTCTGCTGCCGTGGCATTTGCTCCGGTAGTGGACAAGCTCCCGGACGCCCCAGAAAGCGACTGCCCGGCTTTTGAGCCTGCTGTACCCAGGCCATTCAATGCTGCCTGGGCTGCCTTAATGCTGGTGGTTGCCGCATTGATGCTGCTGACCGACCCTGAAACGCTATTGAACACACTTGCCATAGCCGGGCCAGTTCGCAGGCCGGCCTGGGTGAGAGCATCCAGTGCCACGCGGATAGCATTTACCTGCTGCTCTGCGGTGCGACCGTCTACTTCAACCTCGAGTCGAGATTTCAGGGCCATGCTTTTCTCCGGGCATTAAAAAACCCGCGCATGGCGGGCTTCAAGTATTTTTTGGGTTCAGGTTATTTTCTTTCTGCATGAACTGCAGCTGAACTCCCCTGGCATAACTTCGACTTGGCAGTCACGGCAAACTCTTACCGTATCAGGAGCCTTTTCTTCTCGCGCCGGCCCTTCATCAGTCTGCTCCACGTGGCCATTCACCCAGGCGAGGTCACTTTTCTCCTTCGCCTGCCTGTTGGCGCGCCTAATGGCTTCTCGCATCTGCGGACTTTGCCCAGAAGACGGCCGACGCCTGAGCAGGAAAATAGCCACAAGCAGGCCAGCAACTGCCGAAGCAGCCAGAACATACACGCCATAGACGGCTGCCGCGCCTATGGCGACAACGATCAGCCACGGCGCCAGAATGAAGATGATGATCAGCAGAAGGACGATGATTAGCCGCATTCGAGAAACTCCCTGTAGATATCAGTAATCTACCATTCACCGTAGCGATCAGGCATCAACGCCCTTCCGACGACTTCGTGATAACCATTTTGTTGTCCGGGGCACTGCAGGTGATGATCACGCTGCCGTCTGCCACATAAACCCTGGTCATGGTCATGGCGCTGGTGTTCACGATGTGCACGATATCGCCAGGCGGGACATTCAGCTGTGCGATGGTATTGGCTTGAGCTGCTTGGCATTTCTCGAAGCTCATCGACACGGAGCTAGATTCAGCAGCGGCGCTGGCGACGGCGGGGATGGCCATGATGGCGAGCGCGGCGAAGATACTTCCTTTGTTCATGGGAAACTCCTTGATTGAAGGTGGCAATCTACCACCATCAGCAGGAAGCGCCAAAACCCGGCAGACCTGTCCGCCCATCCAGCGTGGATGGAAACCCAGTAACCGGCCAGCCCGGCACCGTAGTAGCGTTTCGCCTCCTATCATCCGCCCCGGTCCATTGCCGGCAAGCCCATGGACCAGGGCAAAATCGACCAGGAGGTCGCATGAGTCTCAGCGTGACAGTGAACTACCCCATCGTGGATAAAGCCCTTGTCTGCTATCACCGATACGTCAACAAAGAGATCAATTTCGAAGAGCTCCAGAAGCAGATGAGCTACCAGGATGGCGATGCACTTTCGAGATCGCCTTACGTGCGCTTCAAAATAACGCTCTTTGCGTCGGGTAGATATCGCATCAGACCTCTAGGCGGCGACACCATCACAGAAGCGGGCCAGGCTCGACTACAACAGCTTCTGAAATAGCCTTCACGTCAACGCCGAGCTCTACGAGTTTTTTCTCGTAAGCTTGGCGAACCTCTGCCTCAAGCTCTGCATCAAGATGCAGATCCGTTACAGCGGCCACGAGGTTTCCTGCCACACCACCCTTATTCGGCACATTCCAGCGCCCAAAGCCCAGTCCATGGGTGAGTTGCATCGCCACCTTTTCCAGCTCGCGTAACCTATCCAGCTCTGCCTGCTCGCATTCGCCTGGGGTAGACAGCAGCTCGGGCAGCACAGCGGTGAATGATTGGTTTCCAGTCATGGCATGACCTCTTTCTATTCGTTTTCTTCCGCCAGCGCTGCTTCATCCAAAGCGAATATCACCTCGTCCACAAGCCGCCTGGGCAGCGGCAGTGGGTGCACCTCAAGCCAGTCGGTGATCTCGCGGGCTGAAAGCCTCAGCGGCTGCACTGCAGTGGCCCCGACCAGGTAGCGCCGGCCGCGCGCCGCATTTCGGAACGCATTCAGCAGGCTGCCGGTGATCACATCCAGCTCAGGCTCATCTGGTACCGCAATGCGCAGTTTCTGGTAGATCAGGCTCTTCTTTACGCTTGAAGAACCCCAGTCTCGCTCCCACTTGAAGCGGTCGACTGCTTTCCCTTGATCTCTTCCTGCTCCTTTTTGTTGTCGGCCGCGATGGTTGCTGCTCGCTTGATGACAAACACGAAGAAATCGGTATCGCCGCGCAGCATTTCGGTGGCGATGGCCTCGCTGTACTTCAGCGGGTTTCCATCCTCGTCTTGGGCGCCCTGCCAGTCCTGAAGGATGAACTGGGCCAGCAGCATGCAGTGGTTATCATGCTCGGACTTCTCGCCAGCGACCACGCCAACCGAGCCTTCTCCGAATTGGGCGTCATTTCGATCCAGGCGACGGCGCATACGCTCCAGCGCGATCTGGTACTGCTGATTATCCAGCGGCATCAGCAGTACCTGGGTGTCTTCGTCGAACTTCTCCCAGCGCGCCTCACCGCTCTTGCTGGTGTCAGTCTTTTTCAATTTGAGAGCCATGAATCATCCTCACGCCACGCCATAAAAGAGGCCGCCCCGGCCGGCGTTATTGCCGGAGCGACCGAAAGGTGATGCGGGTTATGCGGTGACCGTGATGGCCGAAGTAGCGGTCTTGGTCTGGTCCGAAACGCTGGTGGCGATGATGACTGCCGACCCAACGGCAACGGCGGTGACCAGGCCGGAGGAGTTGACCGTGGCGATCGACGGCGCCGAGCTGGACCAGGTGACGTTCTGGGCGGCACCCGATGGCAGCGCAGATGCGGTCAGTTGGCGGGTCGCCGCTACGGCAATCGAGGCAGTGGTCGGGGCCACCGACACGCTGGAGACCGGTACGAATGGCACCCGGGTAATGGTCGGGGCCTGCTTGGCAACGGTGTAGTTGAGCGTGACCTCGATCAGGTCGCGCTTGCCGCCGTTTGGCAGGTCGCCATCCACTTCAAGGGCCGGGAACGACAGGTCGTAGCGGTTGCCAAGGCTGTCAGTGATCGGAAACGCCACCGCGATGGTCTTGCGGCTGAAGGTGTTCTTCCAGATCTGCCAGGCGCGGTTCGACCAGGCCAAGGTAACGGTGCCGGTGATCGCTGCTTCAGTGGCGATCTGCGCCCCCGGGCCAAGCTTGCCGCTACCGATACAGCGCTGAGCCTGCAGGCTGTTGTCCAAGTTGACGGTCAAGGCCGATACGCAGGCCGAGCCTTCCAGGCTGACGCCATCCACCGTGATGCTGCCCACGTTCAGGTTCGACATGAACGGGGTGGTGGTCGGCGGGGTAATTGTGGCAACGGTGTTGGTGTCGCCGTCCGCATAGTCCAGGCCGGCCATGGTGAAGGTGGCGGTGATCTTGCCGTCTGAAGGGATGTCCAAGGCGAAGACCGAAGCGTGCATGCCCTTGAACAGGGTGTACACGCTGACGTCGTTGAAGTTCTTCGCGACGGTGAAGGTGCGGCGGGTGCTACCCACGGTCAGGACGTCACCAGTCCAGGTGCCGTAGAAGGCGGCCTCCAGCAGCTTATCGAAGGTGCCGTAGGACAGCTCGCCTACCAGGTCGCCTTGAATGTCGGCGCTGGACACGACCGAACCCTGGCTGATACGGGAGTCGGTGATCTCATCGCTGACCTGGGTGTTCACGGTCGGCGACAGGGTATTGCTGGTCAGGCGCAGGGTATCCCAAGCGCCGGTTGGTGGAGTGACGCCCGGGGTGACCTCGGGAATCAGGTAGCTGGTTACTTGGGCGCCGCTGCTCATGGGTTATCTCCGTTCTGCGGGCATAAAAAAACCCGCTCGCGGCGGGTGGGTCTTGGTGTTTCGGGTCAGCCGGCGTGGAACCGGGTGTTCACATTGATCTGGTAGAAGCCCTCGAACTCACCTGCGTCTACCTGGCTGGTCTCGATGCACTCAAGGTCTCCACTGCTCCAGTATGCGAAGTGTGCCTCCAGCGCGTCGGCAAGCTCGTTCAATCCCTTGATTCCTGTTTGCAACCGCGCAAAGCACTGAACCGTGATGATTCCTGGCTTCCTGGTGTATGGGCGATCAGCCATGCCGACCATGAAAGCCGTCGCGTGACCGATATGAAGCCTGCACCAGAGTCCTGTTGCGGGAGGTTTGAATGCGCCAGAGGTGTCCTGGCTCGTTGAAGGAATCTGGGCATTCGGATAAAGGATTCTGGCCTGGTCAATGCCGGTGAACGACACCATGCGAGCCACTATTGCCTGTCGAATCTGCTCATAGGTCATGACGAGTACGCCGCTGCCACGCCGGTGAAGGCAAGGCCAAATACGCCATTGGGAGCTTGCTTAGAGTGCCCGTTCTCCAACTTCTCGGCGTATGGAAGGTTGTTTTGGATGTAGACCACCGTGTACGGCTTCAGCCCGGTCAGCACCGCTTGGCCCGCAGCGATGGTCGAGGATCCAGTTTTGTCCACATTGTCGCTATTCGAGAGGATCGGAGCGCCTATGCTAACGACGGTATTTCCCCGGAAACGACCAGTGTCTACCGGTGACCTCTGTACTATGTCGCCGAGCAATGCCATGGCGATGATTCTCGCCTGCTTCACTAGGTCGCTTTCAATCTGATCAGCGAATGCGGTAGGTGGAGTGCTCCATCCAGCCATTACGACCTCCTCAGCTGGATCTCGTAGTGGGCTTTGGCCGGGTCGATTTCAGGGCTCACGATTCGGTATGTCACCGGCTGGCCAGTGATCAGGTCGTCGGCAGTGATCTGGTGACCTACGGCCGGCCTGTCAGTGACTTCGTTAGCCAGGCAGATCAGCAGCACGTCGCCAACCTTGATGTTGATGTTGTCGACGCGACGGCTGTCGTAGCTGTCGAGCACGCCTCGCCCGGTGTAGGTAACTGGCTGAGCCGTGGTCGTCTCGTTGACTGGGTCCCACACGCCAGGCCCCAAGTAGGCGCCGGAGAACGGTACGACCGCATCGGCCAAGTCTTCGTCAAAGGCTTCGGCCAGGTCGGCCTGGATTTCGTCGCGAATACCCATCCCTACCCCCTTTTTACAGCGAAGGCGAACGGGTTACTGCGCCATGGGGCGAGCAGCGCCAGGGCCAGCTGCACACAGGCGGGCTGGGCGGCCGCGCTGGCCTTGTCGATCGAGCCGAAGGCCTTGCTGGTCGTCACCGATCCTGCCTTGACGGTCTTCGCCTCAAGCGAGCCCTCGGTCTGCTGTTGGTACAGCTTGCCCTGGGATGCGCACTTGGCCAGTCGGGCACCAGCCTCCTTCACGTCGTCGGGGATGTCGTCCATGTCGATGCCAACCAGGTTGAGCGCGGTCAGGTAGGCGTTCGCCTCGAATACCGCTTCTTCCTTGTCGGCGTCAGGCGCCCAGTTAGCCCCGAGGATGCTATCCACGGCGGCCACGGTGATGTAGGTAGCCATCAGGCCTCCGCTTGAATGAGAGGGGCCGCAGCCCCGGGATTACTGCTGGCCGAGCTCGGCTACCTGCTTCTGCAGCGACTCTTTCGAGGCGTTGGCGCGGTAGGTGACACCGGCCTTGTCCAGCGCAGCCTTCAAAGCCTCGACCTCAGGATCAGCAGCCGCAGCCTTCAGGGATTCGATCTGCTTGAGCAGATCAGCTTTTTCCTGCTCCAGGTCGATTACCTTCTGGACTTCGCCGTCGCGCTCGCGCTGCAGGCTGGCAACTCCAGCATTCACCGCTTCGAGCACCTGGAGCAGCCGGCCTGCGGTTTCGCCCAGTTCGCCTTGCGGACGCTCCAGGCTCTGATCAGCGAACGACTCGACAATCACGCCGATGGACGCCAGCTCAGCGGTCAGGCGGTCGACATCGTCATGGCTCAGTCCACCAGACTCGACAACCACGGCCACGGCCTTCAGTTCGGGGCGAATGGTCACCTCAGGCACGTCTTTGGCCTCGCCCTTGCGACTGGTAGCAGCGTTGGCATCAACGATTACCAAACCGGCTTCCTTAGCCAGTGCCTTCACGTTCTCCTGATACTGGTGGAACGGTCCCGCCAAGTACCAGATGTTGTTCTTGCTCATGCTCACGTCCTCAGCGGGCCAAGCCATCGACCCAGCCCGCCATCAGGGTTACTTGGAGGCGTCACCGATCAGAGCGACACCAGCGGTGTGCTTGATGCTGGTGGCGGTCTTGTCCCAGTTCGTCCCAGTGGCCAGTTCGGCATCGGTCGGAGACTTGCCGCCGGCGGTCACATCCCAGGTGTAGCCCTTGAGGCCCAGGCCGAAGGTGTAGTCGGTCTGCAGAGTGGTCTCGATCCGCTCCTTGCCGTTGGTGGTCTGGACGTTGCTGATGATGTCGCGACCGTCGTGCACCAGAGCCGCACCCTGGACCAGAGACAGGATGATCTCCTTGTCCGGGGTCCCATCCTGCATCAGCGCCGGGGCATCGGTCACAACCGAGACCTTGCCCAGGATGTCGATCACACGGACGTTACCGGCCTGGAACAGTTGCTGCTGGTTGGCCAGGTTCTGACCCACCAGCTTGTGGTAGGTGGTGCCCTGCATCACCTGGGTGACCAGGTTCTGGCTCGCATCACCGAACTTCGCGTGAGCGTTGTTCAGGCCGGCGTAGGTGATGCCGGCGGTGGCCGACACGTCGTTGACGGCAGCGGCCTGGGCAGTGATCGCGGCGACCAGGGCGGCGATGGCGGTGTTCAGCTGGTCCTTCAGCAGGATCTCGGCGAACGCGCGGGACGCGACCTCGATGCCTTGAGCGGTCGGGCGCTCCAGCCAGGTCATCTGCGAAGGTTCGTAGCGGATCGGACCGAAGCCGCCAGCTACCTTCACCGAAGTGTTTTTCAGCTCGGTCAGGTCGGTGATCGGCGCGGCGCCGTTGGCGGCGTAGCGATCAACGCGGCGCTGGGCAGCGGCCAGGGTCTGGAAGAACGACTCCTGCAGGAAGTCGCCGGTGAAGCCGTCCGGGGACAGCACGATGGCGCCGCGGCTGGCGGCGTTGAACGCAACGAGCATCTGATCCAGCGTCTCGATGGTCGCCGGCATGATGTATTCGTTGAAAACCTGCATTTGCGACAGGGACATGGGTGTATTTCCTTATTTCAATGGAAGGTCTGGGAACCGGCTGGCCAGTGCCGCCGTGCGTTCCTCTTTGGTGCCGCCGATGTTGCCTCTTGCGGCCCCGCCGCCTTTTCCGGCACCCCCGGCCCCGCCGCCAGATGCCTTGCTGCCAGCGATCAGCGGGCCGAAGGCCGGATCGTTGGTGAATTCTGCTTTCAGCTCGTCAAGCGTTGCCGCCGAGAGCTTGCCGGCGGCGTCGAGCACAACAACGGTCGGTTTACCGTCGCGCTGCTCAACGCTCAGCCGGCGTTCAATGTGGGGAAGCAATGCCTTGGCGCTGCCTGGGACAGCCAGGGTGGTCGCGATCTCGGTAGCGGTGCGACCCACGGTCAGATCCCGGATCTGGCCTTGCAGGGTGCTGTTGGTGCTTTCGAGTTGGCCGGTCAGCTCTGCTTCACGGCGGGCGTACTTCTCGGACCAGGATTTCTCCAGGCCCTCGACATCGCCAGTCTTGCGGGCGGCCTCCTCAGCCTCTGTGCGCGCCTTCTCTTCGGCTTCGCGACGGGCCTTCTCGGCCGCCTTCTTCTCGCCCAGCAGTTCTTCCACCTTGGCCTTCAGGCCGGTGACGTCTTCCTGCTGAGGGAGCCCATCGATGCCAAGGACGAACTTGCCGTCCTTCTCGACGTAAAGGGCCTGAATGGATTCGTCGACGCCTTCGAGGCTGTCCAGTTGGAATTTCAAGGTCATTGCTGTCTCCCAGAGACGTTGGGCAGGCCCTGCCTGCGGATACAAAAAAGCCCTGACTCAGCCAGGGCTTGGAAATGCGCGCCACGAAATGGCGGACCTGCGTTTTGTGGCGCGGATCAGTTCAGGCCGGCCCGCTCGAAAGCCTCAGGCTCGCGTTCGCGCAGCTGTTGAAGATTCAGCGTTTTGCCGTTGGCGTCCGTGAATCGCTCAATAGGCAATTCGCCTTTCTTGAACAGGGCATACCGGGAGGGCCCAAGCACCTCCTTCTGGAAGCCCGCTGACTGGCGCGCCAGCCATTCGGGGTAGCTGGTGTCACTGACCACAGGCTTCGTGCCGTCCGGCCCAACCGATGGCCGCGTTGAGCCAGGGATCTTCCGCTCGTACTCAGGCTTGAGCACCGGGATGACGGTAGTCCGGCAGTTCCAGTGGTATGGCGGCCGTGGCCCATCAAGCGGGATAATCGTCCGGTCAATGCTCATGCAGTACAGCGACGTTCTTGAGTCGAGCGTGGCGATACGGCGCATGCCCAGCAGAATGTCGTCGTTCGCCTTCAGCGTTTCGACCCGGGCGGTACTGGCGATGTGGTTTGTGGCCGTTCTCACCAGCGCTGACGCCTGATCACGCTGCACCTGGTGCAGGCTGTTGAGGCGCCGGGCGATTGCCGGAGTGGTCTCGCCCAGCGCAGAACCGATCTTGATCTCGCTGAGGATGTCGGCGGCCTTCTTGGTGCCGAACTCGTCCAGCGCGCCGCTGATGCTGATCTTCTGGACGCCCTTGCGAGCCTCCAATGCCATCGGATCAAGCTTGGCCGCCGAAGTGACGATCTGCGGAGAAGGAGTGTTGAGCTGAACCCTTGGCTTCACCACCTGCTCCAGCAGGTCGATGTTGTACTTGGCCTCCACGCCGGCGAAGGACTGAAGTTCAAGCTCCATCTGGCCCTTCATCCCGGTGTAGATCCCGGCCAAGTCCTTCTGCAGAACCCTGATCTGCTGCTCGTAGCGCCTGGTGCCGTATGCGCTCAGGCCTTCAGCCACCCTGCTCTTGGCAACATCAATGGCCTGGGCGATGAATGCTGCGATCTCTTCGGCGTTGTGCGCCGCATAGAGCTGGACGTAGATGGCGTGCCGGGTGGCCTCATCCTCCAGATATCCGTCAGCGCTCATTTACTCCTCCGCCTCGACCGTGACCCCGCCAGTTACCGGAGCCTCGCTCTCGCGCTCCAGGTCGATCAGCTCGTCGGTGCGATCCGCCTCCAGCACACCACCCTGGCGCAGGTTCGTGCGCAGGTCCGACTTCGCAATCAGGCCCTGCTGCCATAGTTGGACCTGGGCCAGGATGTCTTGGGCGGTCATCGTCTCGTCAAAGAACGATTGGTTGAGCCAGAAGACCGTCCCGGCCTCATCCGGCTCACCCATCATGAAGCGCTCTGCGTCGAGGATGGCCCGCTTCAGGGCCTCGGAAACGTTGCCGGCGATGGTGCCCAGCACGCTATTGTCCGAGCTGTAGCGGATGCGCACGGCCTCTGCTGTCTCGGCACCGCCCGCCTTCTGGACGATTCGCGCGCCGATCATCAGCATCTGCTCTTCCTTGTCCTTCAGCAGCGTGCGAGCCAGTTGGCTTTCGGTTGCCTGGACGAGGGTCGCAGTACCGCTCTTGCCGAGGTTGTAGCCGCGGGTCGAGCCGATGTGCATGCCGTTCGGGTTCACCTTGGCGAACTCGTCAGCGCTGATATCGGTGGTGATGAACAGCGTGGGCTGGCTGCTGATGAAGCCGCTCTCCTCCACCGTGGCGCTGTTGCCGTAGTGCAGGATGTTCACATCGGCCAGGTCTTCCAGTGGGGACTTGTCGACGCTGGCGTCGTTGTTCTGGGCGCCGTAGAAGCTGAAGAGGATGTGATCGAACGGGCGGCCATTCTTGTCGAGCGGCGCGACCTCGGTGTAGGTGTTGCCGTCTTCGGCGTAGACGCGCTGGACGTAGCGGCCATCAACCAGCAGCAGCACGCGATATTGGGTGCTCGTTGTGCGCTCCAGGCTGTCCGGACTGAACACGGACACGCACTCCAACAGGCAGACATAGACCAGGCGCTTCACGCCATCGACCACCTGCTCGTCCCAGTCGATGATCGACTCGGCGCCGTAGTGGTGAATCAGCGCGCTGCGGCCCTGCATGTCAGCCATCGAGGACACGCCCTCAACCGCAGGGAAGTCCACGAGGAAGCCGCCGCGACCGGCGTCCAGGCATTCGCCAACGGCATCCTTCGACAGCTGCTCCAGGCTCGTGCCATCGCCGCTGGCGTTCTCCTTGAGGTACTCGACCCCGGCGGGCAACTCCAGCTCTGCAGTCTTGCGAAACACCGCACCCAGCAGGCCGGTACGCGTGCGCCCGGTGATGTTCAGAAACATCGCACGCTTCTTGTACTGCTTGTACCGCGCCTGGTTCTCAGGAGACTTGTTCTCCGGGTCCGGCATCGGCAGGTAGATATCGTGCTTGCGCACCTCGCGGGCGCCCGCCACGCAGCGCTTGACCAGCTGCCAGCCGGGCAAGGCCTCCGAGTACTCTGCCCGGGGGAGGAAATTAGGCATGGATGGCCTCAGAAAGTGAACGAGATTGGAACGTGCTTGACCACGGAGCGCTTGGTCTTGGCCACGGCGAAATAGCGGAAGGCGTCGGCCGGGTGAGAAGACCAGTCGTGCAGGGGCTTGTCCTTCCAGCACCCGCGCTTGTCATCCCACTCCTTGCGGTAGCTTTCCAGGGCGGTGATGCCTTCCTCGCACTTGGCTTCGTCAAAGGCACAGTTGGGCAGAATCTCGCGGGCCTGCTCGATGCCTTCGTCAACCCCAAGCTTGGGCACCACCTGGAAGGTCATCGAATAGCGCTGGCCGTCGATCTCGTAGCCCTCTCGCGCGAGTTCACGCCGAGTCTTGCCGTCGCTACCAAATTCCCGGTTGTCGATGTCGTGGGGGCCCCAGTGCTCGCCGTAGGTGTATCCGCGATCCTTCAGCACCTTCATGTAGTGCCGCAGGCCTTCGCCGCTGTTCTGGTAGAAGTCGATGACGTGGAATTCTCCGCCGACGATCCGGACGAACCAGATCGCGGTCGAGTCGCCCACGCCGATGTCCCAGAAGGTGTGCACCGGCAGGTGGCTGTTGTCTGGCAGCTTGCCGATGCGCTGGGCGGCGTAGAGCTTGGTGAACTGCTTGGCGTAGTAAGCGCCCTCGATCGTCTGCTGGAATGCTTCGGCAGGGATCGACGGGTATTCCCGCTTCATGTCGTCGCCGAGGGTCTTTTCCTTGGCCACATACCAGGCGCGCTGGCCGGGGTTGGTGACGATGCCGTTCTTGGCGGCCAGGTCGTCGAAGTACTTGGCCAGCCGGTCCGGAATCAGCACGTCGGTCGGGTCAAGCCAGTAGAGCGGGTTCCGCCACCAGCTGAAGAAGAAGAACTTCCAGTCCAGCAGGCCCAGGGGCACGCCAGCCAGCTGCTGCTTCTCGGCTGACTGGCTGTAATCGAAGAAGTACCCGGCCCGGCCTTCCGCCGTCGATTCGATCGTAACGAAGCACTCAGCGGCCACGGCCTCGAACGCACCGGTGACGATCTCCCGCGCCTTGTGCGGGAACTTGGCGCAGATCTTCCCGAACTCGGAAACGTGCAGGTAGCGCAGCGTGCCGCCCCGGAAGGAGGTGGACACGTAAAGCGACCCGCCCTTGCTGAACACCAGTTCGCCCGCGGCATCGTTGCGCGCCGGGTTAGCTGCCTTGATTTCCTTGGGCAGGTGATCGTAGGCGTACTTCACCTTCTCCCGGAACAGGCGCTTGGCGTCGTTCAGGGTGTGGGCGATAAGGGCGCATTTGGCAGCCTCGAACAGCGCGGCATCCAGCTGGACGATGCAGACCAGCGTGGTGAAGCCCAGCTGCCGAGCCTTGAGGATGATGTTGCGGGTGTGCATCCCCTGGAAATAATCGACCTGCTCCTGCGTCATGCGGAAGCGGACCTTCTTGCCCTGCTTGTCCGTGATGAAATACAGGTTGTTCAGCCGCCAGAACCGATCCCGGAGCAGTTTCATGTGCTCGGGCTTCATGGTCAGGCGTCCTTCGATAGTTCATCCATCAGGGCGGCCAGATCATCGACCGTTCGGCTACCTTCCTCGCTATCCAGGCCGTATGCCTGCCGCTCACCTTTGATGACCTTGAGCTGGGCATCGACGCCAGCGTTCAAGGCTCGAGAGAAGTCACCCAGGTTGTCTTCGCTGACGTCGATCTCAGCCAATGCCACGGATAGCTTGTCGGCGATGGAGCGCCAGTTGGCCAGACCGGTGCGGTGAGCTAGAACGACAGAAGCGGCCTCAGTGGCTGCCTCCTCTACGATCTCATCATCAGTTCGCGGTTCGCAGTGCGAACCTTCCGTGCGAACCTCAGTGCGAACCAGCTTGGCTTTGGCTGCCTGGCGGACCTGGTCACTCAGGTCTCGCGTCCATCCGTTCTTTCTCGCCTTGGAGCGAATCGCGGTGTCGCTGATGCCGTGACGCTCGGCGATGGTGCGGATGGAAAGCGACCCGGCCCGGTAGGCTCGTTCGATCGCCTCCCAGTCGGGTTGCTTGGTGCTCATGGTGAATCCTTATTGGTCGCGGTCGACTCGAACTGTCCGAACCCTTCCGCCAGTGCTGGTATCGCGCCTCGCCGCCATCTCGACGGCCTTCTCGGCAGATGCGCCCATATCCATCGCAGCGAATGCGTATGGTGTGCCGCTGCCGATGGCGTACGGACGATCAGGCTTGATTGGCGACTTCCACAGACCCGTATCGTCATCCACCGCCACCATCAGCAGCTTCCCGCCATCCACGACGATTGCAGATGCGTCGACCTTCCCGGATGGCGCGGTGCCGAAGTAGGCCCCGACCAATGCGTCATAGTCACAGAGGGCGCCCGACATGAAGAACTTCACACCGTCACGCTCAATGCACTTGTCACAGTCGTCATCGGTGATCAGGTCGCCGCGGGTTACCCGAGAGTCGTAGGCGATCACGCCGTCCTTGTAGGCGATGGTGGTCATGGCTGCACTCAGTCGAAAGGATCGGCCGGCTTGGCGATCGAGCGCACAAACCACATGAAACCCTGCTGCAGGTTGGTCTTGGCCAGGGCCAAGGTGCGCTGGTCCACGCCTTCGATCTGGCCGATCTGCTTGAACAGTTCGCCGGCGTCGGCCTCTAGGGCCTTGATCGAGTTCATGCCGTCGATCTCGCTCTGGGTGAGGTCGCGATAACCGGTGATCTTCTTGTGCTGGTTGTCCATGGGTGATCCTCTATGCTGTTCGCAAGGCTCAATGGAGAAGGACGCTATGGAAGGAAAAAAGGATCTCGCCAGAAAGCATCTAGAGCTGATCGGCCAACTCAAACGACTGTCCAGCATGCTGCACGATCACTCAGGCAGCACCGATCCATTGGTGGTCATGCGGCTTGATCATCGAATACACCAGCTAGAACAGGCTGTCTCGAAGGAGAAAGACTGGCGATCTCCATTTTCGACAGGGGCCAAAAGATAGGTGCCTTATCTGTCAGTCAGCCTCGAGCCACGAAACGGCGAATGTCGATTTTGTAGCGCCCTACCCCGGCTGGAACACATGGCCGCGCCGGGCAACGGCGTACAAGACGATGCCGAGCTTCATCACCACGCCGTACACAGTGGGCACATGGCCGTTCATGGCCAGGACGAAGGCGCCGAACGCCCCAATGGCCACCAGGTAGAACGCGACGGCCAACAGCGGCTCATCCATCGGCCGGATCCGGCGCAGGTAGTCGCACGCAGCGATAACCACCATCACGCTCAAAAAGGCATTGGCGCCGATCAGCATTGAAATCAGGGTCGAGCTCATCAGGTAGCTCCCTTGGCTCCGAACTGACCCACGAGCGACTTCAGCACCGGGATGATGTTCATTGCCAGAAGGCCTATCAGAAAGGCCACGCCGTATTGGGTTTCTCCGCCAGCTTCAAGCTTGAAGAAACTGATTGCCAGCGGGGTGCAGAAAACTGCCGAGGTGAAACCGGTGAAGAAGGCGGCGACAGCCTGGCCACGGGTGAGGCCGCGCAGGAAAGTCAGCGAGAGGATCGCTCCCGCGAAGCCGCCAATGATCACGCCGTACTTCACCAGCAGGACGCCGGCAGTCGTGCTTGCTGGTTCGGCCATGAGTGGTTCCTAGAAGAAAAGGCCCGGAGGGGAGGCCCTATTGAGGGACCGGGCAAACGTGCGGAGCAGCACTTAACGAATCGAATTTGGAGCGGGCAGAGGGAATCGAACCCTTCTCTACTCAGCTTGGAAGGCTGGCGGCAAACCTTCTGCTTGCCCGCTTTGCGTGGGTCTTTCCCCACCTGTCCGCCATAGGCATACCTGGCGCCGACACCCTTCTGCATCGGTCTCGCCTTTTCTGCCTCAAGCCACCCGCAAAGCATGTTAGGTGCGGGGCTTGGGCTGCCGGTGTTTTTCTGCATCGCGGCACTACCGGCTTATCCGCGTCCAGTTACCCCTTTCGGGCCACTCTGGCAGTGGGTCCCGCACCTTACAAATCGCGAAGGACGGCTACTGGCCGCCCCTCTTGAGGCCCTCATGGGGCCAATAAAAAACCCAGCACTTGGCTGGGCTTTGTTTACGTTCTGATCGTGAAGCCTGGTCGCTTACGACGCTGCGCTACTCCGCGACCATCCCATGGGTGGCCGCTGTCGCTCCACTCGCTGATGACCGACTCAACCTTGAGCCTCATCCTGGTGTGGCGGCATTTCCGGAGCTTCTCGCACAGGGCCTTGACTGGCTCAGCGTTGAACCACTCTCCGCGCACATGATGCTCTTGCATCTCCAGGTGGAGAATTGACTCGACCTTGACGCCACCCTCAAGCACGCAGTGCACCAGCAGCTCGCGCGCTGATCCTACCTGCATGTTGACCAGGCGGGCGCTCAGGTCTGTAGCGTAGCCGATCTTGACGAACTCGTCGCCGGCAGCGCCGATGATGTAAACGACTTTCATGCCAGTCCAGGCGGAATCAGGAGCTTTCGGCTTCGGCTGATGGCCTGCGCAGTAATGCGTACCTTCCAAGGCATCTCGGAGGCAACGTGCTCGCTGGCAAATGTTGTAGCTGGGGAGACTGGACGTCTCGATGAAGGGGAAGCGATGGATCTGGGTCATGAAATCTCCAGACCACCCTGTGACCGGTGCCGCCATCATCAGGCGCAGGAATCACAGGATGGACGTATATTGGCTCACTGGCTCATTCGCAGTCAAGCGACATTTGCCACCAAAAGGCCTTCATGGTCGAGAATGTGCTGGGCCTCGACCAGCGCAGCGTCTACTTCGCGCTCTAGAGCCTTGCGAATGTCCCGCCTCCAGCGCTCCTGAGTCTTGATCGGATGAGGGTCATCGGTCCAGTTATCCATCTCGTACCATGCAGCAGGTAGAACGCAGGTACTGCGCTTGCCGTCCACCCCTGGCAGCTTGGGCATGGCCCAGGTCAAGATCGCGCAGTGACGAAACCGTTCAGGCGCTGGCGAGCGGTGCGAGCGCGTGATCTGCTCGATCGCCGCGTGCTTACGGTCGACGTGAGTCGAATACTTCGCCACCAGGTGCCGCCAGTGCTCCGCTGTGAGGTTTTTGTGCAGCCGGCTGAATACCATGCAGTCGAAGAGGAACGCAGCCTCCTTGCCCACGATGGCGCCCTTCTGCTTGGCTACTTGGACCTTCGGCTCGAAGTCACACCCGCCAGCGCTGTTGATCGTCTCGGCCGCCAGTGCGCGAACCACTGCCGATACCACGTTCTGATAGTTCACTGCCCACCCCCTGCCCGCTTGGCCTTTCTCAAAATGAATTCTTCGTAGCTGCGCTTGCGGCGCACTGCGCCTGCCCAGGACAACGCCACACCACCCACCACCATGAGGATGGCCAGAATCAGGAATCCCCATGCTGGTGTCATGCTGCGACTCTCCGTAGGTCTTTGAGCTTCTGCCTGTACAGGGCCTTGATGGCCTGCAGGTCTTCGATGGTCAGGCGCTGGGGCTTATGAGGCCCTTCGAGCCATTCCACCTGGTCGGCGCCGATGCGCTTTACCAGACGGATGCGGTACTCGACCGCGTTACCAGACAGGTTCCGGTTACACTTCACGCACTGGCGGTGGACGTTCAGCGGCTCGAAGCGCAGCTCCGGATAGGCTCCTACTGACCGGTAATGGCCGGCGTCCCAGCGGCTGCCGGTGATGAGGTCGTGGTCGCTCGGGTTCGAGTCGCAGCTGATGCACGGAAGGCCGGCGTCGCGCTCACGTATGTACGCGTTGAACGCAGTTTGCGCCTCGGCCATGTGCTCGCGGCGGGTCTTCAGCTTCTCCCGGCGCTCCTGCAGGTCCTGGCGGGCCTGCTTGGTGATGGCCTTGGCCGCGACCTTCTGCACCTTCGAATCCTTCGACATGGCCAGGGCGCAGGCGATGCTACACACCTTCTGCGTGGTCATGGTTGGCTTGAAGGGCTTGCCGCAGCCCGGCGCCTTGCACTTCTTCGGTTTGATCTCCTTGGCCAGGGTCATGCCGCCTCCTCGCTAAGCAAGTCGCTGAACACCACACCCTGCGGTGCGAACTCGGCCACGATGCGGTCGGTGTACTGGCAGCCCTGGGCTCGGTCGAACAGGCGGGTTACCGGGAAACCATCGGGCCCGAACATCGCACAAGGCCCCATCAGGCGAAGCTTCACCTCATACGGCAGGTGGATGAACGACTCGGCCCAGCCGGTGCGGAACTCATCGCAGCCGGCGCGCATGATCGGCACGCCGAAGTGCAGCTTGCAGTACCGGCGGACATCCTCGATGTCGCCCATCTCGGTGCTCTTGGCGATGCGGTCGTACATGGCAAACCACAGTGCGTTCTGGTCAAGAGTGCGGTCCTTCCCCGGGCGCATACTGACCACTACGAACTTCTTGTCGCGGAACATACGGGTGAGCATGGTCACGGCCTCGGAGAGCTTGGCCTGGGAGTTGACGGAGATTTTCTCAGCCACGCTTCACCCCCTTGCATGCCGCCCTGATAACCCTGGCCGCCCTGACGAAGCCGCTGGCAGTTCCGCAAAACATCGCCCAGGCCAGGTACAGCGCGTACATGGCCAACATCGCACCACCAGCGCCCATGACCGCGTAGCCAACGAGTTGAGCGAAATTATTCATGGTCATGGCTCGCCTCCTTTGCCATGGCTGCGTCGATGATCTCGTCAATCGCATCGCAATAGCCGTAGATGTCCTGCACGTCAGGAAGGCCATTCACTACGTCACGGACGGTGCACCTGATGTTTCCGTCTACTTGCCCGCTGATTTCGCCCAAGGCCTTGCGCAGGGCCTCGTTCTCCGCCTTGAGCTGGTCGCGCTCTTGCTCAACCGAGTCACGCTTCTCGGATACGACTCGATGCGCCCGGCTGGACATATTGGAGCGCCCCTCCTCCTCGTGGCGAGAACGCTCCAGCCGCTCGATCTCCACGAATAGGGCCAGGACAGTGGCCGGGCTAGCAGCGGCGATGAACCGGCTGTCATCATGGTGTAGGCCATGGGTTTCTCCGGTCTTGTCGTCGCAATAGCGCAGATCGCCAGCGGCATACCACTCATCGCTGCCTGCAGCCTCAGCCATCGCTTTCAGGTCGCGCATCTTGTTGGTGTCCATCAGTGCTTCTCCTCGAGCTTCTGAGCGGCGAACTCAGCCATCCAGACTGCGATGTCATTGGCCAGTGGCGTCCCGTCGATGAACCGGGGGAACAGAAATTTCTGCTCGACGATGGCTTGAGCTTCCCTCATCAGGGAGGGCATGCCGCCACGCTCGCGCGCCTCCTGCTGACGCATCAATTGGCAGTGGATGCACTGGTCACATCCATCGTGCGTGGTAAGGTGATCGACCTTGTTCCAGGGCTTGAACGCTTTCAGGGAGGCGATTGACGGCCACTCGCCGGTGAAAGTGATTGCCCGGTCGTCGATGGTCACCAGCGCCGGCGGCTTCTCCGTGGGCCATTGGATCTGACCAAGGATTTCATCCGCATCCGCCTGATCCATCGCCCTGTACAGGTTCAGCGTGAGCCAGAACTGCATGGCCATAATCCCGTTGTCCTGGCCAGATCGGCTCGAGTAAATGGAAACGGTGAACTCGTTCACTGCTCCTGCCAGGAACTCGACTGCGCCGGGTACGGCAGCATCAGGGATCACATCGGCACCCTTCCAGCCGCTTTCGTAGCTGTGCAGGACTCCGTCGAAGTCCAGACAAAGAATTGGCTTTTCCATCACACCCCCTCCCCGGCCGGCTGCCCGGCGCGCTCAAACTCAACGTGATACCCGCGCTTCTGGCTGCCATCAGCCATCACGACACGGCGGTCGGCGCCCTTGGTCATGCGGACGATTTCCCGGCCTTCCACGACCCGTGAAAAGCCCTGGCTCTTGAGCTGGGCGACTGTGATTTCTTGTGCTGGAGTCATGGGCGGGCCTCCTGAATCAGGTAGTGATCGAAGGTGGCTTCACCCTCCTGCAGCCTGAAACCGAACTTCTTCCCGAAGGCCTCGGCGTCGAAATCGCACAGGCAGTCGTTTTCCTGCATGGCTGAACCGCTGATGGTCGGCAGGTCCGATACCTCGCACCCAGCGATGGCCGCCATCTGCGTGGCGTTGTCGACCTCCTCGGGATTCCCATGGAGCGGTGTCACTTCAAACCAGATGCACATTCAGACGCCCTCCTTGCCGCGGTGCGATTCCCACTCGAACGGGACCACGATCATTCCGCCCTCGCGCAGGCGGTCGACGCAGCGCTCGCCCATGGCCATTGGAAGCTGGCTGCCATCCAGGTTGGAAATGACCACCGTTGGCTTCACCTGCTCGTACCGGCCGTTGATGATCGCGAACAGGGTGGTCAGCTCGAAGTCGCTGGGCTGCTCCTTGCTCACGCCTACCTCGTCCAGCACCAGCAGTGATGGCTCGATCAGGCTGGCGAGAATGCTGGCCTCGGTCGCCTCGCTGGAACGGTCGTAGGTGGCGCGGATGGCTTGCAGGATTGAGCCGACAGTGCGGTACACGGCTGAATGTGAGGTGTTGCGCATCAGGTCGTTGGCCATACCGGCGCCCAGGTGAGTCTTGCCGGTGCCTGGCTTGCCCAGCAGCACCATGCAGCGCCCGTTCTCGGCGATCTGGTCGAAGGTCTTCACGTAGTGCCGGCAGAAGCGCAGCGCCTCGGCCTGGCCCTTGTGTTCTGCCCTGTAGTTCGCCAGGGAGCGATCCGCGAAGCGTTTCGGGATCAGCGAGTCTCCCAGCTTGCGGGAGATCGCCAGGCGCACGTTCAGGGCCTGCTCGGCCTCTGCGCGGGCCTCTCGCTCTTCCTTGGCAATGCGAGCGCATTCAGGGCAGTGGCTGCGCAGAGCCTTGCCCAGCAGCATGGTGACCTTCTGCTCGAAGGGGCCGTGCTTCTCGCACTCGGCTGGCTGGATGCGATCAACAAGGGATGACTGGTTGATCGGGGTGACTTTCTCAGAGCGCATAGCTGCCATCCTCCCGGCGCTTGAGGCCGCTGGTGTAGTCCTTGTCGTTGAAGCCGTGGTGGCGGCTACTGCCGTTCGCCTGAGTACCTGGCAACACCTTCTCCGGGAACAGGCCGGTCCAGCCGTTGCTGATCGACTGGTTGATCACAGCGTCGGGCGCGTGGTGGCCGGCCAGCGTCTTGGCCTGCTTCTCGCAGGTGGTGGCGGTCAGTGGCTTGCGGATCTCTTTGCGGTGCTGGCACCAGTCGGCCCAGGTCTGCTCGCTGACGTTGGTTGGCTTGCAGGTCATCGGATCAAACTTCGGAGCCTTCTTCTTCGCCGAGGGAGCGGCAGCGACCGTCTGCTCTACTGGTTCAGTGACTGATTCAAAATAGTGACTGGTTCTGGTGCTTTCTGGGCCTACACCCCCTGTAGGCTGTGGGCCTACACCTGTGCTTTCTGGGCCTACAGGGGTGCTGTTTGGGCCTACAGGTCGGCACAGGGTTATGCGGTACAGGTTCGAGCTGTTTCCCTTCGGCCCTTCGCGGTTTTCGATACGCACCAAGCCTTGAGCCTCCAAGTGCTTGATATGCTTGCGAACGGTGCTCCGGTCGATCTCGCACTGGTCGGCGATGTGTTGATACGACGGCCAGCACTCGCCCTGGTCGCTCGCGTTGTCGGCCAGCTTGATGAGCACCAGCTTGCGCAGCGGATTGCCGACCTTGGTCTTCATGGCCTTGACCATCAATTCCATGCTCATGGCAGTACTCCAAGCAACAGAGACATTCCTAAAATCGACCAGCCTGTGAGCGCAAAAGCTTTCCAGATAACCGATGCCCTCTCGGCCCTGTGCGCTCGATGCAAGAACTCCATCTTTTCTGCGCAGATGCTTTCGAAAATCTGGCGAATTTTTTGGATATCCTCAGGAGTCATGCTGCACCCCGCACGGCCTTGTCGTGGGTGTGCAGGCCGTCCCAGTTCTTCTTCATGGGCAACTGGCCGGCCAGGTACAGCTCGTACAGGCGCACAGCGCCCTTGCGCAGAAGCACAGGCGTGAAGGAGATGAACGGGTCTTTGCCGTGGGGAGCGACCTCGTGCTGATGCTCGGTCATGTACTTGTCGCGGGCGTACGAGCCGACGCGCCAGCGGGTACCGGACTTGCTCTCGTTGAAGAGCCAGCTGCGGCCTTCCAGGTAATGCCCGATCTGCATGACGTTGACCCCATTGAGGCCCTTGCAGAACTGGGTGGCGGTCATACCTTCCTTGAACAGGTTCTCGAGGTGCTCGATCTTTGTGGCCTGGGCCTGGACTTCGACGGTCAGCAGTACACGGGCTTGCTCGGCGGCCTCCTTCTGTTCGACCTGGTCGGCCCACGCGCGCGCGGCGGCGGCTGGATTGGTGAAGTCGGGTAGCGCTACGGCTACCTGGCCTTCCAACTCCTGCCAGCGGTCGATGACCTTTGCCCGATGTTCGTCGCTGTACCCGGCCACCACCAGATGGGTGTCACGCTCAATCAGGTCGTAGACGTCGACTGGTCGCCCGCCAGTAGCCTCGCGCCGGCTTTTACGACTTGATCGTAAAAGGTTTTTGGCGAAGAGCCGCTCGATGGTGGCGACCACATCGTTGTGGCGAGCCTCCACCAATTCTGCGATTTCACGCGATGACATCGTGCGCGCCACGTTTTCCTGCCTCGCATTTTGTGGCGCGGGCCTGTTGTTGGGTTGTAGACTCAGGTTCTGCGTATGCATATAATTGGTCTCAGTTATGTGTTGCAGAGAGCCGGGGCGCAATCCCGGCTTTTTTGTGCCTGTAAGAAGCCCGAAATAGGGCCTCTGTCTTTCCACAATCAGGGAACATCGAGGCCCTTTTTGTGCCCTACCAGCCCCAACACGGGGGCCTTGTGTCGCATTTGTCTCAATTGCTCCTGGACTGCGAGTGAGCGACTCATTTCCAAGTACTCATCCGTCGATCTATCCAGGCTCCAGCCAAGGTCGGCAGCCAGCTGTCGAACCTCAGCCTTCACCTCGATTGGCAGCAATTCGAAGGTGGTTTCAGGCATAGGCCCTCCATAGGGGCTTCAGGCCGTTTTATCCTGCTCACCAGCGCCGTTCATTTCCCGGAGCAGATCAGCAGCGCCCAGGCGGCGGCCGAGGTTGGCCAGTTCGTGCACGTAGGTGGCCAGCTGCATGCCAGCCATACGGGCTTCCATGCGCAGCTTTCGGACCTCTTCAGGCTTCCAGCGCGACTTGATCACTTCGCTGCGTTTGTTGGCGGGGTCCAGGTGCATTCAGGGATTTCCTTGTGATTGAAAAGTGGTTAAGCGGCAGATTTCTTGAGGCTTTGCTTGCCGTTCTTGGCCAGCTCAGCGTGCATTTGGTCGATAGCGGTTCCGGCGACATAGCTCGGGTTGCTGATCTGGCCGTTGCGAATACGGAAAACGGTCGAGACGTCGCACTTGGCGCGTTCAGCAATGGCCTTGTAGGTCATGCCTGAGCCCAGCAGCTCATCCAGTTTTTTCGGAAGATCGGTAGCGCTCATGGCTGCCTCCTTTTTTGATATGCACATCATCATGCACTGGTGCATATCTGTCAACGCTCCGCTGTATTGCTGTATGCACCGCCGGGAGGCAGCATTGCACTCATGCATAAATCGATAGATAAAATTCTCGCTCAACTGATGGCCGCAAATGGCATAACTCAGGTTGAGCTGTCGAGCCGGACAAGCGTCGGCCAGTCGACCATTTCCAGGATTCTCAAGCCTCAAGGCCCAAAAGGCATCAAAGAGCCGACTGACAAGCAGGTCAGGCCTTTAGCCGACTTCTTCGGTATCACCACCGATCAGCTGCGTGGCTATGAGCCATTGGGCGAAGTCGAGACTCAGCCGGAAGAGCGAGCCACCCTTTCCACTGCCGATATCGTCAAGCAGATGCTGGCCAAGCATGGCAAAGGTCTTTCTCAAGATGCTCGCCAGAAAATCGCCGATGCCATTGAGGAAAAGTCCGCTGAGCAGGCTTCATCCAACATGGTAACTGTCGACTTTTCCAGGCCTGGCCAGGTTGGCGACGAAGTATGGATTGCTCACTACGACGTCCGGGCGGCGATGGGCGGCGGTCAGATCCCTCATGATTACCCAGAAATGCTTCAGGACATACGAGTAAGCCCTAGACATCTGCGCGAGATGGGTATCACGTTCAAGGAGCATTATCACCTTAAAGTGATCACCGGCTGGGGCCAGTCGATGGCTCCGACAATCAAGGATCGCGACCCCTTGCTTGTCGACATCACGATCCGTGAGTTCACCGGTGACGGCATCTACCTCTTCTCTCATGACGAGATGCTTTACGTGAAGCGCCTCCAGAAGAAAGGAAAGGATCGATTCAAGATGATATCGGACAACAAGCATCACGATCCCGAGGACATTCGCGTCGACGATACGCATATCTTGGCTCGTGTGCTCTACGTCTGGAACGGGCAACCGGTCTAACCATGCCCCTAACCAAGCCCAACCCGCATAATTTTGCCCTGCCCACACCGGGGTGTCCGCATAGCCAAGGAGAAGCCAATGCCTGACGATCAAGAAAGACCAGCGGAATCTGCAGACGGTGAAGTGATCGAGGCTAGGGCTCGCAAGTTAAGGGTGCCCCGTAATGCTTTGAGGGATTACCTTGAGCGCATGAGGCCAGGAAGACGCTGCACATTCTGCGAGAGAGGTACATATGAGGCAGTACCGGCCCCTACTGGCGGAACTGCTGGCCTGCTATCTACGCCGGTTCCATACATCAAGGGGCTAGGGATCTGGTTTTACTCTGCCAGCTGCGACGTATGCGGTGACACTCGCCTGTTCCATGCAAACCATGTCAGAGAAGCAATGAGTGAGGAGCACTGATGGAGCTCGCTGTTGCTTACGACTTCTATGACCTGGTCGAAGACGAGGTCGATGAGTCACCCTATGAAGTCCACGAGCATTTTCGAGAGATTGCTGGCAGCATCGCCTTGATCGACACGTATGGCGCGTGCGGGCAAACTATTCAAGTGTATAATTTGATCATGGAGATCAATGAAGAGCGCACAAGGAGGGTATCCATGAAAGAAATGCTTTCCTATGACATCCGGGATGTGCCCGTCATGCTCGGATCTGCCTCTTTCGTCGGAGCGGTATCTGGCATGGTTTGGAAGATCGCAACCTCCACGCCATCTCCACCGATGGTGATTTTGGCGGGATGCCTGGCTGGATTGGTTGCGGGACGCATTTTGTCTGTCAAGGCTAAGGAGCGAGGATGACCCTGGTCGAGGCTGTAGACTCATATTTTGAGTATTTGCTACCAATAACCATATTGGCAGGCTTCGTCGTATGCTTCGTTACCTTCTTTATGCGTCATGGCGACGAAGCAATCGCTATCGACTCGATTTCCAAGGGCGCCACGTCCTGTGCGTTCCCGAGTGGTTTTGCATTCATCCTGTGCGCCGCCTTTCCAGACTATGTGCCTAAGGTTGCCGACGCCACATTGGCCTTCTTCGTCGGCGGACTCGCGTTAATGCTCATTCCTTTCATTGACGTAAAAAAGGTTTACTTGGCGTCCATCACTCCAAAGCATGACCGAGAGAAACCAGCCAGAGTCAGCGACTGAAGCTGATAATAAAAGCCCGCCTCGGCGGGCTTTTTCATGCCTTCACGCTTTTTTCACGCCCTACCCTGCACAGCGAAGGCTCATCCGAATCCCTACGTTCGCCCGCATAGCAGTGCGGGCTTTTCTTTGCCTGGGTGATGGCGAATTGCCGTAGTGTTAGCATGGCGACTCACTTACCTGGGAGGGATGCCCATGCGGGGCTTTGGAATTCTGGCGCTGATCGTCGGCTTGATTGCTGTGATTGGCGCTATGGCTATGGACGTTTCCGTTTCGACAGGAATGGGCGGCAGGGTTAACAACATCGGCCTTATGGCCCAGCAGCAGAATTACTTGATCATTGGGGCTCTGATAGCGCTGGCTGGCCTGCTGATGACCATCTTAGGAGGCAAGAAGCAGATGAGCAGCGAACAGCTCGCAAGCCTTACGGAGGTGAACGATTCAAGGCCCTGCCCTTTCTGTGCTGAGCCGATCAAGCATGCCGCAATCAAGTGCAAACACTGTCAGGCTGACGTTCCGGCAATTGAGCGACAGGCGCCCTCCAAGGGGTGGACTGTGCGCGTTCCTTGTCGATCGGGAGATGAGTATGCGACGACGCGGGACAGCCTCAAAGCAGACGATTTGCCCGTAGGGAAATCCGAAGACCCTGTCGTTGTGATCGGGCCATACGAATTGAAGGTCGCCGCAGTTGATGTGCTGCGCATCCTGCACGAGCGGCATTCCATCTTTGGCGAGCTCCACTACGAAGACGGCCGCTGAGCCGATATCAGCAGAAACCCATAAGCCCGCCTCGAGCGGGTTTTTTTGTGTCTGCATAAAAATTTATGCACTGGTGCATTGACACCTAAATTGCACTGGTGCATATTTTACCCATCGAGGCGCCACACAGCCCCTCGACAGGCCCTCAAGCCGACCGCTCTTTAACAAGCCAGCGCAACACCGAAACACCAACAGACCGCATTGCCTCTACCGGCGACCGGCGATCAGACGGGTCAGATAGCCCGCCCACGACAGGAACAACCTGTACGGCTGATCGAGAGCGAAAGGCTCGAACCGCGCGAACGACCCGGCAAGCAATGCGCCCCGCGATCCCGGCGGCAGAAGGGAGAAACACCGATTTGAATTAGCGCCCCGAGCTTCGGCATTGAGGGGCGCCGGACCTCATGCACCCTGCCCTAATCACCCGGGCACACAGAGCTGCAGCGTGCATGTTGTAAGGACCTGCGATCCATGGCGAACAGGCACTGATTGCCGCCATGAGGAGGAAGCTCGAAGCCCACACCGACGACGAACGGCCAGCCCTGCAATCAGCGGCGGGAAAATGGCTATGACATCGCTGACGCAATACCCCGGCCTGTCGCCAGTAGCGAGGCCGGGCACATTCGATTTGAGCCAGCGACCGACGCCAGTAGCGGGTCGCGGCAGGTTTCCTCGATGCCCTTCTTGCGAGGGGCATCAGGGAAATCACACGGGAGTCACAACATGAGTGTTGATGCATACGCCGGGATCGATCCGGCACGGAAACGCTGCTGCGCCGTTGGCGAGGCGGATGCCCATAACGTGATGGAGGCGTTGCGGGATGGCCTGATTGTCGTCCCGGTTTCGGTCGATACGGCCAGGATGATTTGGGGTAGTGAGCCGGTTGATATCTACGCCATCGCCCTTGGCGGAAGCGTAACTCCCGCCAAGGTGGAAGGCCTAAGCGCCCAGCAAATTGAACGGTTTCGTCAGATCGTTCAGGAGATCTCGACCGACGAGAAAGTTAGCTTCGATGAGGCATTCTCAATCGCTTCAAATCACCTGGCCTACTGGGGCAGCGAGATGCCCAAGGGAAGACAAGCTAAAGCGTGTGGCTCTGCTCAGTCCACATACAGCCAGGCCGACCAATCGGACGACTGACAAACGAATACGGAAGCATTTCTGTGAGGGGATTGCGGATTAGCGACAGCGCGCACCCTGTCACGAAGCTGTGCTGAATTTAGCTGGCTTGATCCGAAGTAGGATCCAGTTGGTAGCCGGTATTCATGCCCATCATCGAATCTCACCGTCCTATTCAGCCCCAGCGCGGCCATGCCGTCGTGCAGGTCACTGTAGTCATCGCCCTTCGCGCTAAATAACTCAACACGCACAAAATATTCCGCCATACCGATGTTCCTTATCTCGACTGTGGAGATCGGAGCATAGGGTTTTCCCTCGACTGTGGAAAGCGAGGAAACAGGGAGCCTGCCCCTGCAAAAACAGGCAGTCACAACGTTGCAGACGATTCCCCGGTGCGCCTCAAGCGGGTCGCATCAGGGGGAATCCACTGAATAGCAGAGGGCAAGACAATGTCAGGCACGTTCGAGCAAGGCTGGGCAGCGCGGCCCTTCGCGCAGCAGTTCCCAGAAATGAATGCCGACGAGGCAAAGCGCCTAGACCACATCAACACCTCAATCACCACGCTGTATCTGGCCGGGCTGCTGACTGACAAGCAGGCTAACGAGATCCGCACCAAGAAATTCCCCAAGGTCGTCACCAAGGCGGTCCTGGGCAAGCGCTGAATCCATGACACCCGAGCGCACTGAGCTGATCAGTGAGGTCGCCCTGCCATAGGCGGCCTGTTCTCCAACCCTAATCCCGGCGGGTATCAGCAACGGGAAACGTTCGATGTTGCAAGCGTCGAGCTAGGCAACCGCTGCGCTAACAGCGGCTCTCAATCACCTGCCTGCAGTGAGCCACCAGCAGGCCCGATGATCCTTTAGCGGGGCTCATCGGAAAGCGCATGGAATCGTCCGGATCAAATGTCGTTACCGGCCATGCGCTTCCCGATGCATCCCGCATCCCAACTGGAGTACCACATGCTCCTTCTCATCCTGATCGGCGCAGCGCTCAGCAACATGAGGCCAGAACCTCACCCTGAAAGCAGCCTGCCAACCGGTCCACTGCGCGCACATCGAGAGCGCTGGCGTACTAGATAGGGGCTGCTGCTGTTCTGGCATCGGTAGTCCCGCCCAAAACCCTAGACATGCAGAAAGCCCGGGAATCTCGGGCTTTCACTTTGAGCATCACCTTCCCTTCACATACGACCGCATTGGCAGGCGCCAGGCCACCTTTCACGGTGGGTTTGGTCACCTTCGCCTGGCTCCTGACCAATGCGGCCGCACAACCACAAGGAGGACGCCATGGGCGCACTTCGAGCAGCACAATGGCGGTATGACCATGCTGAGCCGGAAGACGACTCAGCGCATCAGGAAGCGGCGCAGAACTGGATCGAGAGCAAGGCCGAGGAGCTGGTGGGCGGCTGCGACGTGCTGATCCCGCAACGCTTCGGCGGCCCGGTTGGCGTCCGCCAAGAACAGTTCGTGGCCAAGCTGGCCGAACACCTTCGCGCCCTGCAAGAGGCAGAGAAGGACGACCTCAACGCTCTGGCCCTGATGCTGCTTCAAGCACAGGCCGGTGGGCCGGTGAAAAGCATGGTCCCCGACATCCTCGGCCCAAGCTATCACGTCGGCGGCAAGATTTTCGAAATCGCCGAGTCGATGCTTGAAGGGTACGCCGAACAAGGTGTTCAGCACGACGCTGACCTGGCGAATGAGCCATGAGCCCTCACAGCTTGGCAGTCAGCGCCATCGAGGCCGCAATCGAGACGATGCTTCTGCCGGGCTCAGGTCCGGTGGAGGATGCGAAAGCCGAGACGATGGTGGTCGCCTACTTCTCTCTTCTGGCCATCGACTCCAACGAGTTCAAACACTACTGCGAGCGCATCCGGCGTATTGCCGTTCGGCGCAAGGAGGCTGCATGACTACGCCAATCTTCATGTCGATCGTTGACGAGCAGGTGGCAGAGGTCGCCCAGGCGGTGCCAGATGACCGCATCCTTCTGGTGTTCAAGGGCCTGACCATGGAGGACGCCATGAATCAGGCGCGCATGGCCCACATCGAGAACCCTGCGGCTTGGTCGGGCCGTGCCTACCTCTGCGGCATGTGCACGCTGGCCTATGAGGTTCTGGCATGAGAAACCGCTTCCCCGGGACCTGCTACCGCTGCGGCGGTCACGTTGCCAAGGGCGCCGGCCACTTCGAGCGCTATCAGGGTGGATGGCGAACACAACACGCCGACTGCGCAATCAAAGCGCGAGAGGAACGGCTTAGGAGCCTTCCGCAATGACCAGCTCCCAGCGTTCCCGCCGCATCGCCACCTGGCGCGGCAGCTTCGCCACCCTATTCATCTGCACAGCCTGGATGCTTGCGAGCGCCCTAGCCGGCAACATCACTTCCTGAGGAAATCAAATGAGCAGCATCACATTCAAGGCGCACGACGTTCAGCTTGAGGCCTTCTGCGGCAACACGATGCTGGTAACGGTTGAGGCCGACTTGACCGCAGTTGTCGAAGACATCCCGGTTGCAGATCGACTGCACGATGTTGATCCGGCCGACATCGTAGAAACAGCCGGCCCAGTCAACCTGCTTAATGCCATGGGAGAACAGCATTTCTCTGCATGGGTTGAAGCCAGCGGTGATTTCTACGAAGCCCTGAATGCCATCGGCATCGAGCGAATTCAGGAATGGATCAGCGACTACACCAGCGGCGAATGATCCCCTGACCCGAATCACGTAGCCGAGCACGGCGGCCCTTCGGGATAACCGTACCCCTTCGGGAGCGTAAGCGGCGAGAGCGCGCAACCATCCACCGCAGCCAGGGCCTGGAGCGTACCTCCGTGCCTGGGTGACCTGGCATTTCCCTATTCCAACTGACGGCGCCGGCCTGGCGCGAGGTTTTCTAATGTCCGCAGAACAGAAACTGATCGCGATCGAAGAGATCAGCGAAGACAACGCCCCGGCCATCTACGTGGCCGGTGGCCTTCAGCAATTCATCGACCTGGTTAAGGGTGAGGTACTGGGCGAAGTGCCCGATCTGAAAACCCGCAAGGGCCGCGAGCGCATCGCCAGCCTGGCTGCAAAGGTCAGCAAGTCTAAGACCGCGGTCGAGAAGCCGGGCCGCGACTACCTGCGCCGCCTCAAGGAAATGCCGAAGGTGGTCGAGGCTGAGCTACGCGAGTTCGTGACCAAGATGGACGCGCTGCGGGACGAAACGCGCCGCCCGCTCACCGAGTGGGAAGCAGCCGAGGACGCCCGCATTGATCGCCACAACGACCGCCTGGACTGGATGCGCAACCGTGACGATGGCCTGGATGCGTTGGAGGCAGCGGACATCAAGGATCGCATCGCCTCTGTCGAAGAGGTGGTTATCGGGCCTGAGTGGGAAGAGTTCGAGGCTGAAGCCGCTCGCGAGAAGGATAAAGTCCTGAATACCTTGCGTGCCGGCCTGGCCAAGCGCGAGAAGTATGACGCCGAGCAAGCCGAGTTGGCCCGCCTGCGCCGCGAAGCAGAAGAACGCGCCGAGCAGGACCGCATCAGGCTGGCACAAGAGGCCGCTGTCGAGGCCGAGCGCCTGCGCGTGGCCCAGCAGCAGCAAGCAGAACGCGAAGCCGCAGCCCGCCGCGAGCAGGAACTGCTTGACCAGGCCGCTGCGCAAGAGCGCGAAGCTGAGAATCAGCGCCTGCAGCTCAAGTTGCAGGCCGAGCAAGCAGAGCGCGCCAGGATTCAGGCTGAGGCTGACCGCGTTGCCGCCGAGCAGCGGATGGAGCAGGAACGCCAGGCCGCCTCCCGCCGGACTGAAGAAGCAGCCGAGCAGGCCCGCCAGGAAGAACGCCGCCGGGCCGATGCGGCAGCAGCCGAAATCCTGCGCCAGCAAGAAGCTCGCGAATCCGACAAGGCGCACCGGGCCAGCATCAACCGCGCCGCCCTGGAGGCCTTCATGGCCGAGGGCATGCCTGAAGCCTGCGCCAAGCAAGCGGTCACCCTGATCGCGCAGCGCAAGATCCCGAACATCGCCATTTCCTACTGAGGTCGCCATGAGCCAGGCAGTAGCCATCATCTCGCAGGACATTTACGCGCAGCGGAACCAGTTCGCCAATGTGCTGACTGACCGCTCGCTGAACTTCGAGCGCGAGGCCGAATTCGCCATCCAGGTGATCACCTCGAGCGAGTACGCCACCAAGGTGGCAATGCAGAACAGGCAGTCGGTGGCCAACGCGATCACCAACATCGCCGCAATCGGCATCAGCCTGAACCCGGCCAAGAAACAGGCCTACCTGGTACCTCGAGACGGCCGCATCTGCTTGGACATCAGCTACATCGGCTTGATGGACCTGGCCATGTCGACCGGCGCAATCCGCTGGGCCCAGGCTGAACTGGTCTACGCCGCAGACGCTTTCAGCCTGAACGGCTTCGACAAACCGCCGACCCATTCCTACAACCCGTTCGCCAAGGATCGCGGCGAGGTTATCGGCGTGTACGTGGTGGTCAAGACAGCCGACGGCGACTACCTGACCGAAACGATGAGCATAGAGGATGTGAACGCCATCCGGGACAGGTCCAGCGCTTGGAAGGCTTGGGTCAGCAAGAACAAATCCTGCCCATGGGTCACCGACCCGGGCGAGATGGCCAAGAAGACCGTAGTGAAGCGCGGTTACAAGTACTGGCCGAAGACTGAGCGCCTGGAGCAGGCGATTCACCATTTGAACACGGACGGTGGTGAGGGTCTGGCCAGCCTGGCTGGCTCGGCACCCACCGACCCCGAGATGGTGAACAACTGGATTGCACTGGCACAGAAGGCCGGCAGCCTAGAAGCACTGACCGATGTGTATCAGCAGGGAACCGCAGCCATGAAGCAGGCAAAGGATGCAACCGGACACGCTCGCTTCAAGGCCGAGGTCACCAAGCGCGCCGACGCCATCAAGGCAGAGGCGGCGCCCATCGAAGGCGAATCTGAGGAGGTGTTAGATGGAGCAGCGTAGCGCTGAATGGTTCGCGGCACGCCTTGGGTGTGTGACCGCCAGCCGGGTGAAAGACGTTATGGCAAGCGGCCGAGGTGGCGCGCCATCTGCGACCCGCAAGAACTACATGATGGAGCTGCTGTGCGAGCGCCTCACCGGCCAGCAAAGCGGACCTGACCTGTCCAACAAGCCTGCCGTGCAGCGCGGCGTCGAGCTTGAGCCGTTTGCCTGCATGGCCTACGAGGCCGACAAAGGCCTGATGGTGGTCGAAACCGGCCTGGTCATGCATCCGACAATTGCTGGCTTTGGTGCGTCACCGGATGGTTTGGTAGGCGACGATGGCGTGCTGGAGATCAAGTGCCCAAACACTGCGACCCACATCGCCACCATGCAATCTGAGCGTCACGACCCGCAGTACGAGTGGCAAATGCTGGCCCAGATGGCCTGCACCGGCAGGGCCTGGGCAGACTTCGTCAGCTACGACGACCGCTTGCCAGAACCGCTTCAGTACGTTTGCCACCGCTTTGAGCGCGACTTCAAGCGCATCCGCGAGATGGAGTCAGAGATCAAGGTGTTTCTGGAAGAGCTCAGCGACCTGGAAAAGGAGATGCGCGAGCGAATGAAGGAGGCAGCATGAACCAATCAATCGACCTGGAGGCCGCAAAAGCGGCCTTCTTCGCATCTGGCGGCCAGCTTGTGGTGCTGGAGGGCTTCACCTACCGCCCGCTACCGCAGCGCAAGCATCCTGAGCCGAAACCAAAGAGGCTTAAGCCGGCGTCTCCCGCAAAGGAACACCCTCAACAGACACGTGCCAAGGCTCGCGCTGCACAGGTATCCGAGCTTGCCAAGACCATGACCTGTGGCGAGGTGGCTGAGCTCCTCGGAGAAACCAAGACCGCTCTATGGGGTGTCGCAGCGAGGGGAGGATTCAGGTTCTTCAGTCCGCCGAAACCGACCAGACCGGAGAAGGTAAAGGCCGAGCCGAGTCAGGAAGATCGCGACCTCGCCGACAAGATCATAGCCCTGCGTGATTCCGGCATGTCCCGGTGGGGCGTGACACTGGAGCTAGGCATTGGAAACTGCAGATTCGCCCGCATCCTCGCTGCGTTCGACATCGACTTCCCGCTCCAGCGGAATCGGGGGTAGGCCATGATCGCCACCATGTCTCAGCCTGTGCCAGCCGTGAAGTACGCGGCCGCCATGGCCAGATCCACTGGTCAGCCTTGGGGCGTATACCGAGGAAACAAGCGTCTACTGGTGGTTATGCCGTCTGGCTCGACGAAGAAAACGCCCATTGAGGTGTGCCACCCATGAGACGCATCCAGAAGCTCACGCAGCAGCGTCGCCGCCAGCTGCACATACACATCCCGCCCAGCGGAATCATGGAGGCGCCGTATGGCGATGTCACCCAGGGAACGCGACGAGAAGCGCCGCGCCAAAGCCGAACGGTTACAGGAAGAAGACCTGCGCTTGAAGGTTCGACCAGGGACTAAACAGGCCCTGCTGGAGCTGATGGAGTGGGCCGGCATCGAGGAACAGGGCGAGGCGATGACGCTGATGATTCATCACATCGAAGCGCTCGGGCATCACGCATTATTCAGGATTACGCGCCACGAAATCGAAGCTCACCGATCTGTGGCGCGGTCTGAACCGCTGCGGCTGTCAGCCAGGAAACGAACCGGCCAGCACCTGCGAGCGATATGCGGCTGGGCGGACGCCACTTACAGCCAGATGATCGAGGCGCTGATCCACGGCATCCACGCTCTGGGCAGGCTGCACGCAGCGAAGTTTCTCACCCCGCCACGGCATGAAATCAGCATATCGCCCCGCATGGCCATGGCCTTCGACCGGAAGAGCATGCTGATGATTCAGCAGGATCCAGGGGATGAGGTTATCCAGCCTATGGCAATGAGGGGTCTGGCTGGTATGGCCCAAGAACTTTGTTGATGTTTGGCCAGACTAGGTAGGCCTTCCAGTTCTCATTGTCGTTTGAGCAGTAAACCAGGAATTCGCTACTGCTATCCCTGCTGACTCTGTATCTGATGATGCCGCAGCTTTTTACCTTGGCTTGAGCCAACGACGAGGAGATTGCGGTGTTGTATTCCCAGTTCCAATCGCCTGGATACTTGTCCTCTACAGATTCAGCTTGGGCTCCAAACGGAAGCAGCAGCGCTGCCAATACCAGAAACCTCTTCAATCCAGCACCTCCATGGCCCGGCCCCATGCCGGTCACCCGTAATACCCCATCCCAAACCAAATTGCCACCATGCCGCCACCAGCACGGAGGGCGGCGCATGCTCAGGAGATTCCGCATGCAGAACATCCCGCCCCGCCCGACAGCCGACAAGGCAATGATCCTGGAAGCCTGCAAGGTGGTAGCAGAGAAGCTGGACGGCGCCGACGCCGAGACGATCGCCCAGCACTACCGACGCCACATGGATGGCTTCGAACTGGCGAAGGAGCTCGACAAATACGCCTACTGGGACACCACCAGGGATGACATGGAAGCGCTGGATGAAGTCGATGCCCTGGTTGATCAGGCGGAGCGTAAGGCCGTGAAAGCATGGGCTGAAGAGCATAACCCACAACCTCCGCTGCCTATTGGAACTCGCATCACGCAGGGCGTAATCACTGGAATCTACGATTACGAGCCAGCCACCTACCGGGTCAAGGAAGATGGCTGCACCAACGACAGCCGGAGCCTTCTGATCAAGTTCGAGAACGCTGTCGCCGCCTGACCCTCCGGCGCTGCCCGCCAGCGCCTTCCCCTCTCAAACGATGAACGCCTCCCCGGAGAGGGCGGCGCCTGCCTGGAGACACCATGAAGGTTCAGATCAGGACGCTCTACAAGTGCGGCTTCTGTGGCGACATCCACGACGATGAAGATGGAGCCCGGGAGTGCTGCCAGCCAGAAGTGGAGGAGATGTTCGAATGCCCGGTATGCAAGACCATCCATGACGGCGAGGACGAAGCGCGCTTGTGCTGCGAAAGCGACTCGATCAAGTGCCCATCCTGCTACAGGGACCATTCATCCATCACGCTGTCGTTCCAGGCAATCAAGATCGCCGGCCACTGCACCACCTGCAACCCGATGTTCACCATCGACCAGCAGCAGGCCATTCAGGACCTGCATTACCACGAGACCGGGCGCCGCGAGCACCTGTTCGACTGATCCTCGACCGAGACCACTATGACCACAGCAATCGACCTGTTCGCCGGCCTCGGCGGATGGAGCACCGGCGCGCGCGCCGCAGGCGTCCAGGTTCTCTGGGCGGCAAACCACTGGCCAGATGCCGTGAAATGGCATGCAGCCAACCATCCCAACACCGAGCATGTCTGCCAGGATCTGCACCAGGCTCGCTGGGAGCAGGTACCTGCTCACGACATCCTGCTCGCTTCGCCGTGTTGCCAGGGGCACGCCAAGGCCCGCGGGAAGAAATCGGGGAACCCTGAGCATGACGCATCGCGCTCGACGGCCTGGGCGCCGGTAGCGGCCCTTGAGTTCCACCGGCCGCAGGCAGCCATCATCGAGAACGTACCGGAGTTCACCGACTGGGTGCTCTACCCGGCTTGGTTGCAAGCCATCCAGGCGCTGGGGTATCAGGCAGCGCCGCACATCGTGGACTGCGCTGACCTCGGTGTGCCGCAGCACCGGGTGCGCCTGTTCATGGTCCTGACGCGCAGCAAGGCCCCGCTGATGCTGCAGCTGCCGCAGGAACGGCATGTGTCAGCCGCCAGTTTCCTCGACTTCGACGCCGGGCGCTGGTCACAGATCGAGAAGCTAGGCCGGGCCCAGGCCACGCTCGACCGAGTGCGCAACGGGCGCCAACGCTTCGGAGATCGCTTCATCATGCCCTACTACGGCAAGGGCTCCGGCACCACCGGCCGCGACATCAACCGGCCGATCGGCACCATTACCACCCTAGACCGATGGGCTCTGGTCGACGGCGACCGCATGCGGATGCTCAGCGCCAGCGAGGCCCTGGCCGCGATGTCATTCCCAGCTGACACCCTACGGCCGGACAATCACCGGCTGACCATGCACATGGCCGGCAATGCGGTACCACCGCTGGCCGGTCAGCGAGTCATCGAGGCCTTGATGAAGGCCGCATGACCGAAAGAGCACATCTGTACTCCATCCAGCTGTAACCCCTCTCCCAATTATTTCGAGGCGGCGATTCGATCAGCGGCGGGAGGGCCATCAGAGGCAATACGGCGAGCACGACCAACCCCCCAGGCCAGAGCTCGAGTCATCGACTCCCCTGGTCGCGAATCGAAGGCCTCCTCATGGATAGCCATACCGCTAGGGGCATAAACCCCGATGAACATCTGCGTCGTACCTCCCCGCGACAGTCGCACCTGAACATCAATATGCGTTCCATCGCTGAGGGTTTCGTCGTGAGTACGGTGGTGAAGCGTTGGATCAGCCCACCCCCAAAAAACCTCACCGCGAATCCTCATGTCGACCTCCTACGAGTTTAGTTGTATGCCACAGGTGAACTCTCACCATAGCCAAAGCGAGGCGAGACGCAATCTCGGTATCGCAGCTTGAGAACTGAATCGGACCATCGGCCGATTTTCTTGTACCGAACCCAACCACTTGTACAACTCACTGCCGCGATATGGCGGCCAAGGAATGCCTGTGTCCGAAGTAGACGAACGCGACCTTGAACTGCTCAGGCTGGCCGCCAAGGCCGCAAACCTTGAGATCGAGTCATGCACCTGCCGTGACCCAAAGTGGCCTTTCCGCTTGAAGGGTCAGTCGGGTGTGCGTGCTCACTGGAACCCACTCATCAACGACGGCGACGCCTTGAAGCTGGCGGTTGAGCTACGCCTAGATATAGAGATCAATGCCGGTGGAGTGAACGTCTATAGCGGCGACCTCGACGATGGCCTGTACGAGCCGGTCAACGGAGATCTGGGCGATTGCACACGCCGGGCAATCGTTCGTGTCGCTGCTCAAGTCGGTGAACTGCCATGACCCGCCTCGCCCTCTGTCTCCTGCTGCTGGCCACCCTGGCCGGCTGCCAAGGGGAAGCCGAATCAACCACGCGTGCTGGTTCAGACTTCAAGGTCGACCGGCTATTCAAGGTCGATGGCTGCACCGTTTACCGATTCCACGACGGCGGCCGGGCCCGGTACTTCACCAACTGTGCCGGCTCCACCCAGTGGGAAGAGAGCTGTGGGAAGAACTGCTCGCAACAGAGCGGCGTCACCGGCAGCAACTACCAGGCCGGCAACGAGCGCCAGCTCTCCCCGCACGAAACCCAACCCGAACCTACACCCGCACTGGCGCCTGGGCGCTGGATTGATGAGAGGTATCAGCTGTGAGCAAGATCGATTGGAGCAAGGCGCCTGAATGGGCGGATGGCCACGGCCTGGTCGCCCATCACGGCATCACCGAGGTGTGGATCAACATGAACCAGTACGCTGTGGTCGGTGCCGAGGATCGCGCTTATCCATATGGCGGTGGCACCGGAGAGACACGGCACAACTTCACGCGGGGCCAGGTGCAGTACATCACGGCGCGGCCGGCGCGCTGGGATGGAGAAGGCCTTCCGCCTGTTGGCACACTGGTTGAAGCATCATTCGCCTGCGAAGACTTCGAAAAATGGCACGACGGGGTTTGCGTTGCCGTAGGTGAAGACCCGGAAGGCCGCGAGGACTTCTGCGTGGTTCAGTGCGGCAAGAAGATTGCCATGTATCGAGATGAGGCAAAGCGTGTTCGCCCTCGTCGAACGCCTGAGCAGATCGCGGCGGAACAGCGGAAATCTGCAATCGACCAGATGGCAGCGGATGCCCAGCTGGACTTCAGTGCAGGTGAGCTCCTAACTGCCCGCGAGTATGTCGATTGCGCGATCGCGGCTCTGCACGACGCCGGCTACCGCAAGCAGGTGGCGCCATGATCGAGCAATTCAGCGTGAACGAGCTTGAGGCCATCCTGAAAGGCGTCAAGCCCAACGACCTGCGCGGCGGCGAGACCATCGCCAAGTACCTGCACCGCGAGATCCAGCGCCTGGCCAAGGAGCGCGACAGCCTACGCGAGGATCGCGACGGGATGCTCGAGTCCGGCGCACACCTGCTGTAACCGAACCCCTCCCCCTACTACTCACGCCCGCCGACATGCGCGGGTGAGGATTCTGCATGCTCGAAAACATCGAGGTGGTGCGCATCAAGCGCTTCACCGCAAACACGGCTGGCCGCGATTTCGCGGTCGGCGACATTCATGGGCACTTTACCCGGCTGCAGGCTGCCCTGGACGTAGCCGGCTTCGATCCGAAGGCTGACCGACTGTTCAGCGTCGGCGATCTGGTCGACCGCGGGCCAGAGTGCCGCAACGTGCTCGAATGGCTGGCAAGGCCCTGGTTCCACCCGGTGCGCGGTAACCACGACGACTACGTCTGCAGATTCGATACCTGCGACGTGGACAACTGGGTGTACAACGGGGGCGCATGGTTCGCCGGCCTGTCCTGGGATGAGCAACGCGAGTTCGCCGCCCAGTTCCGCGAGCTGCCGATCGCCATCGAGGTGGAGACGCCCGGCGGCCTGGTCGGTGTCGTGCACGCCGACTGCCCATTCCCGTCCTGGGATCAACTGCGGGCCGCGCTTGAAGCGCCGGAGACTGCCAAGCAGTTGCGCCTGACGCAGAACACCTGCATGTGGTCGCGAAGCCGCATTGAACTGGGCGAGACCGAAGGTGTTGCAGGCGTCCGGGCGCTGGTCGTGGGCCACACGCCGCTGCACAAGCCGGCAGCGCTCGGCAACGTAATCCACATCGACACCATGGGCTGGCGGCCGCAGGACGGCGGGTATTTCACCCTGTTGAACCTGGCCACGCTCGAAACCATCCCGCCCACGCCCGCCAAGCTCAGCTGGGACTGAGCCGGGAGCCATCCATGAACCTGATCGACTGCTACGTCACGAAGATCCTAGGCGAGCCGTACCGCAAGTTCGGCCACTGGTGGGTCGACGTCGAATACAACAGCTGGGGCCGCACCAGCAAAACACGGCTCATGTTCCGCACCGAGGAAGCCGCCCGGGCGGCGCAGGTCGGGCATCACTTCTTGGCCTGAGGAGGCCCATCATGGTCCGATACAAGACCGTGGAACAGTTCTCTCGCGAATCTGGGTACACACCAGACGCCATAAGGACCAAAATCCGCGACGGCAAATGGCCAAAACACATGGTTTGGCGCAAGGCGCCAGACGGAAGAATCCTAATTGACGTTGAGGGGTATTACTCATGGGTAGAGATGGGGGAGGCGTCAGGCCCGCGTCTTCAAGTAGTATCGAAATCACATTCCAATACCAGGGCGTCCGGTGCCGGGAGCGGGTCCAGCTCAAGCCCACCGCCGCTAACCTGAAAAAGGCGGAGCAGCACAAGTCGGCAATCGAGTACGCCATATCAAATGGAACATTCGATTACGCCGCCACATTCCCGCGATCAAAGCGCGCCGCCCAGTTTGCCAGGGCCAGCTCAAACCAGAATATCGGCGTCTACCTGGACGAATGGCTGGAGCGGAAAACGAAGACCTTCAAATCGAGCACCACGGCCCTATACCGGTCAATCATCAGATCGATACTCAAGCCAATGTTTGGGGATCTGTCGCTCGGAGAGCTCAACAAGAAGGTAATCAAGGATCAGTTGTCCGATTACCAGGTTTCGAACAGTAGGCTGACCACAGTTCAGACCTGCTTTCGGTCGGCGCTCAATGACGCAGTAGAGGACGAAATCATTGAGAGCAACCCGCTTTCGGGATGGGCATACAAGAATCGGGAGGAGATCAAGGAGGAGGATGACGTAGATCCGTTCACCCGGGAGGAGCAGGAGGCGCTGCTCAGGGCGGCGCGGGGGGAGACGTGGGCTCAGCTGCAGTTCGCGTTCTGGACGGGCCTTCGTCCTAGTGAGCTAATCGCGCTGGAGTGGGGGGATATTGATTGGATCGCTGGGGAAATCCGAATTGTTCGGGCCAAGACCAGGGCTGCCAAGGTTCCCGAGTCGACCAAAACCGCATCTAGCAGGAGAACGGTTAAGCTGCTTGGCCCTGCAAGAGAGGCGCTGCTCAAGCAGAAGGAACTGACCTTCCTGGCCGGAAAGCATGTGTTCCTGAACACCATCACTGGCGAACCATGGCGACATGCCGGCTACATCTACCGAGTGATTTGGGTTCCCGCAATGAAAAAAGCGGGCGTGCGGTGGCGTCGCCCTTACCAGAGCCGACACACATACGCCTCGATGATGCTCAGCGCTGGCGAAAATCCAATGTGGGTTGCTCAGCAAATGGGCCACAAAGACTGGACCATGATCGCCAAGGTTTATGGTCGCTGGATGCCCTCTGCTGACGTGGGAGCCGGAGGTCGCGCAGAGGCTCTTTTTGCAAGTAATGCCAGCGTTATGACAACATCATCTCTAGACCCCGCGTTGTAAGCCGAAAAGATCAAGTTGCAAAAGCTGGAATGGGTCAGGTCCGGCGACATCGGCGGCAGGCCTCAGGCAGGTGAAAAGGCAGGGTTATTGCGCCCGCAGGTAGCGCAGCAAGGTATCCAGGGCAACCGAGTTGGGCCGCGAGCGCAGGGTCAGCACGCCCAGGTTGGCCATGGCCAGCGGCAGCTCTACCGGCAAAATGGCCACCATGCCATAGCGGGCATAATGCTCGGCTACGTCATTGGGCACCACCGCAATCATCTCGGACGCTTCGAGCATGGCAGTGGTGGCCAGAATCGAGGCGGTTTCAACAATGTCCAGTGACTGCACCATGCCCCCGGCCTGCAGCGCACTTTCAACACGGCGGCGCATCGGGCTGCCGATAGGATGCAGTATCCAGGTCAGGGCCACCAGGTCAGCCAATTGCAACCCGGCCGCCGCCGCCAGAGGGTGCCCGGCGCGGGCAATCACGCGCATCTGCTCACCGCCTTCAAACAGTTCGATGTTCAGGTCCTGGCTGTCGCTCTGGTCTGGCAGGCGGCCTACCACCATGTCGAAGTCGCCGCGCAACAACGCCGGCAGCAAGGTATCGCTGGTGCCCACTTCCAGCGAAATGCGCACCTTGGGATGGTCGCGCTTGTAGGCCAGTACCGCCTTGGTCAGAACGCCGGGCACCGGGCCCATGACGCTGCCCACCCGCACCAGGCCCGAGGCCCCGCGCGCCAGTTCGGCGATTTGTGCCTGGGCATGCTCGAACTCATGTAACGCGTTCTGCGCATAGCGGATCATCACCTCGCCATAAAGCGTTGCTTGCATGCCCCGCGGCAAGCGCTCGAACAAACGCACGCCAAGGCGCTCCTCAAGCTGCTGCAGCAACAGGCTCGCCGCCGGTTGCGTGGTGTGCATCGCGGCGGCGGCACGGCGCAGGTTGCCGAACTCGCCCAGGGCATTGAGCAGCGTGATCTGGCGGCTGGAGATCTTCAATGCGCCGAGGCTGGGTGGCGCCTGGATGGGGTCGAGTGGCAAGCGAGACATATCGAATCCGGTATCGCTGATTAAGAATTGGCGATTATGCCTGTATCGCTCGACAACCTACAGTCAGGTCTCCCAGCGCTTGAGCAGAACAAGAGTCGACCATGAGCATACGTATTACCCACCTGAGCGTTCGCGACATCCGTTTTCCGACCTCGCTGTCGCTGGACGGCTCCGACGCCATGAACAGCGCCCCCGACTATTCGGCAGCCTACGTGGTGCTGCACACCGACGCCGAGGCCCTTGAGGGCCACGGCCTGACGTTCACCATCGGCCGCGGCAACGAGATCTGCGCAGCAGCGGTGCAGTCGCTGGCACCCCTGATCGTCGGCCTCAGCCTCGAAGAAATCACCGCCGACATGGGCGGTTTCTGGCACCGCTTTACCGTCAGCGACAGCCAACTGCGCTGGCTAGGCCCTGAGAAAGGCGTGATCCACCTGGCCACTGCGGCCATCATCAACGCGGTGTGGGACCTGTGGGCCAAGCACGAAGGTAAACCGGTATGGAAACTGCTGGCGGACATGACGCCTGAACAGTTGGTGGGCTGCCTGGACTTCAGCTACGTCACAGACGTGCTCACCCCCGAGGAAGCCATTGCCCTGCTGCGCCGCCAGGCACCGGGTAAGGCCCAACGAGAGGCGCAGATGCTGCGCGAAGGCTACCCCGGCTATACCACCGCGCCAGGCTGGTTGGGTTACAGCGAAGATAAAATGCGCAAACTGGCCCGTGAGGCCGTGGAGGATGGCTGGACCCACATCAAGCAGAAGATCGGCGCCGACCTGGAAGAAGACATACGCCGCGCCAGCATCCTGCGCGACGAAATCGGTTGGGAACGCACCCTGATGATGGATGCCAACCAGGTGTGGGGCGTGGAGGAGTCAGTCGCCAACATGCGCCGCCTGGCCGCCTTCGAACCGCTGTGGATCGAAGAGCCGACCAGCCCGGACGACATTCTCGGCCACGCCACCATTCGCCAGCGCATCGCGCCGATCGGTGTGGCCACGGGTGAGCATTGCCATAACCGGGTCATGTTCAAGCAGATGTTCCAGGCCGGTGCGCTGGATTTCTGCCAGCTGGATGCCGCCCGCCTGGGTGGCCTGAACGAAGTGCTGATCGTGCTGCTGATGGCGGCCAAGTACGACGTGCCGGTTTGCCCGCACGGCGGCGGTGTCGGGCTGTGCGAATATGTGCAGAACATCGCCCTGTTCGACTACATCGCAGTGTCTGCTTCGCTGCACAATCGGGTGCTGGAGTACGTCGATCACCTGCATGAGCACTTCATCGACCCGGTGGTGATCCGCCGTGGGCGCTACATGCCACCGCAACGCCCGGGCTACAGCATCGAAATGCATGCCGACACCCTGGAGCGCTACCAGTACCCCAACGGCGCGGTGTGGCTCGATATCAACCGTTCCTGAACAACACGCCTGGTGTGCCCGCTACGGGCACACCACCAGCACTTTTCACGGGGAAAAAAACAATGACAACCCTCACCCGTGCAGCGGCTTCGGCCCCTGCCGCCACCACCGAGCAGCGCCTGAATGGCCTGCTGTTACGCAAATTGATGCCACTGCTCATCGTCGTCTACGTGATGAGCTTTCTCGACCGCACCAACATCGCCCTGGCAAAAGCCAGCATGGGCATCGACCTGGGCCTGTCAGCAGCGGCCTATGGCCTGGGGGCGGGCCTGTTCTTCCTTACCTATGCATTGGCCGAAGTGCCGAGCAACCTGATCATGCACCGGGTGGGCGCACGCTTCTGGATTACCCGCATCATGATCACCTGGGGCCTGCTCTCGGCGGGCATGGCCTTCGTCCAGGGAGAAACGTCGTTCTATATCATGCGCCTGCTGCTAGGGGTGGCCGAAGCAGGCCTGTTTCCTGGGGTGATGCTGTACCTGACCTACTGGTTTGACCGTGAGCAGCGCGCCCGCGCCACGGGTTACTTCCTGCTGGGCGTGTGCCTGGCCAACATCCTCAGCGGCCCACTGGGCGGTGCCCTGCTGGAAATGGACGGCGTACTGGGCTGGCATGGCTGGCAGTGGCTGTTCGTACTCGAAGGCTTGCCCGCCGTGGCCCTGGCCGTTGTGGTGTGGAAAAAGCTGCCCGATGGCCCAGCCTCGGCGCCCTGGCTGTCGGCGGCCGACGCCCAGGACATCGAACGCCGCCTGGCGGCCGAACGGGCTGCCGCGCCCCAGCAGAGCAAGCTGGGGCAGATGTTCCGCGACCGGCAGATCTGGCTGGCGATCTCGGTGTACTTCGTGCACCAGATCACCATTTACACCGTGATTTTCTTCCTGCCCGGCATTATCGGCACTTACGCTGCGCTATCCCCCTTCCAGATAGGCCTGCTGACTGCCGTGCCGTGGGTTGCTGCTGCCATCGGTGCTGCCACCTTCCCACGCCTGGCCACCTCGCCACGCCGTTGCCGCACCCTGCTGTTTGGCGGCCTGCTGACCATGGCGACAGGGTTGCTGCTGGCGTCGCTGGCCAACTCGTTCATCGGCCTGATCGGGTTTTCCCTGACCGCGCTGATGCTGTTCGTGGTGCAGTCGATCCTGTTTGTCTTCCCGTCCAGCAGGCTGAGTGGCAGCGCCCTGGCGGCGGGCCTGGCGTTCGTTACCACCTGCGGCCTGTTTGGTGGATTCATCGGCCCGTCGGTGATGGGCCTGATCGAGCAGACCACCGGCAGCACCCGCAACGGTTTGTGGATCATTGCCGCATTGCTGGTGCTGGCAGCGTTGCTCAGTACCCGCTTGCGCCAGGGGCAAGAGCATGCGCAGTCAGCGTGACACGCCGGCGGGCCGCCCACAACGCGGCTCCAGCGCCTGCGCCAGGCGCTCCACCGCCTGTTGCAGGTCACCCGGCTGGTCACCCAGCCACACCAGTGCCAGGTACTGCTGGTATCGCCCCTGCAGGCTGAACTGCCAGCCCGGCAGTGCATGCAAGGCGGAACCTGCCAACGCCGCAACAATGCAATCCCACTCCAGCGGTTGGCGAAAACGCACCCACAGCATTCGTCCGCCCTGGGGCATCTGCAACGCCACCCGCTGACCGAACTGCAACTCCAGCGCGCGTACCAGGTACTGTGTACGTCTGTGCAGGTCGGTACGCAGCTGGACAAGCTGCATCTCGATCTGCCTTTTGCCCAGCATCAGGGCAAGCGCTTGCAGGCGCAGCGGTGCAAGCCGAAATGCCCGTTCGGCAAACGCTTTGGCCAGTGCCGCATCATGGCCCAGCACATAGGCGTAAGGTGCCTCGGCACCCACTGCCGCCTCGAATGCCCCCAGCACCAACAGCCAGCGGGGGTCGACCCAGTCGCGCAGGCGCGTGTGTGGCGGCCCGCTGTAACAGTGCTCACTGTCCAGGTCGTTTTCCAGCAACCAGACAGCATGCTGGTCCAGTAGCTGACCAAGCTGCTGCTGGTAGTGCGGCGACACCAGCCGCCCTTGTGGCATGCCCAGGCAAGACGGCATGACCAGCATGCACACCGGCTCGCCGCCCAGCAACCGGGCCAAGGCACGCAGGTCCGGGTTGCCGCGGCTATCCGCAGGCACTTCCAGCACCCGCATGCCAGCACGCGCCAAAGCGCGCAACACCTGCCAGCAACAGGGCGACTGCACCAGTACCGTCCCGCCCTGCAAGGCAAGCCCTGCGAGCACCGTCTCCAGCAACGCTTGCACGTCAGGGGCCAGTTGAACGTCCTCGGCACGCCAGTACTGGCTGGAGGAACGGGTATAACGCTCAGCCAAGGCATTGCGCAGACGGGAGTCGCCGAGCATCTCCCTGGGTGCAACGCTGCTGGCGCGCTGACGGGCCATGCGCCGCTCGTGGCCTAGCAGCGCACGCTCCAGCAGTGGCTGTACCGGCAAGGGAGACTGCGGGTACATGGGCGCTGCCTGCGCCTTTGCAGCGACCTGAGCGTAGTAGCCGGACCTCGGCAGACACTGGACCCGGCCTTCTTCCTCCAGCAGGTTGTAGGCACTCTGCACAGTCGCCAATGACACCCGCAACCGTCGGGACAGTGCACGTAACGACGGTAACTTGCAGGGGCCAACGCCTGAGCCCTGCTCGATCAACGCCTCCAGGTAGCGGTACACCTTGCGATAGGCGAACTCGCCGGGAACCGCTGGCCCTTTCAAGGCAACGCCACTGGGCTACGGCGGCGCCCCGACGAAGGCCGTGGCAGCAACCTGAGGTGCACATCGCGGCGGGCCAGGTTGCTCTGTAAGCGCCAGGCAGTCAGCGGCATGCGCCCCTCATAGATTGCCCGTAACTGCACCAGCGGCAGGCCACTGGTATTCACCAGCCAGTCCCGCACCGCATCGGGGCAGGGTTTGCCTTGCAGGGCCCGGTGCAGGTACGGCAGCGCTACCAGCATGTCTGCATGCCGGCACTGCAGAAAATGCTCGAGCTTCTTTCCCTGCCTGGCGAAGGGACTGAACAGCAGGCACACCAGTTGAGTCTGGTTGATACCGTAGGCTTTGCCCAGCGCCAGGGTGTGCCCATCGCGAGTCTTGCTATCACCCGACGGGTTCGCCAGCGAAAGCGCCGGGCGAGCGGCCTGCAGCTCCAGGCTGCGGGCGCGCAGTTGGTGCAACTGGCCCCGAGCGTTCGGATCGACGAACGCTGCCAATGGCCAGGCATCATCGGCCTTTTCGAGACCAGCACCCAACATGGCATCCAGTTGCTGCCCTTCAAGCAGATGCGGCAGCAGGTCATCTATGGCAAGTAGCCGCAACGATGCCTCCTGCGCGGCATCGCCCTGTGTGGGCTTCGCCAGGCTGCCCGGCGAGGCATCGGCTGCGCCGTGCAACCGGCTCAGCCCGTGGGCCAGCGCCGCCAGGCAGTGATGCAACACATGGGGGCCGCGCTCCCCTGCCAGGCGCAGACTACGCCGGGCCCACGCCAGGTAGCGGCGCCGCTGGCGTACGGGAATGGCAGTGATCAAGACATCGGCCGGTGTCGCGGCCTGCAGCGCAGAACACGCGGCATCCGCCAGCTCCAGGTGCAGCCGGCTACCCAGCAGGGCTTCGGGCCTGGCATCGACCATGTGCCCGAACATCAGCAGGGCGTTTCTCGCCAGCAGCCAGCGGTCGGGCGCTGCCGAAGACCGACGGCTGAAGGGCACCACTTCGCGCCCTTCGATCATCTGTAACTGAACCCGCGGGTCATCCTGCATGAACAGGGCACTGAAACTGCCCTCGTGGAATTCCAACGTATCGCTGGCAGCCACCGGCAGGCTGACCACGAGTACCCGCAACTGAAAGGTTACCGGCGCACGCAGGGCAATGCTCAGTTGTGCCGCACGCAGCATGGCCAGCAACCTGGCACTGTGGCGATCGCAACCTTGCAGTACCAGCACGCGGAACGTACCGATATACTCTGGCCCACCTGCAGCGACCAGCAAACGTTGTATCAGCAATTGAAGGGACGCGCGTTGCGCCTGTGACATTTGGCTCAACAAACGCTCGAGCACTTGTTGGTAGATATAATGCATTGCCTGATCGTGAATAGCCGTCACGAAATCACCTCATCAACTTCATGCAGCCAACGCGTGCCGAATCCTGTATTCAAGATTCAACACGCCCTGCGCTTACCCGGAAGAAATTTCCTACAATCAAATTGAAGTAATTACGTAACGCATCACTGTCGCCAGACCATCGAAAAATACTCGCCACCGCGACAGCCCGCCGCTACCAAACACAGCTCATCCTCAGGCATAGCCATGCTCATTCCACGCTCCTTGCGCAAACTATCATCGTGCCATTATCGGGGGATGCAGAGCGAATATAAGATACAGATCGGGGTAAAAAAACCATTCAGCACGACGGCGGATATACACTGAACGCCGAGCCGAAATCGTTCAAGACCGAATTGTTGGCGGAATATTTCCACAAAACGCCAGGCCATCGCCTTATATGTAGTCCGCGACTGATTTTAATGTAGGAATATTCTTATAGTTGGCATTTAAATCATTCTGTTTCGCGCACAAAAAACCCGGGACTCAGCCCGGGTTCATCAGCAATGCAAACAGCTGTCAGTGTTGCGCCATGTCCAGTACCACCCGCCCACCACAAGGGCATTGGTCCATGTAACGATGCGCCTCCACCACCTGCTCGAACGGATACACCTTGATGATTTGCGGTGTCAGCAACTGGTCGGCGGTGAACTGGTTGATATCGCGCAAGGCACGCTGCAGCGCGACCTGGTCCTGGCTGATGCCAAGCTCCGGCTTGCCGGTGAAGTTACCGATGCAATGCACGTAGAACTGGATGTTCTTCTGGAAGGCTGCACAGGCCGGGAACGGCGTCTGGTTACCGCCTTGCAGGCCATACAGGACCAGGCTGCCACGTGGCGCCAGCACATCGCCCAGCAGCGACATCTGCGGACCGCCCATACCATCGAGGACCATGTCCACGCCGCGGCCATCGGTGTACTTGCCAACCTGCAGCAACAGGTCCTGTTCCTCCGTGACAATCACCTTGTCGGCCCCCAGGCCCAACAGGTAATCCCGCTGCTCCGCTTCTTTGGTAGCAGCAAACACCTTCAGCCCCAGGGCCTTGCCCAACTGGACGAAAGCGGGGCCGGCACAATGGCTGGCATCGGTTACCAGCGCGGTCTGCCCGGCCTTGGCCCGGGCCAGGTCAACGTAGGCGAAATAGGCGATCAGCAACGGCGTGTAGTGCACGCTCGCCTCGATCGGCGTGAGCACATCCGGGTAACGGGTAATGGCCGTACGCGGTAGCACGATGACATCGCCATACACGGGGTGATCGTTGGCACTGGTGGCCGGGAAGCTGGCGACGCGGTCGCCCACCGCAATGTCCTCGACCCCTTCACCGACCGCAGTCACCACCCCGGCCATTTCGTGGCCGATGCCCGCCGGCAGGCGTGCCTGGGACGGCGCCAGGTTCTGGCGCCAGAGCACGTCATACCAGCTGACGCCAATCGCCTGGACGCGGATCTGTACCTCGTCGGCAGCGGGTGACGGTTCGGCCTGCTCCTCGCAACGGAGCACATCGGCAGCGCCGAACTTGTGGAAACGGATCATGCGGGACATCGCATACCTCGCCTTTGTGAACCTCTAATTACCACTGACTTTATCCGGGCTTTGACGGTTAGACCATCAGTGGTCATTAATAGTCGACATGCTTGTCATCGATTGGGCACCTGACTTTCCCTGCAATGGGTCCCCCTAAACCCGTGCAGGGTAACAGCCTTTGGCCGTAAGATTCACCCCTGCCCCACTTTAGGCGAAGCGCACCGATGAATCGAAACGACCTGCGTCGCGTAGACCTCAACCTGCTGATCGTGTTCGAAACGCTGATGCATGAGCGCAGCGTGACCCGCGCTGCGGAAAAACTGTTCCTCGGCCAGCCGGCCATCAGCGCGGCCTTGTCGCGCCTGCGCAACCTGTTCGACGACCCGCTGTTTGTGCGCACCGGCCGCAGCATGGAACCCTCGGCGCGGGCCCACGAGATATTCGCCCTGCTGTCCCCGGCGCTGGATTCGATTTCCACTGCAGTCAGCCGCGCTGCCGAGTTCGACCCCGCCACCAGCAACGCAGTGTTCCGCATCGGCCTGTCGGACGATGCCGAGTTCGCCCTGCTACCACAGCTGCTCAAGCGCATCCGCGCCGAAGCGCCGGGCATCGTGCTGGTGGTGCGGCGGGTCAACTACCTGCTGATGCCGACGTTGCTGGCCTCGGGCGAGATTTCGGTGGGGGTCAGCTACACCAGCGAACTACCGGCCAACGCCAAGCGCAAGGTACTGCGCCGCAGCATGCCGAAGCTGCTGCGTGCCGACAGTGTGCCCGGCAGCATCACCCTGGACGACTTCTGCGCGCGGCCGCATGCGCTGGTGTCGTTTGCCGGTGACCTGTCCGGGTTCATCGACGAAGCCCTGGAAGAGATTGGCCGCAAGCGCCACGTGGTGCTGGCGGTGCCGCAGTTCAACGGGCTGGGGAGTTTGCTGGCGGGGACAGACATCGTGGCCACTGTGCCGGACTATACGGCCGATGTGCTGACCGCGGCGGGCGGATTGCGGGCCGAGGACCTGCCGATATCGGTGCGCAGTTTCGAACTGCACATGGCCTGGCGCGGGGCGCAAGACAACGACCCGGCGGAGCGGTGGTTGCGGTCGCGAATTCAGATGTTCTTTGGCGACCCTGACAGTCTATAGGCGGCCAAGAAGCCTTCCGGGGTCATGCTGCGCCTGATGGGGGAATGGTTGTACCAGCGCTCATTTACTCCATTATTGCGACAGCTCGAACAAACCCGGCCGAGGCATGGCGGATCTTGTACGGAAAACAACTCACCAGAAAACCGAAATCAGGTAACTGCTCCAGGTTGGCCAGCTTTTCCATCTGCCCATAACCGATATCCCGCCCGGCCTTGTGCCCTTCCCAGATGATTGAAGCATCTCCCGTTTCACTGACGCATAGTGCCAGGGCGCATCCATGTGCGTGACAGGTCCAGCAAGGCGATTTCCACCCTGCGCTTGTGCGCTGCATAAGATAGTTGAGGTGACGCCGGCTGGCCTTCGTCCATGCGAGCCGGCAACTCACCGCCGTACACCACGACGCTGCTGGCATACACCAGCACCGGTGGCCAATTGGGGTTGCGCAACTGGTTGAGCAGCTCGAGGCTGGCTTGCAGGTTCACCGGGTAACCCCCAGCGGGCTGTTGAAGTACCAGAACCAGTTGGAGCCCAGCAGGTGCCGGCCTGGGCCCCAAAAGCTGGTCCAGCCGTTCTGCTGGAAGCGCGTGCCAGCCAGCAGCACCTCGGTGCCGCTGCCCATGTGGAAGGTGAAGTGCTCGCAGCCCTGCATGTGCGGCGGCGTCTGAATCATGAACAGGCAGTGGTGGTCGTCCATGCCGGCTGTGCGCATGAACGGGCCGACGCCCATGAAGCTGTCGGTGGTGACGAAGCCCAGGCGGTCGCGATAGAACGCTTTCCTACGTCCGGTCTGCTTCCAGAATTACCCGGACGAGTTACTGCCCCCGGCGCTGCAAAATACCAATCCGCTGGGATTATTGCGATTAGTAGACGGTGAAATGCGCCGCTCAAGCGTGGCAGATTGATCAGCTCCATTTGAACTCTCAGGGCATCTGAAACCGCACTCTATTTCTGCATTCCAGGTACTCGCAATGCGTCAGCTGACAACGCGTCGCGTATTCGAGCAACGGAGCTTGCAGTGATCGGCACTCCGGAGTTGCCCCAGGCACCTCGGACAAAGTTCAACACCTGGGCCACCTCATTGTCGCTCAGGCGCCACCCCAGCGGCGGCATGCTGAACGACGTCGGTGCGGCGTGGGTCGAAGGCAATGTCCCGCCTTCAAGCACCAGGCGAATCAACGATTGCGGATCGTCGACATTCAGCACAGGGTTAGCGGCCAATGCAGGAAAGACCTGCGCGTAGCCCTTGCCGTCACTGCGGTGGCAAGCCATGCAGTTATCCGCGTAGAGCCTTGCGCCCAGGGTCGGAGTCAGGCCGTCATGCAGTGCCTGATAGGTGGCAGGGTCCGCAACGTGAGGGCGATCGTCCGGATCGAGCGCTGGCAACTGCTTGAGGTATCGGGCGATCGCCAACCGGTCTTCATCGGTCAGATACTGCAGGCTGTGCACCACCACTTCACTCATACTGCCGAAGACTGCCGCTTTGTCCGTTCGCCCGGTCTTGAAAAAGTCGACCAGCTCAGCCTCGCTCCAGCTTCCCAGGCCGTGTCGATGATCCCCCCTGAGGTTTTTTCCGACCCACCCTTCCTGCGCGTCACCACCTGCGAGAAATGCTTCGCCTTCGCTAGCGCCGAGCGCTTTTTCCTGCAGGCTGAACGCACGCGGCGTATGGCAGGCGCCGCAATGGCCGAGCCCTTCTACCAAGTACGCGCCCCGCGCAAGCACAGGGTCTTGCATCGGCGTGTCAGCAGCAGCCGTGTCGACGCTTGGTGCGAACAGGTTGCGCCACACATGCAGTGGCCAACGCATCGATAGCGGCCAGGGAATGTTCGGGGCCTGAGTAGCTTGGGTCACCGGCGTGACACCGTGCATGAAGTACGCGTACAGCGCCTGCATGTCTTCATCGGACACCCGCGCATACGACGGATAAGGCATCGCCGGATACAGGCTGTAACCGGCCTTGGCGACGCCATGGCGAACAGCCTTGTCAAAGTCCTCGAAACGGTATGTCCCGATACCGGTTTGACGGTCCGGGGTGATGTTGGTGGAGTACACCACGCCAATCGGCGTTGCCATCGGCAGGCCGCCGGCAAACGGCTTGCCATCCTTGGCAGTGTGGCAAGCGACGCAGTCCCCCGCTCGTGCCAGATAACGGCCCTTGGCAACCAAGGGGTCTTCGCCAGCGTGCGCAGGTGTAGCCAACAAACCCGCATAGGCCAGCAATGAGGCGAGGTATTTCATATTTGCGTACCTCATGCTTGCACCATCGGCCCGGGGTTGGGCAGGTAGTGCTCACGGATGTGGTGCGCGGCCCAATAGGTCAAGGCCCCCACCAGACCGGTCGGGTTATAGCCGAAGTTCTGCGGGAATGCCGACGCACCCGTGACGAACACGTTATGTACGTCCCAGCATTGCAGGAATCGGTTGACGACACTGGAGGCGGGGTCGCTGCCCATTATCGCGCCACCCGTGGTGTGGGTACTCTGATAGACCCGGGTGTCGTAATGACTGCCGGGCTTCTTGGCATTGTTCTCGACGCTGCCACCGAGCACCTCGGCGATACGCTGCGCCTTGTCCACGGTGTACTGGGTCATCTTGAACTCGTTGTCGTGCCAGTCGAAGGTGATGCGCAGCAGCGGCTGGCCGTAGGCATCGCGGTAGGTCGGGTCCAGGCTCAGGTAGCTGTCGCGATAGGCCATGACCGAACCTTGAGCGTTGATGCCCATCAGGCGTTGATAACTGTCCTGGGTCGCGGCTTTCCAGCCCTTGCCCCACTTGGGCGCAGCCTTGGGTGTGGTCGCCTGGCCGATGGGGCGCCCACCGGTGCGGTTGTGACGAATGTTCGCCCCGCCAAGGAAGCCCAGCGGCGCGTGGTCGAAGTTGTCACCGTTGAAGTCGTCGATGGCCTGGCCACCGGCACCGGCGCCAATGAACGGATTGAGTTGCGTGCCCTTGGGCAGCATCACGCTGACACCGCCATTCATCTGGTACGCATAGTTCTTGCCCACCACCCCATCCCCGCTGACCGGGTCATAGGGCTTGCCGATCCCCGACAGCAGCAACAGGCGCACGTTGTGCAGCTGGAAGGCCGTGAGGATCACCAGTTGCGCGGGTTGCTCGACCTCGCGGCCCTGGGCATCGATGTAGGTCACCCCAGTGGCCAGTTTGCCGCTGCTGTCGAGGTTGACCTTGATCACCTGCGCCTGGGTTTTGACCTTGAAATTCGGACGTTTGAGCAGCACCGGCAGGATCGTGGTCTGCGGCGCGCCTTTGGAATACATGTAGCACCCGTAGTTCTCGCAGAACCCGCAGAAGTTGCACGGCCCCATGCGCACACCGTAGGGGTTGGTGTAAGGCTCGGAGGCGTTGGCGGCAGGAATCGGGAACGGCTCGTAGCCCAGTTCGCGTGCGGCCTTGGCGAACAACTGCGCGCCATACACATCTTTCAGCGCTGGCAGTGGAAACTCGCTGCTGCGTGGTGCTTCAAAACGGTTGCCACCCTTGACCACGGTGCCGTTGAGGTTACCGGCCTTGCCAGCGATCCCTGCAACCGCTTCAAAACGGGCAAAGTACGGCTCGAGCTCTTCGTAGCTGACGCCGAAGTCCTGGATCGTCATGCCCTGGGGGATGAAGTGCTTGCCATAACGCTCTTCGTAATGGCTGCGCAGGCGCAGGTCACTCGCCTGGGCGCGCCAGGTCAGGCCGTTCCAGTGAAAGCCCGAGCCACCGACACCGGTGCCGAGCAGGATCGATCCATGCTGGCGGTACGGTACCGCGACACCGCTGATGTTGTGCCGGAACGTGACCGTCTCGCGGGCCAGGTCCTGGTAAAGCTTGCCGCGCACGGTGTACGCCAGCTCGTCGATAACGTTGGGGTAGTTCGCCGTGGTGGGCGTGTCCTGCATCTCGCCGCGCTCAAGGGCCAGTACCTGCAGGCCCGCGTCGGTCATTTCCATGCCCATGATCGAGCCAGTCCAGCCCAGGCCGACCAGCACCACGTCCACCGGGGGATGTTTGATCGCCATGTCTACCCCCTTTGCCCACTGATCGACACCGGCCCCAGCGGATAGCGCTCGCCGGGGTGGTCGATCCAGTCCATGAAGTCGGCACGGGCACCGGGGAAACCGATCATCTTCCACCCCGCCATATCACGATTGCCGCCGTAGACAGGGTCGGCGAAGTAACCTTCGCGGGTGTTGCGCAGCAGCTGATTGAAGAACTGCGAACTGGGCAACGCTTCCAACGGCACCTTACCCTCTTCCAGCAGGTGCAACACCTGCGCCTGCATCAGGCTGGCGAGCCCGGCAAAAGGTTGGCCGTGGGTTTGCCGGCACCACTGATCGCAGCCGGCAATGCCCAGCCGCAGAATGTCCCGGGGCGCAAGGCGGCCTTGATAGCCGAGCTCCGGCAGCTGATCGGTAATGAACGGACCTTGGCTGTAGAACAACGCGCCGTGGCCGTAGGGCGTGTCCATCTGACGATCGATGAACCCGGGGATGCCACAGGCGATGGCGCCTGGCCCAAGTTCATCGGTGGGGATCAGTCGTTCACAGGCCGCCTGCACGAACGCCCATTCAACGTCTGTGAAGAACCGTGGTCGATAGTCGTCCGGCTGCAGTTGCGGGGTGGCTGGCTGACGAGGTGTATCGCCGAAAGCGGTCGGAACGCCGTGGCTGGCTAGCGTCACCAGCGGGATTAGCGCCAGGCCGCCTTGCAGGAAGCGGCGGCGCGCATTGGGGGTATCGGACATGGGGCTACTCCATGCGGGGCTTGTTGTTCTTATGGGTGCTCAGTCACAGGGGGCAGCGCCTGCCCCCTGTGACAGGCTTTAGCGGTCGACGCCGCCGAGGCACACGTACTTGATTTCCAGATAGTCTTCGATGCCGTAGCGCGAACCTTCGCGGCCAAGGCCCGATTGCTTGACGCCTCCGAACGGCGCCATCTCGTTGGCGATTGCCGCAGTGTTGACGCCGACCATGCCGTATTCGAGGTCTTCGCTGACGCGCAGCACGCGGCCGATATCGCGGCTGTAGAAGTAGCTGGCCAGGCCGAACTCCGTGGCGTTGGCCAGCTCGACCACCTCGTCCTCGCTGGAGAAGCGGAACAGTGGCGCCAGTGGCCCGAACGTTTCCTCGTGGGCCACTTTCATCTGCGCGGTAACTTCAGTGAGCACGGTCGGCTCGAAGAAGCTGCCACCCAGCGCGTGGCGTTGGCCACCTGCGATCAGCCGCGCGCCTTTCTCAAGGGCATCACTGATGTGCTCTTCGACCTTGCGCACGGCGTTCTCATCGATCATCGGGCCTTGGGTCACACCGGCCTCTACACCATTACCCAGGCGCAGGCCCGAGGCAGCAGCGGCGAGCTTCTCGGCAAACCGTTCGTAGATACCGTCCTGCACATAGATACGGTTGGCGCAGACGCAGGTCTGCCCGGCATTGCGGAACTTCGACAGCATCGCGCCTTCCACGGCCAGGTCGAGGTCGGCGTCATCGAAGACAATGAACGGCGCGTTGCCGCCCAGTTCCATGGACACCTTCTTCACGGTCTCGGCGCATTGCCCAATCAGCCGCTTGCCCACCGGCGTGGAGCCGGTGAAGCTGAACTTGCGCACCAGCGGGTGGCCGGTCAGCACGCTGCCGATCTGGGTCGCGCTGCCGGTGACCACACTGAACACGCCAGCGGGGATACCGGCGCGTTCGGCCAGGGCCGCCAGGGCCAGGGCCGACAGTGGTGTCTGGCTGGCCGGGCGCAGCACCATCGGGCAACCGGCGGCCAGGGCCGGGGCCACCTTGCGGGTAATCATCGCGTGGGGGAAGTTCCACGGCGTGATGGCCGCCGTGACGCCGATCGGCTCCTTGGTGACGATGATGCGCTTGTCTGCCGAGGGCTGCGGGATGGTGTCGCCGTAGACGCGCTTGGCTTCCTCGGCAAACCACTGCACGAAGGACATGCCGTTGCCCAATTCGCCACGGGCTTCGGCCAGTGGCTTGCCTTGTTCGGCGGTCAGCAGGCGGGCGAGGTCCTCCTGATTTTCGAGCATGAGCGCGTACCAGCGCTGCAGCAGCTCGGCGCGCTCCTTGGCGGTCTTGCGCTTCCACGGTTTGAAGGCACGGTGCGCAGCCAGCACCGCGCGTTCGGCTTCGGCGGCGCCCATTTGCGGAATGCGCGCCAGTTCTTCGCCGGTGGCAGGGTTGGTGACAGCAAAGGTTTCGCCGGAATCGGCACTCACCCAGAGGCCGTCGATGAACGCCTGTTGTTTGAGCAAAGAAGGGTCTTTGAGTTCGAGCATCGGTCAGTTGTCCTGGGCAGGTTCAGTGGATGGGTGGCTCGGGCACGGCTTCGCCGGCCTGCAGAAAATCGAAGTCGCAGCCTTCATTGGCCTGGGTCACGTGCTGCTGGTAGAGCGCAGCGAAGGAGCGACCGTAGGTCTTGTGCTGCGGCACATGCCCAGCACGGCGGCGGGCCAGCTCGTCGTCACTGACGCGCATGTTCAGCGTGCCGGCGGCGACGTCCAGGTCGATGATGTCGCCTGTGCGCACCAGTGCCAGCGGCCCGCCAACGGCGGCTTCGGGCGCCACGTGCAGGACGCAACTGCCATAGTGGGTGCCGCTCATGCGCGAGTCGGAGATGCGCAGCAGGTCACGCACCCCGGCCTCCAGCAGGCGTTTGGGGATCGGCAGGTTGCCCCACTCGGGCATGCCCGGCGCGCCTACGGGACCGGCGTTACGCAGAATCAGCACGGTGTCCGCAGTGACCTCCAGGGCCGGGTCGTCGATCATCCGGCTGAGGGTCTCATGGTCATCGAAGACCAGTGCCGGGCCGCTGTGGCGGCGCAGGCGTGGGTCGGCCGCGGAGGACTTCATGACCGCGCCATCGGGGCACAGGTTGCCGCGCAGCAGCGCCAGGGTCGCGCCTTGCTCGAGGCTGACCACCGGGTTGTCGAGGGGGCGAATGATGTCATCGTCGTAGCACGGTGCATCGGCCAGCAGGCTGTCCCAGCTCTGGCCGGTGGCACCTTCGCATTCCAGGTGCAGGTGCGGTTCGATCTTGCGCATCAGTGCGCGCAGGCCGCCGGCGAAATGGTAGTCCTCCATCAGCGCCGTGCCGGACGGGAACAGGTTGAGCAGCACCGGGATCTTCGCGGCCGCCGCTGCCAGCTGGTCGAGGGTCAGGTCGATGCCGGCGCGCCGGGCAATGGCGATCAGGTGGATCGCCGCGTTGGTCGAGCCGCCCATGGCCATGTACACCGCCACGCCGTTGGCGACATGCTTGTCGGTCAACCAGGTCGAGGGACGGCGGTCGCGCCAGACCAGGTCGACGATGACCGAACCACACTGCGAGGCCATCCGCGGGTGCGCACCGTCAGCGGCGGGAATGCTCGATGCACCGGGCAAGGTAAAGCCCATTGCGTCGGCGATGCTGGTCATGGTCGAGGCCGTACCGACGGTGTTGCAGGTGCCGATCGAGCGGGTCATGGCGCCTTCGAGCTCTTCCCAGGCGACCGTGTCGATCAGCCCCAGGCGGCGTTCATCCCAGTACTTCTTGGTGTGGGTGCCAGCGCCGGTCTTGACGCCGCGCCATTGGCCGTTGGACATCGGCCCGGCCGGACAGTAGATCACCGGCAGGTCCATGCTCAGTGCCCCCATCAGCAAACCCGGGGTGGACTTGTCGCAGCCACCCAGCAGCACGGCGCCGTCGATCGGCAACGAGCGCAGCAACTCTTCGGCCTCCATCGCCAGCAGGTTGCGATAGAGCATGGTGGTCGGCTTGACCATCACCTCGCCCACCGACTGCACCGGCAACTCCACCGGAAAGCCGCCCGCTGCCCAGGCACCGCGCTTGACCGCTTCGGCACGTTCACGCAGGTGCGAATGGCAGGGCGACATCTCGCTCCAGGTATTGAGGATGGCAATCACCGGCTTGCCCATGAACTCTTCACGGCGCAGGCCGATCTGCTGCAGACGCTGACGGTGGGCGAACGCACGGATGGTGTCTGGAGCAAACCACCGCTGGCTGCGCAGTTCTTCGATTTTCTTGTGTTTTTCGGACATGAGCTAAGCCTTTGAACAAGGGCGCGACGAAAAATCGTAGCGCTGCGAAATTCTCTTTAAGGAGCATACTCAGATCGATTTCGTAGCGCTACGATTTTTTTCCCTGAAGAAGTGCCCTGACGCCAATCAGGCTGGATTACTGAATCGACAACCCTGCATCGACAACGAAGTTCTGGCCGGTGCAGCCACGGCTGTCGTCGCTGGCCAGGAACAGCGCCAGGCGCGCGCAGTCGCTGGCATCCAGGCGGAACTTGAGCATCTGCTGGTCGATGAAGGCCTGGCTGGCCGCCTCCAGGCCAGCGGGGTCGGCGGCCCACATGGCATCCTGGCGCTCGGTGCGGATGGCGCCCGGTACCAGGCTGTTGACCCGGATGCCCTGCCCGCCCAGTTCACGTGCCAGGGTACGGGTCATGCCGTTCAACGCCGCTTTGGCGGTGGTGTAGCAGACCATCCCGGGGCGCCCGCGCATCCAGGAGATCGACCCCATGTTGATGATTGCCCCGCTGCCGCGACGCGCCATGCGGGGCGCAACCGCCTGGGCCGCGAAGAAGGCGTGGCGCAGGTTGGTCTGCATGCGCTCGTCCCAGTACTCGACGCTGATATCGGCCAAGGCATGACGGTCATCGCGGGCGGCGTTGTTGATCAGCACATCGACGGCGCCCCAGGTACGCTCCACTTCTGCCACGCAGGCCTGCAACCGCTCGATGTCGCGTACATCGCAAGGCAGGAACAGCGAGTTGGCTCCCAGCGCCTGTGCCAGCCCTTGCCCCGCTTCGGCATCGAGATCGAGAAAGGCCACGCGGCTGCCCTGAGCAACGAAGGCTTCGACAAAGGCGCGGCCAATGCCTGAAGCACCTCCGCTGATGAGGACCACCTTGTCGGCGAGGCTTGGATATTGCGTATCGGTATGACGGTTCATGATAGGAAGCTCGTGAATGCGTGGGAAAGGTTCAGCCTGCGAACAGCGGTTCCGCGCAGCCGGGCACATTGACCCGGGTGGCGAACACACAGCCGGACAACGGCCAGTCGGCGAGTTCTTCGGCACTGCGGTTTTCGCGGGAACTGGTGATGTACAGCGTGCGCAGGTCCTCACCGCCGAAGGCGACCATCGTCGGCCAACGCGTCGGCAGCTGGATTTCGTCCAGCACCTGCCCGTCAGGGCTCAGGCGCAACACCCGGCCGCCGTCGAACTGCGCGCTCCAGTAACAACCGGCGCTGTCAAAAGCCGCGCCATCAGGACGCCCGCCGCTGCCCCGCGCAAACTCGCGCAGCAGTTGCCGTGGGCCGGGCTGGCCATCCTCATCCAGTGGGTAGCGGTAAAGCACATGGTTCGGCGTGTCGCTGTGGTAGGCCCACGCGCGGTCCGGGCTGAAGGCCAGGCCGTTGGACACCATCACATCGCCCGCCATGACCTGGGCGCGATGCTCGGCATCGACCCGCAGCAGTTGCCCGCCATTACGGTCACGCGGCTGCCACAACGTGCCGGCCCAGAAGCGCCCCCAGGGGTCGACGCGGCCATCGTTGAAACGGCTGTACTCGGCGCCCGTCGGGTTCTCGGCCAGGCGCTCGCCCAGCTGCCCCTGGGCATCGAGCAGGTAGATACCACTGCGCAGCGCGACAATGAAGCCGCCTTGCTCGCGCAGGCCGAAACAGCCGAGTTCCTCGGGCAATTGCAGTGTGCTCACGCTGCCATCGCGAGGGTCAAGGCGATGCAGCCGCCCGGCCAGGATATCGGCCCAGTACAGGACCTGTTCACGGACCGACCAGACCGGGCACTCGCCCAGCTCCGACGGCTGCCGGACCACACAGTTCAACGTTTCATTCATGCAGGGTTCTCCAGGTTGCCGCTGGCAGGCAGCAAGCGCAACTCACGTTCGATCGACGCCCCCGGCGCCAGCCAGACCAGGCCGTGCGCCGTGGGCTCAGGGAAGTTGATGGCATTGTTCAGGTGGCTGACCGGCTCGACCGCGATGAAATCCGCAGGCGCTGGCGGCGTGAACACCACCAGGTGCCCAAGCCCTGGGCCCGCCTGCAGGCGCAGGCCGACCTGAGCGTCGGGCCAATACAGGCTGGCGCGAGCATCCCAGCCCTCGAAGCAGTTATCCAGGCCCACTGCACCTGCCGCGCGGGGCTGGCTGAAGTCCCAGGCCTCGGGCAGCGCCGCACGCTTGAGCGGCAGGCCATCCGGCCCGGCCTGCCAGACCTGCGCGGCGCTAAAGCCCAGCTGCAGCTCACCCTGGCGCTCGAAGTACGGGTGCCAGCCAAGCCCTGCCGGCATCGGCTGCTCACCCAGGTTGGTGAGCCCCAGGTGCAGGTACAGCCCCTCCTCGCTCAGGACGAGGCTCTGCCAGGCAACGAAATCCCACGGCCAATCCTCGGCATCGATGCCGCAGGCGGTGTGACGCAAGCTCAGCCTGCAGCTTTGCGGCGAGTGGCCATCGACCTGCCATGCCCGCTGCCAGCCAAGGCCGTGCAGCGGGTGCGGATGGTCGCCGAAGTTGCCGCGCAGTTGCTGCGCTTGGCCGTTGGCGCTAAAGCGCCCGTGGGCGATCCGGTTGGAGTACGGCACCAGCGGATAGCAGGCGCTGCGCCGCACGCTGTCGCTGCCGTCCCAAGGGCGCAACAGCTCGAAGCGGCCCAGGCGCAGGTAACCCAGCGCGCCGCCAAGGCTTGGCAACACCCCGGCACTCAAGGCACCGCAGGTGAGTTTCAGCAGCGGGTGCACGGTGTGACTCATCGGTATCAAGACTCAGAAGCTCCAGCGAATACCCAAGGTGCCTGCCCAAGGGTCATAGCCGGCCGCCACGCTCGGGTAATCTTCGCTGAGCAGCGAGAAACCCTGGGTGGAGTGGCTGTTGTTGTTGATGTGGGACACATAGGTATACAGCTGGGTATTAGGGTTGAACGAGTAGATGTAGCCGGCATGAGCCGCCCAGGCCCGGGCGCCGGCTGCGCCGATACGCTGAGAAACGCCGAAGGTCAGGTCATTGTGCTCGTCGAGGACGATCCTGGCATTGACCATCTTCGCCGAGGCGAACCAGCGTGCGTCGGTATCACGCTCGGTATACATGTAGTTGGCGCCCCAGATCACACCGCCCCACTGGTAGTTGCCCGACACCACGTGGGTCGTCTGGGTATACAGCTCGCTGCTGGTTTCGGTGGGGGCCGACTCATGGCGGTTGAAGCCATAACCCAGCTTGGTGAAGCCATTGCGATAGCGCACGTTGAAGCCACTGGTGCGATTCTGATTGGGGCCGTTTTCGATGCTGGAATTGCCGTAGGAGTAACCCAGCTCGGTGGAAAACCCGTTCACTTCAGGCGAGCGGTAACGCACCGTGGTGTCGTAGAAACCGCCGGTGCCGCTTTTGCCCAATACCGCGGTGTGCTCCAGGCTCATGATCGCCGCCATGTTCGACAACCCGTACAAGGCCACGTCCGAATCCAGGAACACCCAGTAGATTGGCATGTACAGGCTCCCCATGGCCACCGAGCCGAACGGGCCACTCACGCCCGCGCCATAGCCACGGTTGGTCGAGACCTGCCCGCCCTTCCAGATCCTGCGCAGTACCAGCCCGCGCTCGCCAAACGCCTGCAGGGTGTAACCGCTGTCGCCCAGGGCATAGTCAAGCTTTACCCCGAAGCGCGAGGCCTGCAGGTTGCCGTCCGAGACCATGGTGTGGTCGGGGGCGGTCTTGCTGAACGAGCCCGTCTGCACGTTCAGATCGAGAATACCGTAGGGGTTGATGCTGAGGTTGCCGGCCTTCCACACGATCGGCTCGGCATGACTGGGCAGCGCGCAGACGCTGGCCAGCAGGGTGAAGCCAAGGACACGTTGATTCTTGTTATTCATGTCAGCAGCGCTCTTTCATGGCCGCAGTGGGCCGACGCGCCTGCCAAGGCAGGCGCGCATTGGGACAAATCCAGGTAGCCGTGCCGGATCAGAGCACGGTCAGGCTCTCGAACAAGGCTTGCCAGCGGCTGCCCACCCGGCTGAACACCGGCGGTTGCCCCAGTGGCGCCGCCACCTCGACACGCTGGCCGCCCTCGAAGCGCTCGCTGCTCCACCAGTGCTGCCAGGTCTCGCCAGCCGGCAGGTAGACGCTCCAGTGCGTTTTACCCTCGGCATGCACGGGGGCCACCAACAGATCGCGCCCATACAGGTACTGGTCCTGGACGCCATAGCAGCCGGTGTCCTGTTCGTGATGCAGGAACAGTGGCCGCTGCAATGGCAGGCCGCTGGCCTGGGCTTCATCCATCAGGCTTTCGACATAGGGTTTCATGCCGGCGAACAGCCGAGTCATGCGGGCAAAGTGCGCCAGGGTGGCCGGGTCTTGCCAGAACTGCAGGTTCTGGTCCGGGCGGTTGCCTTCGTGCGTGCGCATCACCGGGGTGAACGCCGCCATTTCCGCCCAGCGCTGGAACAGCTCGGCGGTACGGCAGTTGCCATAAAGGCTGGTGTAGCCACCGATATCACTGTGGTGATAGGCATTGCCCAGCAGGCCTGAAGACAATGCGCCACAGATCACTGTCTGCAGGCCATCGTGGCGGCTGAAATCGACCGACTGGTCACCCGCCCAGAGCAACGGGCAGTGCGCCTGCACGCCGCTGTACCCGGCGCGCATGAAGAACAGCGCATCCCCCGTGCGCCCAGCCGCGGCAATGGCGCGGGCATTGACCTCGGCCCAGCGCACCGGCCAGGCATTATGTTCGAGCATGGGGTCGGCACCGCCGGCCAGCTTGACATCGATCGGCAGGTACTCGCCAAAGTCCGCCATCCAGCCTGACAGCCCCTTGTCGATCATTTCCTGACCGATGATCCGGGTTTCGAACCACTGCGCCGCCGCCGGCAGGGTGAAATCGACCACCCCACAGAGGAACTCGCCGAAGTCGACCAGGTAGGTAGCGCCCTCGGCAGTGGTGGCCAGGTAGCCAGCTGCCTGGGCTTCGGCAAACAGTGGACCGTCATTGCACAGGTAAGGGTTCACGTAGCCGAGGAAACGCAATCCGCGCTCATGCAGGCTGCCGACCCAGGCCTGGTGGTCCGGGTAGCGCTCGGCGTTCCACTGCCAGTCCCAGAACAAGCGCTTGCCGAACGAGGTGATGCGCAACCCTTCCCAGTCTTCGCACCACAGTGCGCTGACTTTCGCACCCTCTTCGAGCGCGGTCTTCAGGTGCTGCTCCGCATGCTCTCGGCCGTTCTTCAGGCCGAGGATCGCCCCGTCGAGCACCCACTCCGGCAGCCGTGGCTGGCGGCCGAAATAGCGGCTCAACGCACCGACCAGATCGATGTAGCTGTCGCCGACGAAGAATTCCAGCGCCTCCGGTATCGCCCACACCTGCAGCTCGTGGAAATCGCCCTGGCGGAAGTCGAAATCGGCATAGGCGCAGGTGACCAGGTGCGCGCAATAGCGGCGCGAGGACATGAATGTCGGTTGCGGGTAATTGGTGTGGTAGTAGTCACCACCGGCATTGGCTTCGTTGTCGGCCTGCAAGGTCAGCCAGGTCGATTTGTCCCGGCCTACGCCCGGCTCGGAAGTCCACAGCGGGAAGTTGCGTCCGCGCAGGTTCAGATAGGACATCTGCTCGCCGCAGCCCCAGACCTGCTCATCCGCTTCGGCCGGCAGACGCAGCCACAGGCGGTTGCAACCTGGCTGCGGCGCCTGCATGAGCAGGCGCACGCGCTCGCCCTGGCAGTCCAGGCGCAGGGTCAGCAGCAGCGGCCCCTCGGCCCAGGCGCGCAGCTCGATCAGACCCGCCTGCGCATCGAGCCGGGCGTGGCGCAGGGCAACCCGCTCCTGCACGTAGTCACGGATGCGGAAATTGCCGCGCTGCATTTCAATATCGGCCTCGCCGAAGCCGGCAAACACCGCCGGCTGCAGCGGGCTGTGGCACCACAGCAGGCGCCCGTCCACTTCCAGGCGGATCTGCTCACCTGCCTGGTGCAGGTTCACGTTCTGGGGGATGGATACGCTATTCATCGTGGGTTGGTCTCATAGTCAGGCAGGGCATGGGTGACAGTCAGGTGTCGAAAACGGCGGCGGCACAGGGCAACGCCGGCAAAGGCCAGCAGCCAGGTCAGCGCCAGCAGCGGCAGGTAGAGGCCGGAAGGTCCGCCGACACGGGCGACCCCCAGCGGTGAGAAGGTCAGGTAGATGGAAACCAGGGCTGCGAACAGCACCACACTGAAACTGCCGGCATGTCGCCATGGGGTAAGGTCCACGGTGCGCGCTGGGGTCGGCGAGACATACGGGGTAGCGCGGTCGAAGTGCTTGCGCAGCAGCACCAGCAAGGCCATCTCGATGGCGAACATGATGCCCATGACATGGATGAAGCTGATGCCCAGGCGTGTGTCGATCTTCAGCCCCAGCACCAGCACCGCGTAGCACACCGCATGCAGGCCAAGCACCAGTTTCGCCGGTGTCGCACCGCCACGGGCGCTGAAGAAACCGAACAGCATGATGGCAATGATCGGCATGTTGAAGAAGCCGGTGAAGCGGCGCAGTACCGCATAGATGCCTTCCGGGGTGTACATCAGCATCGGTGCCACCACCAGCGACACCAGTGCCGCAATCACACTGACGCGTTTGCCGAAGCGCACCAGCGCCTCGTCCGAGGCCATGGGCCGGATCGACTTGTAGAAGTCATAAGTCAGCAGCGTGGCCGTGCCATTGATGATCGCGTTGAAATGGCTCATCACGGTGCCGAAGATCACCGCCACGAAGAACCCTTTCATCCACCAGGGCATCAGCGCCGCGACCAGTGCCGGATAGGCCAGGTCCGAGTTGGCCAGTGGCTGGTCGCGGAACAGGTGCCAGGCGATCACCCCAGGCATCAGCATGGCCAGCGGCACCAGCAGCTTCAGGCAACCCGACAGCAGCACGCCCTTCTGGCCCTCGGCCAGGTTTCGGGCGGCCATGCTCTTCTGCACGATGGCCTGGTTGGTGCACCAGTAGAACAGGTTGGCGAAGATCATCCCGGTGAACACCGCGCCGAACGGCACCTTGTCTTCACTGCCGCCAATGGCGTTGAGCTTCTGTGGGTTGTCGTGCAACAGGGTCTGAGCACCGGACAACACGTCACCCTGCCCCAGCGTCCACAGGCCGATGATCGGAATCAGTATCACCACCACCAGCAAGCCGATGCCGTTGATGGTGTCTGACACCGCCACCGCCCGCAGCCCGCCCAGCACCGCATAGGCGGCGCCGATCACCCCGGTTGCGACGATCAGCAGGCTGATGGTGGCCGGGTAGGACCAGCCGAGAATGCCCTGCAGGTCGAAGATCTGGTTGAAGGTGATCGCCCCCAGGTACAGCGAGGCCGGGTTGAGCACCAAGGTGTAGGTGGCAACCATCAGCGCGCTGACCACCCGGCGCGTGGTGCGGTCGTAACGCTTCTCGATGAACTCCGGCAGGGTCGAAAAGCCGCCGCGCAGGTAGCGTGGCAGGAAGAACAGGGCCAGGGCGATCGTCGAAACGGCAGCAGTCGCTTCCCAAGCCATGGAACTTAGGTTGTGGGCGTAAGAGTCACCATTGAGGCCGACCAGTTGGTCGATCGACAGGTTGGTAAGCATCATCGAGCCGGCAATGAACCAGCCATTGAGGCCGCCGCTCGCCATGAAGTAACCATGGGCGCCGACGTCCTTGGCCTGGCGGGTGAACCGATAGGAGATCACTGCAACCAGCACAGTGAAAAACAGCATGCTCAGGAAGGTAAAAAGGGAAGTGCTCATTTTTATATTTGTTCTCCAACGCGGGTTGGGCAGCGTTGCAACGGCAAAATCGCAGCGCTGCAAAATTACCCGATGAGCTTATCGCAGGCAAAATCGTAGCGCTACGATTTTATTCGAAATGACACACTGATTTTCGAAAACGAACACCTGTGGGTCAACGAGGCGCTTTTGCGATTGACTTGGCATCGCCGCGCTCGCATGCTTTTGCCTTCGAAAAATGAGGTGGCGATGAGCGACAGATCAGACAGCGAAATCAGCATCGGCGAAGCACGCCGCCCCCGAGCCAGCCGGGTGACCATGGGTGTGGTTGCTGAACAGGCCAAGGTGTCCCCCAGCACGGTTTCGCTGTTTCTGCGTGATCCCGAAGCGGTCTCCAGCAAACGTGCAGAGCGAATCCGCCAGGCCATCGCCGACACCGGCTACACCATCAACCGTCTGGCCGGCGCACTGGCAGGCAACCACAGCCGGACAGTCGCCGTGATCGTGCCCTCGATGGTCAACGCGTTCTTCTCGGAAACCCTCAGCGCCATGCAGGAAGTGTTCGAGAGCCGTGGCTACCAGCTGCTGATCGGCAACAGCGACTACGACCCGGAACGTGAGCTGGAACTGCTGCGCGCCCACTTGTCCTGGTCGCCGTCGGCCCTGGTCGTCACCGGCAGTGACCACACTGCCGCCCGCCCGCTGCTCGAAGCCACCGGCATTCCGGTGGCACAGATGTGGGAGCTGGGCAACGACCCGTTCCACCTGCAAGTCGGCTTCTACCACGAGGCCGTCGGCGCGGCCCTGGCCGAGCACTTGTATGCCCAGGGGTTGGAGCGTTTCGTCTATGTCGGCACGCGCATGCACCTCGACCACCGCGCCCGTCAGCGTGCCGAAGGGTTCACTGCGTGGCTGGCCGACAAGGGGCAGACCGCGCAAGTGATCGCGCTGGAACAGAACACCTCGCAGGCCGAGCTCAGCGAGGTGTTCGATGAAATCGCCCGCCACGGCGACGGGCCACAAGGGCTGTGCTGCTCGAACGATGTGCTGGCCATCGCGGCACTGTTCGAAGCCCAGCGCCGCGGCATTGCCGTGCCGGAACAACTGGCGATCGCCGGCTTTGGCGACCTGCCACTGAGCAAGCTCAGCGCGCCGCGCCTGACCACCGTACGCCCCTACCCTGCCGAGATCGGGCGGACCGTGGCCAGCCAGCTGTTGACCTGGATTGAAGCGGGCACCCTCCCCGATCAACCCCAGGTCGTTGACCTGGGCTTCGAGTTGGTCGTGCGCGAGAGCAGTGTGCGCCAGTAACAGGCGCACGCAGTACCACCCGCCAGGCTAAGCGGCCACCAGCACCTTGCCGATCAGGCTCGCGCCTGCCAGCAGCAACAGGCCGAACACCGCCAGGCGCAGCACCCGCGGTGAAATGGCCAACGGGTGGCGGCGCATCCACCAGGTCAGCAGGAACACGATCGGCAATGCCTCCAGCGCGAGGTAGCCCGCCTGCAGCTCGAACCGGTGTGTCGCCACCACCACGCTCAGGCGCATCAAGGCATTGACCGCGAACACCACGATCAGCGTGTCGCGGATGACCTGCACGGCCAGTGGCTGGCGATAGAGCTGGTAGACCAACGGCGGCCCGGCGCTGGAAAACAGCCCGCCCATCACCCCGGAAACACTGGCATAAAAGGCGAAACCAACCCGCCCCGACATCTGCTGGCGACCTTGGGACTGCAGCACCAGCATGAAGCTGCAGACGATGATGGTGATGCCGAGGATGATCTCCAGCAGGTCTCGCTCATGCGTACCCAGCAATGACAGCAACTGCACGCCTCCCACGACGCCCACCAGGCTGCAGGTCAGCACCAGCAGTACGAGGCGGCGCGGCAGCTCCGGCCACTTGCGCACCATGACCAGCGCGTTGGCCAGTGTCAGAATCGAGCTCACGTTCGCCACGGTTTCCATGGGCGCCAGGCCTAACATGCCCGTCAGCCCCAGCAACAACAGGCCGAAAGCAAAGCCGGTGGCGTTCTGGGCAAAGGTGGCGACGACGACACACAACATGAAACCAAAATGCTGCCACAGCTCCATCACTGCGCGCCCTCACGCACCGGGTGCAGCACCCGGCCGGTGGCAAACAGCGCTGCCAGGTTGGCAAGCACCCTGTCGGCCATGGCCTGACGTGTTTCCTGGGTGCCACTGGCCACATGCGGCGACAGCACAACCGTATCCAGTTCACGCAAGGCGGCAGGCACGTGCGGCTCATCCGCAAACACGTCCAGTGCCGCCCCGGCAATCCGGCCGTTGCTCAGCGCCTCGATCAGGGCAGGCTGATCCACTACCGAGCCCCGCGCCACGTTGACCAGCATCCCATTGGCGCCCAGTGCCTCCAGCACCTGCTGGTTGACCAGCCCGTCGGTGGCAGTGCCACCGGGCACAGCCAGCACCAGGAAATCACTACGCTCGGCCAGTGCCAGCAACGACTCGTGGTAGGCGTATGCCAGCTGCGGCTTTGGCCTACGGCTCGAATAGCTCACCTGCATGCCAAAGGCGCTGGCACGCCGGGCAATGGCCTGGCCGATCGGCCCCATGCCAAGGATGCCGCACCTTTTGCCGCCCAGCGCGGTGGTCAGACCAAAGCGCTCTGCACCCCAGCGCCCGGCTCTGACGAAGCGGTCAGCCACCACCACTTGCCGGGCGACGGCCAGCAGCAGGGCCATGGCGGCGTCGGCCACGCAATCGTTGAGCACATCCGGTGTGTTACTGACCTGGATACCCCGGGCGCTGGCTGCTTTCAGGTCGACGGCGTCGGTACCCACACCGAAGCAGACGATGGCGCGCAAGGCCGGTAACTGCTCGATCAGGTTCGCGCTGGCACCGTGCACTCCCGTGGTCACCACCGCCTGCACGTGTGCGCCCTGCTCGGCCAGCAGCGCGGCAGGCGAATCGCAGCGCCACAGATCCAGTAGCCGATAGTGCTGCTCAAGCTGTGACTGCAAGGCAGGCAGCAGTGGGCCAACGGTCAGCACCCACGGTCTTGCATCAGACATCACGATTCTCTCTCTTGCCAGGTATAGCTGCGGTCAGTTCAAGGCGACGCAGCGGGCCTACCACCACCAGGTAACTGAACATCGCCAGCAGCGCATTGGCCGCAACGAACACCAGTGCCATGTTGAACGAACCGGTGGCCTGCACGATGAAGCCAATGATGATGGGGGTGGTGATGCCACCGATGTTGCCGAAGGTGTTGAACAGCCCGGCCGTCACCCCTCCGGCCTGCCGTGGCGCGGCGTCGGCCATGACCGCCCAGCCCAGTGAGGCGAAGCCTTTGCCGAAGAAGGCGAACGCCATGATCGCAATGACCATCCAGGGCAAGGACACGTAGTTGCAGATGATCATGCTGGTGGAGGCCAGCAGCCCGACGATGATCGGCACCTTGCGCGCCAGGCTCAATGAGCCGGTCTTGCGCATGATGCCGTCGGAACAGAGGCCGCCAAGCAGGTTGCCGACGAAACCGCAGATCGCCGGGATCGAGGCCAGGAAGCCGGCCTGCAGGATCGACATGCCGCGCTCCTGCACCAGGTAGATCGGGAACCAGGTGGTGAAGAAATAGGTAATGGTGGAGAAGCAGTAGTGGCCGATGTAGATCCCCACCATCATCCGGCTGGTCAGCAACCCCTTGAGGATCGCAGGCAGTTTCAGTGCGCCGTCGGCTTTGCGCTGCTTGCCGAGGTGGGCATCCATGTCGACCACCGCACCGCCTTCACGCAGGTAGTCCAGCTCGGCCTGATTGATACGCGGGTGTTCCAGGGGCGAATGCACCTTGCGTACCCAGACCCAGGCCATGATGAACCCCAGCACGCCCATCATCAGGTACACCGAACGCCAGCCATAGGCGTGGATCAGCCAGCCGCTGATCGGCGCGAACAGCACGATCGCGAAATACTGGCCGGAGTTGAAGATCGACGAAGCCGTGCCCCGCTCACTGGCCGGGAACCATGAGGCGACCATCCGGCTGTTGCCCGGTGCCGCAGGCGCTTCGGCCAGGCCCACCAGAAAGCGCAGGGCAAAGAATGCCGTCACCACCAGGCTGACGTTCGAGCCGCCGTTGAACGCCTGGACCAACGTCAGCAGCGACCAGCAGAAAATGCTGACGGCATAGGTGCGCTTGGAACCGTAGCGGTCCAGCAGCCAGCCACCGGGTAACTGGCCCAGCACATAGGCCCAGGCGAACGCCGAGAATATCCAGCCCATCTGCACCGGGCTGAGCGCGAACTCCCCCTGGATGGCGGAGCCGGTGATCGACAGGATGCCGCGGTCGCCGTAGTTCAGCGTCGACACGAGGAACAGGATGAGAATGATCCAGTAGCGCGTGCGTGAAGGCGTCGCTGTTGCCGCGGTGCTGGCCGCGACGTGGCCGGAAATGGGTGCCTGATTCATCGAGAGTCCTTCCGGCGCGCGATGGCGCCGGTTTGTTGTTCTTGTAGGGATGCTCAATCGGCTACCGCAACACGGAGGTAGCCTGCGCTGGGTGCAACGGTAGCGGTCAGTAGGCTGTCGCTACCGCTTCGGGCGCCTGGCGGCCTTTCAGGGCGACCAGCAGTTCATTGGCCTTGCTCATCATCATCGCCATATCCGAGGCCACGGCGGCGAAGGCGTAGCCCTGCTCCAGGTAGCTGCCGACCAGCTCCGGCGTGCCGCCGACGATGCCGATGGGCATGCCGATGGCTTTGCAGCGCACGATCGCATCGCTGATCATGGCCTGGATATCAGGGTGCGCCGGGTTGCCGATATGGCCACAGACACTGGACAGGTCACCTGGGCCGAGGAACAGCGCATCGACACCCGGCACGGCTGCGATTTCCTCGAGGTTGGCCAACGCGGTGGCGGTCTCGATCTGCAGGATGCAGCACACCGAATCATTGGCCTGCTGGCCATAGCCCTTCCAGGTGCCGTAGCGGCTGGCGCGGTGCACGGCTGCGAAGCCGCGGGTACCCATCGGTGGATACTTGACCGCGCTGACTGCTGCTCTGGCCTGCTCGGCATTCTCCACGAACGGCACCATCACATTGGTCGACCCCAGGTCCAGTGCGCGCTTGAGCAGCACCGGATCATTGGCGGCCACTCGCACGATCGGCTGCGCACCGGTGTATTGGATGGCCTGCAGGATGTGCCAGAGGTCGCGGAACTCGATCGGTACGTGCTCCATGTCCACGAGCAGCCAGTCGAAGCCTGCGTAACCCAGCGCTTCTGCCGTGCTGGGCGATGCAGACATGAGCCACGTACCGAGCGGTGCAGATTGGCGTTTCAGCAGAGGGGTGAAGGTGGGGGGCGTGACAGCAGTGGACATGGCGACCTCCTGAGGGTTGATCAACCAGCGCTACGAAGCAAAATCGTAGCGCTACGATTTATCCAGAGAGCCTACTGGATTATTAATCGCAGCGCTACGATTTTATCCGCTTGGCTCCTCTGAACCCGTGTCAGACGCCCGAAATTTGGAGGGCCAGAGGTCAGTACGAGCCAGCCGGAACCTGTCACTCGCCTTCACAGTCAATGTTCACAGATAACGGTGAGCATCGGCTTTGCCTGATAGCGGGGCTTGCCATTGCCAATCACGCATTTGGCTTGTCCGAGGTATCGTGCTTGAACACAAAGCCCCTCCCCTCACAACGGCGCGCTCTGGACTGGCTGAACTTCTTCTTGGCCGACGTGCGCGACGGGCTCGGCCCTTACCTGGCCATCTACCTGCTTGCCGTGCACCATTGGCAACCGGCCGAAATCGGCCTGGTGATGAGCCTGGCGGGCATCACGGCATTGCTGGCGCAAACGCCAGCCGGAGCGCTGATCGACAGCACCAAGGCCAAGCGCGCAGTGGTGGTCGCCGCCGCCCTGCTGGTGACCGGTAGTTGCCTGCTACTGCCGTGGCTATCGTCATTCGCTGCAGTGGCCATTACGCAGGCGGTCGGTGCCCTGGCGGGTTCGGTATTCGCGCCGGCAATCGCCGCCATCTCGCTGGGCATCAGCGGCCCCAAGGCATTCACACGCCGAGTGGGCCGCAACGAAACGTTCAACCACGCCGGCAATGCCTGCTCGGCCTTGCTGGCAGGAGGGTTGGCCTACCTGTTCGGCCCGGTGGTGGTGTTCTACCTGATGGCCTTCATGACCGTGGCCAGCATCGTGGCCGTGGCCCAGTTAGACGCCGCAGCCATCGACCACCAGTTGGCACGTGGCCTCGACCACGGCCCCGGGGGTGATGAGCACCCTGCCGGGTTGAAGCTGCTGCTGCACAACCGCACCCTGCTGGTATTCGCCGTGTGTTGCGCGCTGTTCCATCTGGCCAACGCGGCGATGCTACCGCTGGTAAGCCAGAAGCTGTCGCAGATTGATCTGCGCCTCGCCACGCCGCTCACCTCTGCCTGCATCGTCGCGGCGCAGTTGGTGATGGTGCCGATGGCGTTGCTGGTAGGGGCCAAGGCCGAGCATTGGGGACGCAAGCCGTTCCTGCTGGCCGGCTTTCTCATCCTGCCGCTGCGAGGTGTGCTTTACATGGTTTCCGACAACCCGTTCTGGCTGGTGGGTGTGCAACTGCTCGACGGCATCGGCGCGGGCATTTTCGGTGCGTTGTTCCCGATCGTGGTCAAGGACTTGACCGAAGGTACCGGACGATTCAATGTCAGCCTCGGCGCGCTGACGGCGGTATTCGGGGTGGGTGCTGCGTTGAGCCCTGGGATTGCCGGGCTGGTAGTCCAGAACGCTGGCTACGATACGGCATTCCTGACCCTGGCGGCCATTGCCGGGGCCGCCTTCATACTGGTGCTGGTAGCGCTTCCGGAAACCCTCCCAGGCGCTTCGCCGTCGCCCTCGTCTACGCCTAAGCCCAAGCCTGCTGGACACTGAACACCCCATGCCTGTCAGCGAAAATGCATCGATCATCTGGGCCGTCGCGGCCCGGGAAGCGGTGAAACTCATTCTGTTAAATTTCTGAGCCTTAACCCTACTTGTGCCTGATCAGCAGAAAACCAAGACTGACCATGTAAGGATTATTCCTTACCGTTCAATCTGTATATCCGGGAGAACGCTCATGCCTGCCATCCACGAAATCGCCACGTTGAGCTCAAAGGGGCAGGTCACACTGCCCAAATCCGCTCGCCAGCTTTTGGGCATTGACGCTGGTGGCAAGATTGCATTCGACGTACGTGGGGGTGAAATCGTGGTCAGCCGCGTAGAAACCACCCACGAAGACCCTGCCATCGGAGCGTTCCTGGGTTTGCTGGAGGCTGATATCCGAGGAGGCCGCAACCTCACCACTTTGCCGAAAGGCTTGGCGCAAACCATGCTCGCCAACGCAAATCACTGCGTAAACCTCGATGAAGATATCGATGGTGAGGTCGCGATCTGATGCTGCGACATGACTGGACACTGTTGTTCCATGAAGGCGTGACTTTACAGCTACGCAAATTGCAAGAAGCCGCCGCCCGGGCCGAGCAGAACGACCTGCAAGGTTTTGAGAGCAACGCCAACGCGGGCATTGAGCCATCTGATCATGGAGGCTGTGCCTGCCGACCCAGGCCGTGATGAGTTCCGCCAAGGCAACACGCTGGGCACCGCCTACAGACATTGGCGCCGCGCAAAAATCGGCAGGCGCTTTCGGCTGTTCTTTCGCTACGACTCAAGGTCCAAGGTCATCGTCTATGCATGGGTCAACGACGAAAATACCTTAGGTACAACCAAGGCCCGGGTGTGGCGCAAATGGGAAACCCTGTACAACCCGCAGAATAACGCGTCTTCTGCCCCCTCAAGGAATTGCTCATGCTGTATGTAGTCATGCTCGGTGGCCGCCACCCACGGGCCAGTATCGAGGTACACGATGTGCTGTTCGCGCAGGCAGATTCCCTGCAGCAAGCGTACCCGCAATTGCGCGAAGGCTGGTTCGGCAGCCGTGCAGGCCTGCACATCGACTCGTGGCTGGAAGTTGACGGTATCGATCACTACCGTGTCACGTTCAGCCAGCTGGCCCCAGGCCCGGATGACCCGCGGCTGTTCTTCATCAACCTGGGCGGCTACGAGCCGCAGGTATTTGGCGAGGCGCACCGCTACCTGCTGATAGTGGCGAGGGACAAGGCCCAGGCCAAGCAACTGGGCAAGCAACGCATGCAGGCTGGCGCAAGCCGCATACCGATGCAGTACTGGAAGTTGACGATTGCCTGCCAGTCGACCTGGTGGGCGGGCGCTATGTGCACTTGATCGAAGGTGAACATGGCGGGTCGCGTCAATACAGCGACTATATCCTGCTCTGAGGTTCGCACACCGCGCTAACGGCTGCCAGCTCGTGGAGCGGCACTGAACTGAGAGGATCATTTTTTTACGCCTTTTTTACGACCAGGCGGTTTACCTGAATGGATACTGATCGCGCGATGCTCAGGGATGGCATGCGCATCTATTCGACCGTGCAGAGAAACAGTTCGTGACCCAGACCGCCATCGCAGCAAACCACCCCCATCCCAGCAAAACTACCGGCATCGGCATGCTCGTCGCCGCCGTCGGTGTGGTCTACGGCGACATCGGCACCAGTCCGCTGTACACCCTCAAAGAAGTATTCGCAGGCCATTACGGCGTACAGGCCAACACCGCCGGGGTGCTTGGCGTGCTGTCGCTGGTGTTCTGGTCGTTGATCTGGGTGGTTTCACTCAAGTACGTGCTGTTCATCCTGCGGGCCGACAACCAGGGTGAGGGGGGCATCATGGCCCTGACCGCGCTGGCGCACCGTGCTGCGGCGCCCTACAAGCGGCTTGGCCAGATACTGGTGCTGCTCGGTCTGTTCGGCGCCGCGCTGTTCTATGGCGACAGCATGATCACGCCGGCAATCTCGGTGTTGTCGGCTGTAGAGGGGTTACAGCTCGCCTTTGACGGCATCGAGCACTGGGTCGTGCCGCTGTCAGTGGTGGTGCTGGTGGCGCTGTTCCTGATCCAGAAGCACGGCACCGCACGGATAGGTATCCTGTTCGGGCCGGTGATGGTGCTTTGGTTTGTGGTTCTCGGTGCGTTGGGCATCTATGGCATCGTGCAGCGGCCCGAGGTGCTGCAAGCGCTGAACCCGATTTGGGCGGTGAAGTTTTTCTTGCTTCATCCAGGTATGGGCGTCGCCATCCTTGGCGCGGTGGTACTGGCGCTCACGGGTGCTGAGGCGTTGTATGCAGACATGGGGCACTTTGGCCGCAAACCCATCGCACGCGCCTGGTTCATGCTGGTACTGCCCGGGCTGGTGCTCAACTACTTCGGCCAAGGCGCGCTTATCCTTGGCAATCCGCAAGCCGTCCGCAACCCGTTCTACCTGCTTGCACCTGAGTGGGCACTGCTGCCCATGGTAGGGCTGGCCACCCTGGCCACCATCATCGCCTCCCAGGCGGTCATTTCCGGCGCGTTCTCCCTGACGCGCCAGGCCATTCAGCTGGGCTATGTGCCGCGTATGTTCATTCAGCACACGTCCAGCGAGGAGCAAGGGCAGATTTACATCGGCATGGTGAACTGGGCGCTGATGGTCGGCGTAGTGCTGCTGGTAATCGGCTTCGAGTCATCCGGCGCGCTGGCGGCGGCCTACGGCGTTGCGGTAACCGGCACCATGCTGATTACCACCTTGCTGGCCTCGGCGGTGGTCCTGCTGCTGTGGAAGACGCCACGCTGGCTGGCGATTCCTGCATTGCTCATGTTCCTGCTGGTGGACAGCCTGTATTTTGCCGCCAACGCCCCGAAGATCCTCCAGGGCGGTGCATTCCCGGTGATCGCGGGCGTGGCACTTTTCATATTGATGACCACCTGGAAGCGGGGGCGTCGGATGATCGTCGAGCGGCTGGACGAGAGTTCACTGCCACTGGATCTGTTCATCGCCAGCCTGCAGGCTCAGCCGCCGCACCGGGTTAGCGGTACGGCAGTTTTCCTTTCTGCCCGGCCCGAAGCTGTCCCCCACGCGCTGCTGCATAACCTGCTGCACAACCAGGTGCTGCATGAGCAGGTGGTCTTGTTGACCGTGGTCTTTGAGGATGAGCCACGGGTCAGCGCTGGCCAGCGCTGTGAGGTCGAGGCATTTGGTGGGGGATTCTTCCGCATGAACCTGCACTTTGGCTTCATGGAGGAGCCCAACGTGCCGCTGGCGTTGAGCCGATGCCAGCAAGCTGAACTCCAGTTCGGCCCTATGCAAACGACTTATTTCCTGAGCCGTGAGACCGTCATCGCAGGCAAGCAGATGGGCATGGCGCGCTGGCGAGAGCACCTGTTCGCATTCCTGCTCAAGAATGCCAACAGCAATCTCAAGTACTTCCAGCTGCCGCTTAACCGAGTGATCGAGCTTGGCACTCAGGTCGAGATGTGAGATGCCTGCCTCAGCCATGACGCCATACGTACCCTACGACAAAGCGAAGGCAACGGGGCAACCCCCCGGGTCAAACGTCAAGGGCACCGCGATGCAAGGCGTTCAGCATGCGCGCGGCGTCAGCGCCTCCCTCGTCCAGCAGGCATAGCGGGATTCCGCCCAGGACGGGTTGCGAATCGGCCAGCCCCTCGCCTATCAAGGCCAGCGGGCATGCGATTTCCATCTGCAACGAGCGCAAGCGCTTGGCCAAGGCCGGGCTCACCGGCGCCTGGACTTTTATCACCAGTGCCGCAGGCTGCATGGCCGCACACACGATGGGGAGCTCTTCAAGTGGCTGCCCGCAACCGAGCACGTCGATGCGCTGTAGCTCGCTGCTCAACAGGAGCCCGGCGCACAACACACTGAGTTCGGCTTGCCCCTCGTTACCGGCCAGCAAAACCTGCGGCGCGTCGACCTGGTTCATCTGCAGACGCAGCAACAAGCGGGCGCGCAAGAACGTGTCGAGAAACAACCATTGGCTACGCTGGCCGGGCGCTGTACCTGAAGCCAGGTCATGCCACACTGGCATCAGCACTTCACGCAGCACGGTGGCCTTGGGCAGGAGTGTGAACAACTGACCATGGATCCCCTCCAGTGCCGGCCGATCGAATGCCTTGGTTGCACGCGCAACGGCCGCGCGCCAATCGTCAAAGGCCGAATGCTGCTGCACAGACGCCTCAGGCTGGGCGGCGAGCAGATCACCGACCTTGCTGACGGACAGGCCGTTTGCCGTCCAGCGCAAGATGTCGCGTATGCGCTGAACGTCCCGCGCCGTGTACAGGCGGTGGCCACCCTCGGTACGCTGCGGGCGTATCAACCCGTGGCGCCGCTCCCAGGCACGCAGGGTCACCGGATTGATGCCGGTCAAGCTGACAACATCGCGCATAGGTAGCAAATCGGGTGGGGTAGCGTCAGTCATAACGAGGGGATATCCGAGTGGTAGGCCATTCTAAACCCATATGCACCTTCTGCGGCGAGCCGCCTTGGTTCATCATGCAACAAACAGCGCCGATACCTTCTGCACAGAAGCTACGCTGCGCATATCGCATATGAAACGCCAGTAGGTGGGCCCTATGATCACCGCGAAACTCCTGCAACTGATGGTCGAGCATTCCAACGATGGCATCGTCGTCGCCGAGCAGGAAGGCACTGAAAGCATCCTGATTTACGTCAACCCCGCTTTCGAGCGCCTCACGGGCTATCGCGCCGACGATATCCTCTATCAGGACTGCCGTTTTCTTCAGGGCGAGGACCATGACCAGGAAGGACTGGCAAACATCCGCGAGGCGATCCGTGAAGGCCGCCCCTGCTGCCAGGTGCTGCGCAACTACCGCAAGGACGGGAGCCTGTTCTGGAATGAGTTGTCCATCACGCCCGTGTACAACGAAGCGGACCAGCTGACGTACTACATCGGCATTCAGCGTGACGTCACAGCGCAGATATTCGCCGAAGAAAAGGTACGCGAGCTGGAGGCTGAAGTGGCTGAACTACGCGGGCAACTGGGCCAGACCGAGGGCTGACAAAAACCTGTACAAGATTTTCTAGCTGTATAGATTAATGCTTGAGTTTCAGCTATACCTGTACAACAAACCCATTTTGTACAGGATTGCCTGGAGCCCAGCATGTCAGCATACCTACAGCAATTCGCCGAGCGCTTCGCCAGCCTCGATGGGGCTAACCTCGACACACTGGAAGAACTGTACAGCGAAGATGTCACCTTTCGTGACCCACTGCATCACATACAGGGGCTGCAGGCCCTGCGCGCCTATTTCGAGCAGTTGTATGCCAACGCCAGGGATATCCGCTATGCCATCACCAGCGCCGACGAGGTAAGGCCCGGGCAGGGCTACCTGCGTTGGACACTGCAGTTTTGCCACCCACGCCTGGCCCGGGGTCAGCCGATCACGTTGCAGGGGTGTAGCTGCCTGCATTGGCGCGACCGCGTGCATTTTCACCAGGACTATTTCGACGCCGGTGCCCTGCTTTACGAACACCTCCCCCTCATGGGTGGTGCAATCCGCTGGCTCAAAGGCAGGCTGGCATGAGCCGCTGCTGGTTGACCGGCGCAAGCAGCGGTATCGGTGCCGCACTCGCCCACATCCTGCTGGAGCAAGGCCACCAGGTTGCCTTGGGCGGGCGCCATGCCGATCGCCTTGCCCCTCTGGCCGAACAGTTTCCGGGGCAGGTATTACTGGCCATCGGCGATCTTGACAACCCGGAGCAGGTCGCCGCGATCGCCGAGCGGATCGAGCAAGCCTGGGGTGGGCTGGACATGGCCATTCTCAATGCCGGTACGTGCGAATACCTGGAGCCGGGCCACTTCGATCCTGCGTTGGTTGAGCGTGTAATGCGCACAAACCTGCTGGGTGTCAGCTACTGCCTGGCGGCGGCCGTGCCCTTGCTTCGCACCGGCCAGCGCCCCCACCTGGTGGTAATGGGCAGTTCGGTGACCTGGCTGGCCCTGCCCCGCGCCGGCGCCTACGGTGCGTCCAAGGCTGCGGTGCGCTACCTGGTGGAGTCACAGCGAATCGACCTGGCTCGCGAGGGGATCGCGGTCACCTTGGTCAGCCCTGGCTTCGTCGACACGCCACTGACCCGTCGCAACGATTTCCCCATGCCGCAGCTGTGGACTGCACAGCGCGCCGCGCGGCATATCGCCACGCGCCTGCCCCGGCAGCCTCTGGAAATCAACTTCCCCGGTCTTTTCACCCTGGTATTGCGCCTGTCAGGGGCGTTACCCGCGCGCCTGCGCTTGGCACTCGGCCAACGCCTCGCCCGTCATGAACAGGAATGATGATCCATGCGTATCGCAATCATCGGCAGTGGCATCGCGGGGCTGACCTGCGCCCATCTGCTGTCACGCAAGCACGAAGTAACGGTTTTCGAAGCCGAGCAATGGATCGGAGGGCACACGCATACCCTCGATGTGGTCTGGAAGGGCCAGCGCCATGCAATAGATACCGGCTTCATCGTGTTCAACGACTGGACCTACCCCAACTTCATACGCTTGCTTGACCGGCTCAAGGTCACCTCGCAGCCGACCGAAATGAGTTTTTCCGTGCACGACCCGATCACTGGGCTGGAATACAACGGTCACGATCTGAACACACTGTTTGCCCAACGCCGTAACCTGGTTTCCCCAAGTTTCTGGGGCATGATACGGGATATTCTGCGCTTCAACCGCCAGGCGCTGGCCGACCTGGACAACCAGCGCATCGATGCAGACACCACCCTGGGCGCCTACCTTCAGACACAGCGCTACGGGCAACGCTTCATCGACCACTACATCGTGCCGATGGGGTCGGCGATCTGGTCGATGTCGCGGGCAGACATGCTGTACTTCCCGCTTGAGTTCTTCGTGCGCTTCTGTCGCAACCACGGCTTGCTGTCGGTCAACCAACGTCCACAGTGGCGGGTAATTGAAGGCGGTTCACGCAGCTATGTCGCGCCGCTGTGCCGACCGTTTGCTGAACGCATACGGCTCAGCTGCAAGGTATCCCGGGTCAGCCGCGATGAGGGAGGCGTGACGCTGGTGAGCGCGGCCGGCAGCGAACGCTTCGACAATGTGGTGTTCGCCTGCCACAGCGACCAGGCTCTGGCCCTGTTGGAAACCCCAACCATGCAGGAGCGTGCGGTACTCGGCGCCATCGGCTACGCCAGCAACGATGTGGTGCTGCACACCGATACCCGCCTGCTGCCACGCCGCAAGAGCGCCTGGGCCAGCTGGAACTACCGCCTGGGCGGCCCAGAGCAAGCGCCCGCCGCGCTGACCTACAACATGAACATCCTGCAAGGTATCCAGGCACCGACCACCTTCTGCGTAAGCCTCAACCAGACCGCATTGATAGACCCGGCGCAGGTGATCGCGCACTTCCAGTATGCCCATCCGCAGTACAGCATTGCCGCATCCGCCGCACAGGCATGCCAAGCACAACTACAGGGCCAGCAGCACAGTTACTTCTGTGGTGCCTATTGGGGCAACGGCTTTCATGAGGACGGGGTGGTCAGCGCGCTGAAGGTGGCTGCGCACTTCGGAGAGCAATTGTGAACAGCAGCCTTTGCCTGGGCTGGATCAGCCACCGTCGGCTGACGCCGCGGCTGCATGCTTTCCGCTACCGGATTGGCATGTTCTACCTGGACCTGGACGAACAAACCTGGTTTATGGGCCTGTCACGCTGGCTTGGGCGCTGGCGCCTCGCGCCGCTGTGCTGGCGCGAGACCGACTACCTGCCAGCGCAGACCCGCCACGGTGAAACCCTGGCACAGGCCGCACGCTTGCTGGTGTGTCAGGCCACTGGGCATATGCCCGAAGGCCCGGTACGGCTGCTCACGCAACTGCGTTGCTGGGGGCTGTCGTTCAACCCGGTGAGCTTCTATTTTTGCCACGACCGCGACGGCTGCCTGACGGCAATCCTGATGGAGGTGCGCAACACCCCGTGGCGCGAGCGTTTTCATTACGTCCTGCCGGTGCAAGAAGACCTTGCCAAGCGGTTCACCGTGGCCAAGGCCTTCCATGTTTCACCGTTCATGCCGTTGGACATGGACTATCACCTGCGCTTTTTCCTGAGCGCGGACCATGTACGCATCCACATGCAGAACTGGCAAGACGGCCGCAAGGTGTTCGAGGCCGACCTCGCCCTGCACCGTCAGCCACTGGATGGAACCGCGCTACGCCGGTATGTCATGACCTTCCCATGGATGAGCCTGCGCACTGTCTCGGCCATCTACTGGCAAGCGCTACGCCTGTTACTCAAACGCACCCCCGTGCATGACCACACCACCCGCCAGAATGACCTGGCGCTCGGCCAACCTTGCGAGGACCCTGAAGATGTCAAATCCCACACTGAGCGTTAGCAAGTTCGCAGGCCTTGCCCCCTTGCTCGGCGGGCTGGCACGAAGCGCCGTGCTCGCCCAGTTGGGCAAGCTGCGCCACGGCCACCTGCGCCTGCTCAGCCACGGGCAGCAGTGGAGTTTCGGTGATGTCGACAGCCCGTTGCAGGCCGAGGTGGAGATCCTCGATGACGCCTCCTGGAGCCTGATCGCCGGCAATGGTTCGATCGGTGCTGGCGAGGCCTACATCCACGGCTATTGGCGAAGCCCCGACCTGGCGCTGGTGACCCGCCTGTTCGTCGCCAACCTTGAGGTGCTCGACGCGCTCGAGGGTGGCCTGGCCCGTTTCGGCCGCCCTGCCCTGCGGCTTCTGCACCGGCTCAACCGCAACAACAAACGCGGTGCCCGGCGCAATATCCTCGCCCATTACGATTTGGGCAATGCCCTGTTCGAGCGGCTGCTGGACCCCACCATGATGTATTCGGCGGCCCAATTCCAACATGCTGGGCAAACACTGGAGCAAGCCCAGTTGCACAAGCTGGAGCGCATCTGCCAGAAGCTTGAACTGCACCCCGACGATCACCTGCTGGAAATCGGCAGCGGCTGGGGCAGCCTGGCAATCCACGCGGCCACCCGTTACGGCTGCAGGGTCACCACCACAACGATCTCCGAGGCACAGTACAGCCATACCCTGGCGCGCGTTCAGGCCCTGGGGCTGGAGCAGCGCGTGAAGGTGCTGCGCGAAGACTACCGCGACCTGCAAGGCACCTTCGACAAACTGGTTTCGATCGAAATGATCGAGGCAGTCGGCCATCGTTACCTGCCTGTGTATTTCCGCCAGTGTGCCTCGCTCCTCAAGCCCGACGGCCTGATGCTGCTGCAGGCGATCACCATCCGCGACCAGCGCTACGCCCAGGCACGGCGCTCGGTCGACTTCATCCAACGCTATATTTTCCCAGGTGGCGCCCTGCCTTCGCTCAGCGTGTTGCTGGACACCGCCAGCCGCCACACCGCACTCAACCTGGTGCACATGGAGGATTTCGGCCAGGACTATGCCCTCACCCTGCAGCACTGGCGTGAAAACCTGCGCCAGGCGCGCACAGCACTGATGGACCTGGGCTACGACGACATGTTCCAGCGCCTGTGGGAGTTCTACCTGTGTTACTGCCAGGGCGGTTTCGAGGAGCGCACTATCGGCGTTGCGCACCTGCTGTGGGCAGCGCCACTGGCTCGGCGCGCCCCCTTGCCTGACGGTGCCTGATGCCCGGGCGCTGGCTGGTCGCCAATGCCGTCTGGTTGCAGGCTGGCTGGTGGATCTGCGTGCTGGGCGCCGAACGCCCCTGGCTATTGCTGCTGGTGATTGCAGGTGTGGTGGTGCACCTGCGCCTCTGCCCGGACGTTAACGCCGAGGTCAAGGCGCTGTTGCGCGTCTCCTTGGCCGGGTGTGTACTCGACAGCGCGCTGGGGGCGCTGGGCGTGTTCGGTTTCGACGCCTGGCCGCTGCCACTGTGGCTGGCGCTGCTGTGGCTGGTGCTGGCCAGCGGCATGCGCCACAGCCTGGCATGGGCCGGCAGGCGCTGGCAGCTCGGTGCGCTGCTGGGCGCACTGGGTGGCCCGCTGGCCTATGTAGGCGGTGCAAGATTTGCGGATGTCGCCCTGCCATTTGGCGCGCTGCAAACCGGCCTGCTACTGATGCCGATCTGGGCCTTGGCCCTGCCCCTGCTCGCGCGCCTCGCGGCGCGGCGCTGACCTGCGGCATCGCTCGGAGCAATAGCGCACCTGCTCCCAACAGCGAGCCCAGCGCTTGCGCCAGTTGAACGGCCGACCACACACCACGCAGACCTTGCTGGGCAAAAGGCTCTTTTTCATAGCGGCTGCTGCGCATCGAGCCGCGCCAACAGCGCCTGGCCACGCTGCCACACGGCGTCGCGCCGGCTAGCCGTCATACCATCAAGGCTGCGATAGACCAGGGTCAAACGCGGGTTCGTCGACAGCAGCGGACGATGGCGGATGAGAAAATGCCAGTACAGCGCATTGAACGGGCAGGCATCGTCCTCACTGACATGATCGACCTTGTAACTGCAAGCCTTGCAATGATCGGACATGCGCTGAATGTAACGACCACTGGCGCAGTACGGCTTGGACCCCAGGTAGCCGCCGTCGGCGTGCATCACCATGCCAAGCGTGTTGGGCAGCTCGACCCAGTCGAAGGCATCCATGTAAACCGCCAGGTACCACTCGCAAATCGCGGTGGGTAAGATACCGGCCAGCAAGGCGAAGTTGCCGGTCACCATCAGGCGCTGGATATGGTGCGCGTAGCCCAACCGCAGGGTCTGCCCGATGGCTTGCTCCATGCAGCGCATGCGGGTGCGCCCGGTCCAATAGAATTCAGGTAACGCTCGGTCGTTGCCCAGGTGATTGAGCCCGGCATACTCCGGCATGCGCAGCCAGTAGATACCGTGCACATACTCGCGCCAGCCGATCAACTGGCGAATGAAGCCTTCAGCTGCATTAAGCGGCACCCGCCCCTCGCGCCAGGCCTTGTCGACCTCCTCACACAGACATCGCACATCCAGAAGCCCAATGTTGAGCGCCGCACTGATGCGCGCATGGAACAGGTACGGCTCGCCCTCGGCCATTGCATCCTGGTAGTCGCCGAAAGCCGCCAGGCCAAAATCCAGAAAGTGCTGCCACAGCTGCTGTGCCTCGGCATGGGTCACGGGGTAGTCAAAGCCGTCGATGTCCCCGTAGTGGTCGCTGAAGCGCCGACGTACCAGGGCGACCACCGCTGCCGTGATCCCGTCCTGCGCAAAATGCGCAGCGAACGGCCCACGCAACTGGCGAGGTAATGGCTTGCGGTTGTCACCGTCAAAATTCCAGGCCCCACCTGCAGGGCCGTCGGCCTCCATCAGCAGGCCGGTTCGCTTGCGCATGCCACGGTAGAAGTGCTCCATACGCAGCTGACGACGCTCATGGGCCCAGCGCGCAAAGGCTTCGCGGGAGCACAGAAAACGCGTGTCGCGATGCCACACGAGGGGCAATGCGGCATCACGCAAAGCCTGCTCCAGGCGCCACTCCCCGCACTCGGTCAGGTGAATGTGCGTGGCGCCCAGTGCCTGTTGCCAGCGCTGCAATTCGCCCACGATGCTGCCGCTGTTGCCGTCAGCATCGAGCTCGACATACTGCACCTGCCAACCCCGTTCACGCAGGGCCTGGGCAAAGTGCCGCATGGCGCTGAAGATGAGCACGATCTTGAGCGGATGATGCGGCACGTAGCGGGCCTCACCCTCCACTTCCGCCATCAGAACAGCATCGCGGGCGGGATCAAGGGCAGCCAGGCTGGCCAGGTCGAATGACAGCTGGTCACCCAGCACAAGGCCCAGGCGCATCGTTCAGGCTACCACTGGCTGGTGAGCGTTACCGGTACGCGCAGCGGCGCAATGGGGCCGTCACGTTGCCCGCACATCTCATCATGCACCACCTGCTGTACCAGCATGCAAGGCACGGGTGGCAGGTCGGCCAACAGCTGCCGCAGCTCAGTAGTGGAGCGCACGCGAACGGGCTGCCCATGGGCATCGCTCAATGTCACGGGGCCGGCGTCGGTCAAGGCGCGCAGGAGGTAGAAGCCACCTTCCAGCGACAGTAGTTCAAGTTCCTTTGCTTCGCCGGTCGAGACCAGTTGGGTAAGCGCGATCAGGTTCATGGTGTGCCCTCTGGCAGGCGACGGAAGAACAGGGTGATCTGGCCGACTTCAACGCCCAGCTTGCTCATGCTTGAACGGTTGATCAGGGTGTCGTCATCCATGAGGTACATCCAGTCGTCCAGGTCTACCTGCCAATGCCGCCCGTCAACTGGCAAGTCCAGCTGGTACCGCCAGCGCAGCGCGTTACCCGCCACTTCGCCGCGCGCCTCGCCGATCACGTCCCCTGCGGTACCGCGCCAGCGGCCAGGGCCGTCTGGCACCAGTGTCCAGGTACGCTGCTGGCGAGTGCCATCGCTGTAGAGAAAATGTTCGTCGAGGATCAGCCGCTCACCTTCGCGGCGGCTGTCGATACGCACGTGGAAGCGCTTGACCACTTCCCCGGAACGCTTCTGGAACATGCCCCAGGCCTGCACTGGTCGCGAGAAGAATGCAGCCAGGTCCAGTTTCGGTTGCTCCTGGGCATAGTGCTCGACACCAACATTGCCACAGCTGCCCAGAAGCAGGCAGGAAACCAGCAACAGCACTTTGTACATGTTCATGTCCCTCAGTCGTTGCCAGCCTGCCCAAGCAGGCGCTGGCGCAGTTGTGTATCCCGGGCTCCGGGGTCGAGCCAGATGGCAAAAAACGCCCTGGCAAAGACCGGGTCGGCGATTTCACGGCTGAATTTATCGTCGACGTAAAAGCGGCAGCCCTGCCCCGGCAGGTACAAGCCGGTAATGCGCATGCCGGGGCGCACGTCCACGAATGCCTCTTCAATCCCACGGGTCCAGGCCGTACGTTGTTGCGGCGTTATGCTGCCACCGTTGAGGCGGCGCATTTCCTCGAGGCTGGCCTGTACCAAGGTGTCCCTGGACAACGAACGGTGGTAGAGGAGCTCAAGGGCGAAGGGCTGGTTCCAGTCATGAACTGGCCCTGAAGTCCATAATTGGGCTGTATACAGACGCAGACCAAACCAGGTGAACTCACCACTCCCAAGCCGTTGCGCCCCAGGCAGCTCCGCCCTCCAGCCCGCCACCGCTGAAAAGGTAGCCAGTAGCAGACAAAGGCAAGCCCAACGAGCACGGTGCGCCATACTGACCTCGAGCACGCATAAATACTGTACAACAATAGCATCTTGTACAGATATTGTGTTCCAACTGCATAGATTTTAATGCGCAGCGCCAGACCTCGGTCACGTCACCAGTGATATCACCAGGTCCGCAATATTGAGAGGCACGAATGCCACGGTCAGCAGCGCATAGGCCTTGCGCGAGCTGGCTGCAAACACACACAGCGGCATCATGATCATGACCACGTCAAAGGCGCCCCACAGCGCCATGGGCGAAACGCCGAACAACAGAATGTTGACGATGAACCCAAGCAGGTAATAGCCCGACAGAAATAACAGCGCGAAGCGGCCATCCTGCTCGAAGTACACGCGAAGCCCTTCACGTTCGTCCTCGCTGCGGCTGGGCAAGATCAGCGCCGAGGAAACGAACAGCGCAAGTGCCAGCAACACCAAGAGCAAAAACTCCTGGAACGAGAAGGTGGCCCTGACTTGCGGCAGCGAATTGACCGCCCACCAGAAATCCATCTGGGTGGTGAAGAGCATGACCGCCCAGACCAGAGCCACCCAGTCTGGAGCAGCGTTGCGCCGGATTCGGAAGACGGTCAGCGCCCCCAGAAGCAGGCGTGTGACAGAAAGGCCCAAGACCATAGACAGGACGGTAGCAACGATAGGGAAATTGCTCATGGTGCCTCCTGCAGACCAAGACTCTGGACAGCGTAGGCGGCGAACAGCAAACTTTGCACAAATGAGTACGGGTTCTGGGGGCGTGTCGCAGGATTTTCAGTGCCTGTGAAACCGAGCGCCGCGCGGGCGGCGCGGGTCTACTCCCCCAAAATAAGCCTCGAGGCTGGCTGTTCCTCACCAAAACCTGCAGCGTCACTCACCCAAGGAGCCTGCCTTGTCAGAACGCACCCACTGCGGCGTGAAGCCCAGCGACTCTGCCTGGTCGGTGTTTCTGCTGTTCTTGCGCCTGGGGCTGACGTCTTTCGGTGGCCCCATTGCGCACCTGGGTTACTTTCGTGAAGCATTTGTAGCTCGCCGCCAATGGCTCAGCGAGCGCAGTTATGCCGAGCTGGTCGCGGTGTGCCAACTGCTTCCCGGCCCCGCTAGCAGCCAAGTCGGCATCGCTCTGGGCCTGTCACGGGCGGGTTTCGCGGGCGCTGTCGCTGCGTGGGCAGGGTTCACATTGCCATCGGCCCTCCTGCTGACGCTGTGTGCTCAGGGCCTGGGGGCATGGGGAGGTGGCGCCCCAAGTGGCCTGTTGCACGGCCTGAAAATCGTCGCAGTCGCCGTGGTGGCCCAGGCGGTGTGGGGCATGGCACGTAGCCTTTGCACCGATGTTGCGCGGGTAACCATCGCCCTGTTCGCTGCCTGTACCGCGTTGCTGTGGCCTAACGCGATCGGGCAGATAGCCGTGATCTCAGGCTCGGCCATCACAGGCTTGATCCTGCTCAAGCCTCCGGGCTCCCCGGCAGGGGAAGAGCTGCCGTTTTCAGTCAGCCGAAGGGCCGGGCTGGCTGCGCTGGTCCTGTTCTTTGCCTTGTTGGTAGGCTTGCCGCTATTGACTCGCATCTGGCCCTCGCAAGCACTGGCAATGGTCAACGCGTTTTATAGCGCAGGCTCGCTGGTATTCGGCGGCGGGCATGTGGTGCTACCGTTGCTTGAGTCGGCCACAGTGGCCAACGGCTGGGTCACAAATGACACCTTTCTCGCAGGTTATGGCCTGGCGCAGGCCATACCGGGCCCACTCTTCACGTTTGCAGCCTTCCTGGGTGCAGCCATGAGCGTGCAGCCCTCCGGCTGGGTGGGCGCGACGGTTGCCATTCTCGCCATTTTTACCCCCTCCTTCTTGTTGGTGATCGGTGTCGTTCCCTTCTGGGAAACACTGCGGCGCAGCGCCCGCAGCCAGTCAGCGCTTGCCGGTGTAAACGCCGGCGTGGTCGGGCTTCTGCTGGCTGCCTTGTACCAACCGGTGTGGACGAGCGCCATCGCCAAGCCAGCAGACTTGGCATGGGCGCTGATCGCCTTGATGGCCCTGATGTTCTGGAAGTGGCCTGCAGGGTTGGTTGTCCTGGGCTGCGGCGTGTTCGGTTGGCTGCTGAGCGGCACCTTATAGCCGCGCAACGAAAACAACCAGGCTGAGGGCTCATTCGCCTTCAGCCTTGAAACCAGCGTTGCGGCCTCACCGCCCCGGCAACATGCGCATGAGGGTATTGTCCTTCAGCCAGTAATGATGCAACAGGCCTGCACAGGCATGCAGCCCGATCAGCCAGTAACCCGCATTCCCCAGCCACTCATGCCACCCCCTGAGCGCCCTGGCCAGCGTCGGGTCCACCGCCACGGGTGCAGGTATGGCCACACCCCAATAGGGCAACGGCTTGCCAGCGGCCGCGAGCATCAGCCAGGCCAGCAGAGGTGTAAAGATCATCAGGACGTACAATGCAATATGCAGCACGCTGGCCATCAAGCCCTGCCAGGCAGGCGGCGTCGGCACGATTGCAGGCCGTGGGCTGAGCCGACCAAGGAGGCGCAGCCACACCAGGGTGAAGATGCCAATACCCATCAAGGCATGCACGCCTAACAGGGGGCCCTTGAGAAAGTGCCCTTTGGGCAATACCTCGCGCAATTGGACACAGGCATAAACGCCCATGAATAAAACGAGCATGCTCCAATGCATGATTATCGAAAGTTGCCCGTAACGGGCGGGGTTCGACGTGCGTGCCATATCCAGGGCCTCTTGTGACAGGGAAGTATTCGCTGCCCATCGGCGCTGAAGGCAAACCGGGCAACGTACACCACCACGTTGTCAGCCCAAGCTTAAAGAAGTCTGAAGTGCCGATACGTTATTTGAAACAGGTGAGGCCGTGCAGCGATTGGCGTGAGCAGCTCACTGCAAGGGAAGCGACACGATGGCAGCCAGCCCGCCAGTGGCCCTGTTTTCCAGGCGCACCTGCCCCCCCAGCCGCTCGACGATGGTGGCCACGATGGATAACCCCAGCCCTGCGCCATTGGGGCTATTGCGGCTATAGAAGCGCTCGAATACGCGCGCAAGATCCGCGTCGTCTATGCCCTGGCCTTCATCTTCGACCACCAGTTCGAAGCGAGTGGCCAGGCGCCTGAGTGATACCGTGATGCGCCCGCCAGGCGGTGAATGCTCCACCGCATTGGAAACCAGGTTCTGCAAGGCGATGCCCAACGCGCCGGCATCGATCATCAGGCCATGGTCACCTTCGCTGAGATCCAGCGAGGGCTCCAGGCCGCGATCCAGGATCCAGGGGGTGAGATCCGCCAGCACATCGGTGACCACTTCGCCCAGGTCGACACGGGTGGTGGCGCGCTGACCAAGGCGCGGCTCGACCCGGGCGAGGGTCAGCAACTGGTTGACCACCCGGGTCAGCCGGTCCACGCCGCCAATCAGAAAGCCCAGGGCTTTCTGGCGCTCGGCATCGGTACTGGCGGCCTGTGCGTTCTGCGCATGCAGGCGCAGGATCGCCAGCGGCGTGCGCATCTCATGGGCGGCGTCGGCAATGAAGCGATGCTCACGCCGCAGCAGGTCATCGATCTGCGCCAGCAGGCGGTTGATGGCGGCTTGCATAGGCTCAAGCTCGGTCGGCAACGGCACCAGTTGCAGGGGTTCGAGGGAGTCGGCATGGCGCCCACGAATCACATCGGCCATGTTCTGCAACGGGCGCAAGCCCCAGCCGATGGCCGCCCAGACCAACAGTGCCAGGCCCAGGCTGCCAAGCAGGAACGGGAACAGGGTATGGCGTACGATGCGGTCGATCAGGTCGTAACGCACATCGTCGCGCTCACCCACCCAGATTACCCACTGTTTTTCGGGCACCGGTAATACAAAGCCGCGCCACTGTTCGCCACCACTGGCAAAATCGTAGAAGCCCGCCGCCGTAGGCGGTGCGTCGAGCGTCGGCGCACTGGGGGTGTGCACCAGCAACCGTGCTCCCTCACCCCACACCTGGAACGCCAGCTTGCTCTCATAGGGGTGGCCCACACGGTGGCGCCCGGCCTTGCCCAGCGCCTCGTTAAATGCCTGATACAGCTTTTCGCGGTTGCCATCCTGCACCGGCAGGTTCATCACCCCCTGCAACAGCCGGGCATTCTGAGCCATGTGAGCATCGTAGACTTCGTTGATCTCGCGGCGGCTGTCGTGATAGTTGTACAACGCCAACAAGCCGGTGCCGAGCAGCATCAGCGCCATCACCCGCCACAATGTGCGCTGGCGCAACGAGCTCACAGCTTGGCCTCGACCAGATAACCGATACCGCGCACCGTGCGGATCAGGCCGTTGAACAGTTTCTTGCGCAGGTGATAGATGTTCACCTCCAGCGTGTTGCTCTCAGGCTCCTCGTCCCAGCCATACAGCAGCTGGGTCAACCGCTCACGCGTGAACACCTTGCCCGGTTGCGCCAGCAACTCGTGCAGCAGGCGATACTCTTTGGGCGTCAGTATCACAAGCACGCCGTTGTAGTGCACCTGCTGGGTGGCAGGGTCCAGGCTTACGCCTGCGTGCTCGATCAGCACCTTGGCCCGCCCGGCGCTGCGCCTGAGCAAGGCGCGCAGGCGGGCCTTGAGCTCATTGAGGTCAAAAGGTTTGACCAGGTAGTCGTCGGCACCGGCATCCAGGCCAGAGATACGGTCCTCGGTCGCATCGCGCGCGGTGAGGATCAGTACCGGCAAGCTATTGCCCCCTGCCCTCACCCGTCGCAGCAGCTCGATGCCGCCCAACCGCGGCAGCCCGAGGTCGAGGATCACCAGGTCGAACACTTCATGTTGCAGGGCATGCAGCCCGCTCAGGCCATCGCGCAGCCAGTCGAGGGTGTAGCCCTCTTGGCGCAACCCGTCGCAGATCCCCTCGCCCAGGGCGGTATCATCCTCAACCAGCAGCAGCCGCATGTTCAGTCCTGTTTGTCCTTGATGGCCTTGAGTAAAGCATCGATATCGCCACGCCGGCCCTGATCGGCCAGTTCGCGGCCTGGCCGTGGCGGCGCCTGGCGTGCTTTTTCCAGGGCAGCGGTGGCTTCAGCGTAGCGTTTTTGCCGGAACAGATGATCGGCCCAGAAGTAATTGCTGTCGATACCATAGGGGTTTACTTGCAGCGCCTTGCGCAACAAGGTATCTGCCTTGTCGCTGTCACCGAAACCGATAGGCCAGCCTGGCACCTGGTCGTACAAGGTGCCCAGGCTGGTATACGCCGAGCCCTGCAGGGCATTGGGGTCGAGTTTCATCGCCTCTTCGAGGCTGGCCTTGGCCGACTTGACCTTGCCCAGCGCCCCCAGGCCGCCGGTGGCTCCCGCCCAACTGCTGTTGATGATGCCCTCCCAGATCAAGGGTTCGGCCGAGCCCGGGTGCTGGTGGACCAGCGTAGAAGCGTCGGCTGCCAGTTTCTCGAACGCCTCGGCGCGTTTGTCTTTAGGCGTCTGGTACTGGATCTGCGCCCAGCGCTGCTGCAAGTTAGCCAATTGTTGGCTGCCGGCCTGGTCCAGCGCCCAGGTGAACGGTGCAAACGCCAGCAGGCCAGCGATGAACAGACGTTTCATTTGATCGACTCCTTGGAATGGCTAGCAAGGTAGCGGCGGATCACCGGCAATTGCTTGCGCAGTGCGCGGTCGACCACGCCGGGCAACATGCCGTTGATGCGTACAAAAAGCTTTTCTGGCCACCCCAGGTAAAGCTCGCTGCGTTCTGACTGCACGGCCTTGAGCACAGCGCGGGCCACATCTGCCGGGTCGTCCATGCCGACCTTCAGCGCCTGGTTGAGCGCCGTGGCGGCGGTGCTGTTCATCGCTGTGCGGGTTGCCCGGGGGGCGGCGTACATGACATTCACCGAGGTATCCGCCAGCTCGCGGCGCAGCGCCTCAGAGAAGCCGCGCAGGGCAAACTTGCTGGCGCAGTAGGTGGCATAGCCGGGGTAGCCGATCGAGCCGTAGGTGGATCCGACGTTGACCACCAGTGCCCTGGGTTGTGCGCGCAGCAGCGGCAGGCACACACGCGTCAGTTGCAAGGCGGCTTTGAGGTTGATGTCCAGCAACTCGTCCAGCGCCTGTTCGTCGATCTGGTCGAACAGGGCAAAACGGTTCACGCCTGCGGCATTGATCAGGACATTGACCCCGCCCATCTCCCGGGCACGGGCGAGCACCTGCTCACGCCCGCCATGGCTGCGCAGGTCGGCCGATTGCCACAGCAGCCTGTCGTGATAACGGTTCATCAAACTGGCGAGCTTGCCCATCTGCCGGCTCACCGCCAGTACCCGGGCACCGGCTGCACACAGCTGCTCGGCCAACTCCAGGCCGATGCCTCCGCTGGCGCCAGTGAGTATCACTACACACTCAGGCAAGCGCATGACGCACCTCTTGCAGGCCCGCACGCGGCAGCCCGTGGAACATGTCGGTGTACAGGCGGTAAACCACCTTGGCCGCATGAATCACAGCCCGCTGGTCGTCAGCATCATCAAGGCGGTCCATCAGCTGCCGGTAGGTGACCATGTGGTCCTGGTCCAGCGCGCCATGGGAGCTGAGGTAGCTGAAGGCCCTGTCGGGCAACGCCAGCGTGCTCTGGATTGTGCCGGCGGCCTGGGTGGCCAGGGCAATGCTGGTGCCTTCGAGCACGTTGACCATGCCAAACAGCCCGACCGGGTTGCCACGGGCAATCAAGTCGTAAAGGTAGGCGACCATCAGCTCGATCGGCAGCGCCGGGCGACCGTCACGCACCGCCTCCCAATCGGCACCACAGGCATTGATGTCGTTGAGGACCCACTGCTCGTGGCCGTACTCCTCCTCGATGTATTCGCACACGGCGCCGCGCAGCCATTCCAAACGCGATGGCAGCCGCGCCCCGCACGCCATCATCAGTGGCACGGTGTGGCGTACATGGTGGTATGCCTGGGTCAGAAACGCCACATAGCTGTCGAGGCTGACGTGCCCAGCCAGCGCATCGCGTATGACCGGTACGGCAAACAGGGCCTGACGCTCCTGGGTAGTTTGCATTTGCAGGGTATCGAAAAAGGACATGGCAGACCTCACAACGGGATGTCGGATAACAGGGAGTGGTAACGCCGCAGGATGGCCTCGCGGCGCGGGCGGCCATTGGCGGTCAGTGTGTCGTCGGTACTGGACAAGGGGCACGGCAGGCGACGCCAGGCATGGACCCTGGCGTAGTCCGGCAGCAAGGCATTGCACTGCTGCACGGCCTGGTCGATGAGGGTATCGGGGGTAGCGTGGTCCAGCGGCCAGAGCAATGCCAGGTTCTTTGGCAGGGCCTCGCCATGCACGAACGCCTGGGCGATCACGCCGCTCTGGGTCAGTTCGGCCTCCACCCATTCCGGGTTGACGTTGCGCCCGAAGCTGGTGATGAACTGGTGTTTCTTGCGGCCATCGAGGTACAGGTAGCCCTCCTCGTCGAAATGGCCTAGGTCGCCGGTGGCCCACCAGCTATCGCAGACGGGTGGTTCCTCCAGATAGCCGAGCAGCACCGAGCCCGCCACCAGTACCTCCCCGTCCTCGGCGATACGCACCTGCACATGGGGCAGCGGTTTGCCGACACTGCCGCGGCGGGTTGCGCCTGGCCGGTTCAAGGCCACCACCGAAGCACACTCGGACAAACCATAGCCCTCGAACACCGGCAGGCCGATCGCTTCAGCGCGGGCCAGCAAGCTGGGCGCCACCCGGGCACCGCCAACCGCAACGAACCGTAACGCCCCCACCCGCATCAGCCCGCGCTCGATAGCAGTGATCAGCCCCATCAACAGCTGCGGCACCAGAATCAGGCTCTGCGCACCGCTCAGGGCGATGGCCCCCAGCAAGCGCTTGAAATCGACCTGGCTTGCACCGCCCATGCCCAGTTGCGCCTGGGGGTACAGCAACACACTTGCCCCGGCCATCAAGGCGGCGTAGACACCCAGGTTTTCCAACAGCACACCCAGCGGCAGCACCGCCAGGTAACGCTGAGGTTCACTGGGCCGGCTGGCCACCTCCAGTTCCCGGGCGACACGCAACAGAGCCTCTACAGACAGGCACACGCCTTTGGGCTTGCCCGTGCTGCCAGAGGTGTAGGTGATCTTGGCGGTACCGGCAGGCAGCGCGGCAGCAGGCTGAGCCTCGCGAACCCAGAACACGTCCTGCTGAGCGAACCCCAGCTCGCCGAGCGTCCCATGCCATTGCGGGTCGCACAGCACATGGCTGGCACCACTCTGCTCGATGCAATGGCTGAACTGGGCACTACTGAAAAACGACGGCACGATTACACAGGGGCGTTCGGCAAACAGCGCCGCCAAATCCCAGAACAGCAACTGCGGGCCATTATCCAGGGCCAGTACCAGCGGGCCTGGCGAACACGTGCGCAAGCTGTGAATGCGCAACCCCACTTCGGCCAGCAACTGCCTGTAGGTGAAGCGCTCGGTCGCCCCTTGCACGGCCACGGCGTCACCGTGATCGCGGGCAAACGTGACCAGCAGTTGATGAAAGCGCTCCAGTTCATGCGGCATGGCCAGTCTCCTGAAAGGCGGTTGGCAACCCCAAGCGCTGGAACACCCCAGCCTTGCTCAAGGCATCGAAGCCATGGCCGATGCTGCCGGCATAGACTTGTGGGTGTTGAGCGTAATAGGTACCCCAGTGGTCCAACTTCCCATTCAGCCGGGCCGGGTCGGCCGACGCCAGCACCGACGGCACCAACCCCAGGCGCTGGAAACTGTTGATCAGTGTCGTCGCGCCGGTGAACGCCACCCACTTCAGGCCCCGTGTAGCCAGTAGCCAGGTCACCGCTATGATCATGATTCGCGCGCTACCGGCACTGAGCGAGGCCAGGTTGCCCACTTCGACCATGCACTCACGCTCAAGGGGGCAGCCCGCTACCCGCGAAACTGCGGCTTCCAGCGGCTCATCCAGATAATGTTCGAGGAACAGCGGCCCGCTGCTGGCCGGGCGCAAGCCTGCGGCGGCAATCAGCCGGCCATGACTGTCGTGCAGCGCCAGCAGTTCGGGCAGGTAATGGTGCACATCAGCGTGGTGTACGTTGGCAAAACACTGATGAATGAAGTGCTCCAGCTCATCGCGGCCAGGGTCCTTGTGCAGATGAAGCGACAAGTGGGCGTGATGGTCGACGTGGCTGCCGATAGGCAGTGGGAGCAGGCTGCTCCACTGAGACTGGGTCATGAAACTCCCCCCGTTTGGGCTTGATGGGGTGAGTATCAGTGGTCAATCTGAAGGGAATCTGAAGTCAGGGCTTCGACCTTGGTCGCAGGGCGCGTGCTGATCGTTGGAGACAGAAGCCAGCGCGACAAGAGCGGCCACCGACTGACCTTTATCAATCACCCGGTGCTGTTCAAGCGTAGAACCGACGCGATGGCCATTACCGGCCTTTCTGGAAATGCAAAAGTACGGGAAGACCAAGTAGCGAAGCGTGACCCTACCAGCCCGGTAATTGACAACTGTCAAGCGCGCACAAGGCGACGCGTCGAAACTGAACCTCCTGTGTACACCCCATCACGTAAGGAGGCTTGCCATGGCATCCGCCGAAACACCCCGCCCCCATGCCGCAGCGTCATTTCCTGCCACGGCCGGCGAACACTGGATCGAAGCGCTCGACAACGGCACCCATGTGCTGATCAGGCCTTTGCAGCCCAAAGACCGTCAGCGCGAAAGGAACTTCATCGAACGCCTGTCGCCACAGTCGCGCCACTTCCGCTTCCTGTGCCAGCTCAAGGAGCCTGGCGAAGCCATGCTGGATCAATTGATGGTCGTTGACCAGGACCAGCACATGGCCTATGTCGCCCTCGCCCATGTCGACGGCGAACTGCAGGAAGTCGGTATTGCCCGTTACGCCACCAGCCCCGGTGGTGAAGATTGCGAGTGTGCTGTCACCGTGCTCGATAGCTGGCAGCGCCACGGTTTGGGCACATTGCTGCTCCAGCACCTGATCGATCACGCACGCGCCCAGGGCCTGCGACACATGTATTCCATGGACGCTGCGGCCAATGTGGCAATGCGCGAGCTGGCTCAGGCAGCGGGGTTTACCAGCGCCAGAGATCCGGATGACCCAAGCCAGCTGATTCACCAGCTTTCGCTGGCCTGAGGCAATGCCGCGGCAGTGGCCTCCGGCAGCAGGCCGAGGTGCCTCTGACACTGCCGCCCATCGGCTACGGTCGCCCCTCCCCGGGCCTTTTTGCCCAGCCGTTGAGCCTTGCCCTTGCTTGCAGGTCCTTGAAAAACTCCGGTGCGGTGCTAGCGCACAGTCAGACACGTACCGCTGGCCCGGTGCCGTGCTGCCAACCCCTCGAGCTAATCACGATAGTGCTCAAATTGGCGCTGTGCCTCGGCTTCATTCAGCCTTGCCTCGCGTAACACATGCTCTGCGCGGGGTTCGAACAGCCCAAGGATATGCACCGCCGCGCCGCTGGCATGTGCCTGCGCAAGGCCGCCGAGTGTGGGTCGATATCGGGTTTGTTGCAGATCAGAAAGTCATCAGCCGCCCACCAACTTGATCAATGTCAGAACCGGACCGACGCCTCACGGTACAACCAGTACAGCCACGTTGATCACGCCCTCTGGAGGCCCCATGAACAAGCAGCTGTTCCAAGACCCAGGCAATAGCGAGTACTGGATAGACACCCTTGCTGACGGCACAGCTGTGCTGATTCGCCCATTGCGCGCTGACGATCATGAACGGGACAGACGCTTTGTGAGCACAATTACCTACGAGGCCCGGCGCTTTCGCTTTATCGCCGGGCTCAGCGGTGGCTTGCCCAGCCTGGATACGCAGTTGATGCCGATCGACAGCCACCAGCGCATGGCGTATGTCGCGCTGGCCCATGAAAACGGCCAGCTGCATCAGCTTGGCGTAAGCCGCTATGCGGCGATCCCGGGTAGCCACAATTGCGAATGCGCCGTCGCTGTTGGCGAGCAATGGCAGCGCAAAGGGCTGGCCAAGCTGTTGCTGCAGCACCTGATAGCAGCGGCTCGGCGCAATGGTTACCAGTGCATGGTGTCCAGGGACCTGTCTGGCAATTACGCCATGCACCGGCTGACCAAGGCGCTGGGGTTCACCGCCCGCTACCTGGGCGGCGATGTCAGCGAAATCCTCCATGAGCTTGACCTGCGTGCCTGAAACAAGGCCCTTGCGGGCCTCGTACTTCAACCTTGCGAATGCTCGGGCGAGATCACCAGCACACTGCTGCTGAGCCGATGCAGGATCCGCTCGGCCGTACTGCCGATGAACCAGCCGATGCCGTGATGGTGGTAGCTCCCCATCACCAGCACATCGATGTCATTGCTGTCCATGAACAGCGCGAGCACCTTGGTCGGGTCCCCCACCCGCATGTGGCGGTGCTCGGCGGGGATCCCGTTACGTTCGGCCAATGCCTGGAAGGCGTCGGCCTGGGCCTCGTGCAGTGTGCGTGACAGGTTGGAATCAAACAGGAACGAATGTTCCCGGTTGTCTTCGGCATTCAGGTACATGGCGCCCATGTCATAGGCATACAGCAGCTCGATCTGGGCGTTGCATTGCAAGGCCAGCTTGAGCGCTTCACTGATGATGTGGTCGTTGAAGCCTTCGAACTGATCCTCCGGGCGCGACAGGTCAACTGCTGCCAATATCCGGCGCGGCAGGGCATTGCTGGCGTTGTGGACCAGGTGCAACGGAAAACGGGTGTCGCGCAACAACTGGACGTCGAGCGAGGTGAACATTGCCCGCATCCACCATGGCTCATGCTCAAGCCCCTTGATCAGCATGGCGAACGGCTGCTCACGCAGGTGCACCTGGATCTCGTCCAGCGGGCGCTGCACCCACAACACCTCGATGGTGACCGTCACGCCGTTGCGGCGCATCGACAATGCCTGGGTTTCCAGCCATTCACGGTGTTGCTGCACATAGCCCTCCCGCATGACCGCCAAGGCCTGTTCGTTGACCAGGCCGGCCGTGGCAAGACCCTCCAGGTAGTCGAAGGCGACGATGTGCAATGGCATGCCCTTGGCTTTGGCCAGCGCAGCTGCACGGTCATAGACCGGTGTGCGGCGCATCAAGGGCGAAGCAATGAGAAGAAGTCTTTGCGGGTTGGTCATGGCACACCTCTGCGGGCTCGATGAGTACCTTGATGATCTGCCAGGTGCGTTTGCCCGGTTTGATGTTTATCAAAAGCCCAAGGCACTGACCAACGGCTACCGCCGCGTGCCGCGCCATTGACGCGAATCAAGACTTTTGCGCTTTTTGGGCGCAGGCTGTAGTTGCCAACAAAAATCAGCGATGCCCCGGAGGCTAGCCATGGCGCTCATGAAAGCGGCTATTTTCGTCGAAAAGAACCGCATCGTGCTGGACGACAAGCCCATCCCCGAGATCGGCCCTTTGGATGTGCTGGTGCGCATCAGCACCACGACAATCTGTGGCACTGATGTGCATATCCTGCGTGGCGAGTATCCAGTGGCAAAAGGGCTCACCGTCGGCCATGAGCCAGTGGGTGTCATCGAAAGACTGGGTTCAGAGGTTCGGGGCTTTCATGAAGGGCAACGCGTCATCGCCGGCGCCATCACCCCCAGCGGCCACAGCAATGCCTGCCTGTGCGGCTGCGGCGCCCAGGACGGCGCCGATACCGTGCATGGCTTCAAGGCCATCGGTGGCTGGAAGCTCGGCAATGTCATCGACGGTTGCCAGGCGGAATACGTTCGGGTACCGGACGCAATGGCCAACCTCTCCCCCATTCCTGACGGGCTCAGTGACGAACACGTGCTGATGTGTCCCGATATCATGTCCACCGGTTTTTCCGGTGCAGAACGTGGCGCAGTGACGATCGGCGATACCGTCGCCGTATTCGCCTTGGGCCCGATTGGCCTGTGCGCAGTCGCCGGTGCCAAAATGCTGGGCGCCACCACCCTCATCGGCGTGGACAGCGTGCCGGCCCGCATGCGTGTGGCACGCGAAATGGGTGCGTCGCACGTGGTCGACTTCAAGCAAGGCAATGTGGTGGAACGCATCATGGCGCTGACCGATGGCCGTGGCGTGGATGTGGCCATCGAAGCCCTGGGCACCCAGACCACGTTCGAATCGGCGCTGCGCGTGCTGCGCCCCGGGGGTACGTTGTCCAGCCTGGGCGTATACAGCACCGACCTGCGAATTCCCCTCGATGCATTCGCTGCGGGCCTTGGCGATTACCGCATTGTGACCACACTGTGCCCCGGAGGCAAAGAACGGATGCGCAGGCTGATGGCGGTGGTCGCAAGCGGCCGTGTAGACGTTTCACCCCTGGTCACTCACCGGTTTCGGCTTGACGACATCGAGGCTGCCTACGAATTGTTCGCCAACCAGCGCGACGGCGTGATGAAGGTGGCGATCACCCCTTGAACCTCACCACGCCGTCGGCAAGGACGCCCCCCCCAATCAAATGGCAGTCCCTTGCTCATGCCTGCACTGGAGGTTCCGATGAACGTTTACATCGAGAAAAGCGCCAAAGAGAACCGCTGGTGGGTACACATGGACGACTGGCGAGTGAGTTTCCGAACCCGTCTGAAGCCAAGCAGTTCGTGAGCGTGCTGAGCGCCCGGCTGAACGCGCCTCATTTGCTGAACACGATTACCACCGCAGCACTCCGCCCTTCGAAGGAGGCATGAAATGTCGGGCCTGACCGACTTTCCACTGCTCGAGCAGCCTGTGCCAGCGCGCGAACCGCTGCCCCTTCATTTGAAACGCCTGGCATACCGATGCAATGAGTGCCGGGTCAACGACTTGTGCTTGCCCACGGGTCTGCCCCTGCACGACAACCGTTACCTCGGCACCCTGATCGGCTCTCGCATCCGGGTGAGAAAGGGGGCTGCGCTGTTCAACGCAAATGTGCCCTTGAGTCACCTGTACTCGGTGTACTCAGGCAGCTTCAAGACGAACCTCAACAACGCCGAAGGCCAGGGTGTGATCATCAATTTCTGGATGCCGGGGGACGTCCTCGGGCTCGATGCCATCGCCACCGAGCTTCATGTCTGTGATGCCATCGCCCTGGAAGACAGCGAAGTGTGCCCGGTGCCCTATCATCGTCTGCAAGCCGTGGCGCGTGAGTTTCCCCCGCTGCAACAGAGCTTGAACCGCCTGATGAGCAGGGAAATCATCCGCGAGCATGAGCGCGTGCTGATGCTCTGCAACCTCTCTGCCGAACAGCGGCTTGCCAGTTTCCTGCTCGGTCTTTCCCGCCGCTTCGTCAGCCGCGGGTATTCATCCAACGGTTTCATGTTGTGCATGTCTCGCGAAGACATCGCCTCCTACCTCGGGCTACGCCTGGAAACCATATGCCGCTCGGTCGCTCACTTGCGCGGGCTGGGTATCGTCAACCTGCGGGGGCGGCTGGTGGAGATCCTCGACATGCCAGCACTGAGTGCGCTCGAACTGGGGTCCGCGGGCAGCTATGCCATCGCTGAACTCAAACCAGTCAAGGCTGACTGAGAAACCACCATGGCGCAAGCACGTCTGTACGCGGTACCCCAGCAGGCCCAGCGTCGAAAAACCGGTATCACCAGCGCAGAAAACGTGGCCCTAGCGCCGCCCCCAAGGCCGTCGGCACCAGCAAACCCAGTACGTACCAGAGCCCCCAGAACGGCACAGCCATCTCCGGGCAATGCAGGCAATAAGCCAACGTTGCGGTGGCACCCGCAAGCAAGCCTCCTGCAGCACCCGCCAGTCGCAGGCGGGTGGGTGCCAGGCCGCGCATTGCCCAGAACACGGTGATTAAGGTGGGTACCGAAAGCAAGGTAATGTTCAGCGGGCAGGTGCGCCAGGTGCGCCCGAGCAGCAGGTCCGCCCGGGCATCCACCGGCGCGCCCAGCAGGCTCACCGCCGCACCCAGCCAGACCAGCAGCAGCGGCAGCCCCATAAGGCCCCACAGCCGCCCCCCGTTCACCCCCGGCCTGACCAGCCGCTGAGTCAGCAACAGTGCCAGCAGCGCCAGGCTGCCGGGCAAGGCCAGCTTGGCCCAGAACAGCGGGGTGTGCGCCACCTGCGCCAGGTCACCGCGCACGCCGAAAATGGCCACCGTCAGCAGTACCGCGCCCAATCCGCCGCCCACCAGCGCCAGCACCAAGCGCCGCGCCGGTGCGTGACGGCTCACCGGCCCTTCCCCGGCCGCCAGCAGGGCAATCAAGTCATCAGTCTTCATTTTTGCCCTTGCCTCCAATCAGTTTGGCCAGTGCCTTGAGGCCCCGGTGGATGCCCACTTTCACCGCCGAACTGGAAAGACCGGTCATGCGCGCGGTCTCTTCCACCGACATCCCCTCCAGTTTGACATGGACGATGGGCAGCCGCTGGCGCGCTGGCAATCGCTCCAGGAGCTTGCCCAGGTCACGTGTCGCCTGGGCCACTTCCTCCTCGCCGGGCGCGAACAGATCACTTTCATCGTTCAGCTCCTCGTGCAACGCACCGTGGCGAGCGTAGCTGCGATAGTGGTCCGCCAGCTTGTAGCGGGCAATGGCCTGCACCCAGGCGGTCAACGGTTGCTGTGCCTCGTAGGTATGGCGGGCGTTGTGCACCGCCAGCAACACCTCTTGCAGCAAATCTTCGACATCAGCGGGGCGTTGCCACAGCCGCCGCAGCAGAAAGCCACGCACATGCGTCGCCAGCGCCGCCAGGAACGCCCGATAGGCCGCCGCGTCCCCCGCCAGCCCCTGTAGCAGCAAAGCCTGCAACTGGGCCTCGCGCGCGCTGAGCGCCTGCTGAGTATTAGTTCGTGCCATCAGCCTCCCCGGTTACATCGAGCGTGAAAGTTTTCCATTCAACCCGTGTCGCCTTCATACGGTAGGCGACTGACGCACCGCCGGAAAAAAATTTTGCAGCTGCTGTAACCCGTTCAACCCAGGCTGCGAACTACTCCATGAGCCGCCGGTAAACCACCACGGCCCCACTTCCCGGAGATACATCATGAAAACCCTCGCCCTCGCCACTGCCGCGCTCGCCCTGGCTTCGCTGGCCGGTATTTCCCAGGCTGCCGATGCGACCAAACCAGCCACCACCGGTGCCGCCATGGAAAAATGCTACGGCGTCGCCATGGCTGGCAAGAACGACTGCAAGGCCGGCGCCGGCACCAGCTGCGCAGGCAGTGCCAAGATGGACTACGACGGCATGCACTGGAAGAACGTTCCCGCAGGTACCTGCACCTCCATCAAGACGCCCAACGGCATGGGCTCACTGACCCCGCTCAAGTCCTGAGCACAGGCCGCCGATCATGAACGGGACTTACCTTTCAGGTGCCGGGCTTGGGCTGAAGGCTGACCACTATGCCGAGGCCTGGGCGTGCCGGGCCCATGGGCTGTGGTTCGAAGTACACCCGGAAAACTACATGCTCGGCGGCCCACGCATGGCCTGGCTACAGCGCATAGCCGAACACCATCCGCTGTCGCTGCACGGTGTTGCGCTGTCGCTCGCGGCGGACGCCGCGCCGGATGACACACACCTGCGCCGCCTGCGGGCGCTTGTCGACCAGGTGCAGCCGGCGCTGGTCTCGGAGCACCTGGCATGGTCAAGCTGGAACGGGCAATACCTCCCCGACCTGCTGCCCTTCCCCCGCAGCGACGAGGCCTTGGTCCGTATCAGCGACAATGTACAGCGCACACAGGATGCGCTGGGGCGCAGCATCTCGCTGGAAAACCCCAGCCACTACCTGCCCATGGAAGGGCACGACTGGGACGAAATCGACTTTCTGGCCGAACTGACGCGGCGCACGGGCTGTGGCCTGTTGCTGGACGTCAACAACGTGCACGTCAGCGCCCACAACCTCGGGTTCGACGCTTCAGCCTACCTGGCGAGGTTCCCGGCCCAGGCCATCACTGAAATACACCTGGCTGGCCACAGCCACGACGCCCGGGCCAGCCTGCTGATCGACTCCCATGACGCCGCCATCGCCGCACCGGTCTGGGCCTTGTACCAGCAGTTGATCACCCGCATCGGCCCGCGCCCGACGTTGATCGAGCGTGACGGCAACCTGCCGGCGTTCACCGAGTTGCTGGCCGAACGCGGTACCGCTCAGGCACTGCTCGATCAGGCAGGAGTACGCCCATGACGCTTTCCCTTGGCCAGTTTCAGGCCGCCTTCGTCGAAGCGCTGTATCACCGCCCGGCCCCGCAATTGGCCGCGCTGACCCAGCATGCTGCATTCGCGGTGTATCGCAATACTGTGCTGGCGGGTTGCACCGATGCCCTGCGTGCAAACTTCCCCAGTGTCGAAGCGCTGACAGGCCCGGCCTGGATGCAGGATGCCGCTGCGGCCTATGCGAAAACCACGCCCCCCGACGACCCAAGGCTGATCCACTATGGCGCGGCGTTCGCCGACTTTCTTGAACAGATCCAGGCCCAGCACGGCCTGCCGTACCTGGCCGACGTGGCACGCCTGGATTACGCCTGGTGCGAGGTGTTCAGCGCCCCCCGCGAGCCCTGCCTTGCACTTGCAGACTTGGCCGGCATGACAGCTGCCGACCTGGCCAACAGTTACCTGGCGCCGCGCAGCAGCGTGCGCTGGCGCTGGTTCGCGCAGCACCCGGCCTTCAGCCTGTGGCGGTACAGCCGCGAAGGCCAGCCATGGCCGAATGACCACCCATGGGTGGCCGAGGGTGCGGTATTAAGCGGCACCGACGAAGGTGTTGCCCTGCAGGCACTGGAGGTCGGCGGCTGCGCCTTTCTCGATGCATGCGCCCAAGGTTTGCCTTTGGCGCAGGCCTCACTGATTGCACAAGCGAGTCAACCCGACCTGGACTTCACCGACCTGCTCGGCCGGCTGCTGGCAGCCCAGGCCTTTCGTCCACTTGCATTCGCCTGAAGGAAGCACCATGGACACCATCCACGTCACCCGCCCCGACAAGAGCCTGCGCCAACGCTGGAACCACCTCACCGACCGTGCACAGCAACTGCTCAGCGACAACGTGCTGTGCCTGGTGGCGCGCATGGCCATCGCCTCGACCTTCTTTCTGTCCGGCCGCACCAAGGTCGAAGGGTTTCTCAGCATCACACCCAGTACCTATGACCTGTTCCAGAGCGAATATGCCCTGCCGCTGGTGTCACCGTGGCTGGCGGCCCACTTGGCAACCTATGCGGAACACCTGTTCCCGTTGTTGCTGGTGCTTGGCCTGTTCACCCGGCTGTCGGCCCTGGCCCTGCTGGGCATGACCACGGTGATCGAAGTGTTCGTCTACCCGGACGCCTGGCCGACACATCTCACGTGGGCAGCCTTGTTGCTACTGTTGATCGCACGAGGAGCCGGTGCGTTGTCACTGGATCGGGCAATAGGACTGCGTTGAGCTCCTCTGTCGGATGCCAGGGGGATCCACCTTCATGAAGCCTTGCGGGGCCGTTTGGCGGCAGGCTTGCCGCCCTTTGGCTTGCCGCCGAGGCTGCGTTTGAGCAGTTCGGTGAGGTCGAGGATATCCGCGCCTTTTTCCACGCCCTTGCCCTCCCCTTTATCCACCGTCTCGATCTTGCCTTTGCTGGCCTTTTCTTCCACCAGGTCGAGAATGGTCTGTCGAAACGCATCATGGTACTCATCCGGCGCCCATGACCCACTCATGTCCTCGACCAGGCGTTTGGCCATACTCAGTTCGCGCTTGTCGACCTTGGCATCGGTCACACTCTTGTCCAGCTCAAGGGTTTCCACCCCGCGTACCTCCTCAGGCCAGCGCAGGGTAATCAGCACCAAGGCATCTTCCAGTGGCCGCAGCAGCGCCAGGTGCTGGCGCGTATGCAGCACGACGGTGGCCAGTGCAACCTTGCCGGTGCTCTCCAGCGTGTCGCGCAGCAGTGCATAGACTTTGCCGCCGCGGCGGTCGGGGCTCAGGTAATAGGGGGTGTCGAAGTGCTGCAGCGGAATTTCGCCCGCCTGCACGAACGAGAATATATCGATGGTCTGGGTCGCTTCCGGTCGGGCGTCGCGGATCTCTTGCTCACTGATCACCACGTAGCGGCCCTTCTCGTACTCCACGCCCTTTACGATGTTGTCCTTGTCGATTTCCTTGCCGGTGACCTTGTTCACCCGTTTGTAGCCCACAGGCTCCATGCTGCGCTTGTCGAGCCAGTCAAAATCCACCCGCTCGGAGCTCACCGCAACGTTGAGCGAAACGGGGATATGCACCAGCCCGAAACTGATTGCACCTTTCCAGATGGCCCGCGCCATGTCGACCTCCTATGCCTTTGACAGTGTGACGGCCCGCCGATGGCGCACGGCGCCGCAGCGCCGGCAACACTGGCATTGGAGCTCGCCCGGTTCATGGTTCGGCACGCAGTGCCACTGGCAACCCTGCAACAAGCACAGCAGTTTCATCAGCCACCTCCCAAGGTCTCAGTGGACGGACCCCTTACTGGAACTGACTGACGGCACGGGCGAAGGTTTAGTCTGGATGCGCCCTTTGCAGCACAGGGTGAAGAACGCAGGGATCGGCAATTGAAGCAGACGTGCTCGAGGATGCAGAGCAGCGGCCATCCCCCGTCTCGGGTGCTGCGCACCATTTTCATTGCAAGCGAGAAAGTCTTACTCCATTCAGGCGGTTTTTTGTGTGAATCGAAACGGATAGTCTGAACCCACTTTTCGCATCCCCAAGAGGCAGCGCCAATGAAGGCAGTCGTTTACACCCAGCCCGGTTTGCCGATCCAGGACCCACAATCGCTGTATGACGCGCAACTGCCCACGCCACAGCCAGGTGCCCGTGATCTGCTGGTCGAAGTCAGGGCAATTGCCGTCAACCCGGTTGATACCAAGATCCGTGCAAGCCGTGGTGGCGAGCAACCACAAGTGCTCGGTTGGGACGCAGTTGGCGTGGTCCGCGAGGTAGGGCCGCAGGTCACGTTGTTCCAACCGGGCGATGAGGTTTTCTACGCCGGTGCCATTGACCGTCCTGGCAGCTACAGCGAACTGCATGTGGTGGACGAACGCATTGTCGGGCACAAGCCTCGCAGCCTGGACAACGCAAGCGCCGCCGCTTTGCCGCTGACCTCCATTACCGCCTGGGAACTGCTGTTCGACCGCCTGGGCGTTGAAGAAAACGGTGGCAAGAACCAGAGCCTTCTGGTGATCGGTGCTGCCGGCGGGGTTGGTTCGATTCTGGTTCAACTTGCCCGCAAGCTGACACAGCTCACGGTGATTGGCACCGCCTCCAGGCCCGAGACTCAGGCCTGGGTTCAGGAAGCGGGAGCCCATCACGTGATCGACCACCGCGAATCGCTTGCGCCCCAGCTGGAAGCACTCAAGCTGGGCCCGGTCGATTACGTCATCAGCCTGACCCACACTGACACCTACCTCCCGCAACTGGTGGAGGTGCTTCGCCCACAAGGCAAGCTCGCGTTGATCGACGACCCGGCGCAACTGGATGTCATGCCGCTCAAGCGCAAGTCACTGTCAGTGCACTGGGAGCTCATGTTCACGCGTTCGCTGTACAAGACCGAAGACATGATCAAACAGCATCAACTGCTCGATCGCGTTTCGCAGCTGGTCGATGATGGCGTGCTTAAAACCACCCTCGGCGAGCACTACGGTACGATCAATGCCGAGCACCTCAAGCGCGCCCACGCCATGATCGAGAGTGGAAAAGCACGCGGCAAAATCGTCCTGGAAGGTTTCTGACGCCCTGTCAGGCGCCCGACGCCCACGCCGCTCGCCCTGACACCGCATTGACGCCTTCCAGCGTCGCAAACGAAATGTCTTTCGCCGTGAGCAGGAAATCACGCATGTAGGGCACTTCGAGCATGTCGCTGCGTACCGCTGCGAACAGGGTGGCCTGCAACCCTGCTTCGCCGAGGCGCTTGGCCAACACGTAACCGCGGGAGGTGTACTCATGCACCGCCCAGTTCGGCAGGCAGCAAACACCACGGCCGCTGGCCACCAGCTGCATCATCATCACAGTCATTTCTGCCGTACGTATCCGCGCAGGTTCGATGTCGGCGGGGTCGAAGAAACGGGTGAAGATGTCCAGGCGGTTTCGTTCGATCGGGTACGTGATCAAGGTCTGGCTGGCGATGTCGGCAGGCTCCAGGTAGGGCTTATCGCGCAGCGGATGATGCTTGTCGATGGCCAGCATTGCCTCGTACCCGAATAACGGCACGTACGTGATACCCGGCAGGGTCATCGGGTCGGAGGTCACCACAAGGTCGAGGTCACCACGCTGCAGGGCCGGCAGTGGGGCGAACGACAACCCCGACGCCAGGTCCAGTTCAACTTCCGGCCAGGCGCAGCGAAACTCGTCCAGTGAGGGCATCAGCCATTGATAGCAGCTGTGGCACTCGATCGCGATGTGCAGCCGGTCGGCCGTGCCGCCTGCCAGCTTGCTCAGGTTGCGCTCCGTTGTGCGGATCAGCGGCAGCACCTGGTCGGCCAGCTGCAGCAGCTTGAGGCCCGCAGTGGTGAAGCGCACCGGCTTGGATTTGCGCACAAACACAGGCATGCCAACGCGGCTTTCCAGCTCACGGAACTGGTGCGACAGCGCCGACTGGGTCAGGTGCAGGCGTTCGGCCGCCTCGGGCAGGCTGTCCGTTTCACGCAAGGCATGGAGTGTGCGCAAGTGTCTCAAGTCAATCATGAGCAGCACACAACGCGAGTGATCGGGTCACCATGATGCCCGATGGTCATTGCCCGAGAGCTCGCTGCGAACCATTTCTGCACCGGCACTCAAAGCCCTGAGCTTGCCGCTGGCCACCCGACGCGGCAAGGGAGCCATGCCACAGTTGGTGCAAGGGTAGAGCTTGTCAGCCTCTACAAATTGCAGTGCCTTGCGTAAGGTATCGGCAACCTCCTCGGGTGTTTCAATGGTGTGGGTCGCCACATCAATTGCGCCTACCATCACCTTTTTACCGCGAATCAACTCAAGCAGCTCCATGGGCACATGAGCGTTATGGCATTCCAGCGAGATGATATCGATACTGGACTTTTGCAGTTTGGGGAAGGCCTCTTCATATTGCCGCCACTCTGACCCCAAGGTTTTTTTCCAGTCGGTGTTGGCTTTGATGCCATAGCCATAGCAGATATGCACGGCAGTTTCACACTTGAGGCCTTCGATGGCCCGCTCCAGGGTGGCAACCCCCCAGTCATTGACCTCGTCAAAAAACACATTGAAGGCGGGCTCATCAAACTGAATGATGTCAACCCCGGCAGCCTCCAGCTCCCGGGCTTCCTGATTGAGGATCCTGGCAAATTCCCAGGCCAGTTTTTCGCGGCTTTTGTAATGGCTGTCATACAGCGTATCGATCATCGTCATGGGGCCTGGCAGCGCCCATTTTATGGGCTGGCGGGTCTGCTGACGCAAGAACCTGGCATCGTCGACAAATACCGGCTTTTGCCGAGCAACAGCGCCTACTACGGTGGGTACGCTTGCATCATAGCGATCACGGATCCTGACGGTCTCGCGTTTCTCGAAGTCAACACCGCTCAGGTGCTCGATAAAAGTCGTCACAAAGTGTTGGCGCGTTTGTTCACCATCACTGACGATATCAATGCCGGCGTCTTGCTGTTCCTGCAATGACAAGCGCAGGGCATCCTGCTTGCCTTCGATCAATGCCTCATCTTGCGGTTTCCAGGGTGACCAGAGCGTTTCGGGTTGTGCGAGCCAGGCGGGTTTGGGCAAACTGCCGGCAGTCGAAGTGGGTAACAATTTGTTCACGAAGGAAGACCTTATCTATTCAGTTGATCAGCAGGCGTAGTGGTTGGACCACTGCTCAAGTAGCGCGTGGTGCGGTTTGATAAAGTGCTCCTCGACAAAGCGCCCCTGCTCAATGGCCAGCCGGCTTCGTTCTTCTCGGTCATACACGATGCGCGTCAGGGAGTAATCCTGATGCTGCAGGCTGGGTTGGTAGCATTTCCCGGCGGCAGAGTTGGCGTTGTAGATTTCAGGTCGATAGATTTTCTGGAACGTGTCCATGGTACTGATGGTACTGATCAGCTCCAGGTGGGTGTAATCACTGAGCAAATCGCCGGAAAAATAGAACGCCAACGGCGCCACACTGTTGGGCGGCATAAAGTAACGCACGTGCAATCCCATCTTCTCGAAATACGTATCCGTCAAGGAATACGCATCCTGCTGGTATTCAAAGCCCAACACAGGGTGGTGATTATCCGTTCGAGAGTAAGTCTTGCTGCTCGAAACACTCAGACAGATGACGGGCGGCTTGTCGAAGTGCGCCTTGTACGTGCTTGAATTGATGAAGCACTTGAACAGCTTGCCGTGCAGCTCACCAAAATGGTCTGGCGTACTGAATACAGCCTGGTTTGCATTATGCTCACGCAACAGCACACTAAAATCGTAATCCCGCACGTAGGAAGAAAAGTTATTCCCCACCATGCCCGCAAAGCGCTCGCCGGTGGGTCGGTCAATAATGCTTGTTTTCAACATTTCAATCAGGGGTAGCGCCTGATTGCCGCCTTCAGCCTCAATACCCATCTCGACAGAAATAATATCAAGCTCAACAGTATAACGGTCGCCCTTGGGGTTATCCCAATGCGCCAATGCATTGAAGCGGTTATCGATCATCTGCAAGGTGCTGCGCAAGTTCTCTTGCCGGCTCACACCCCTCGCCAGGTTGGCGAAGTTGGTAGTGAGGCGCGTCTTTTCGGAGGGTTGATAATGCTCGTCAAAGCGGATGCTCTTGATGAAAAAATTAAAGTCGTTACTGGTCATGGCGGGGCGCCCACTCAAATATCCATATTTTCTATAATTGGCCCGTAGTTTAAGTTGGGGTACTGGGCGATGGAACTGAATTGATTTCACAGAACCTTTAGCCACGCTCATGACAAGGCACCCACCTTGAACGGGCTGTACACGCTTCGCTATCCGCCCATTGCAGCCCTCGGTGAACGATAGCTGTCGATCCAGGCAGCACGCGCGTGTCATGGGGCTTGCCCTGAACATATGGTAATTCGTATATTCGATTATCCATATGTTCTGGTGCAGCCATGATTACCCCGCCCGATATCTTCAAGAGCCTCTCTGACGAAACCCGCGCTCGCGCCACCCTGCTCATCGCCAGCCTGGGAGAACTCTGTGTTTGCGAGCTGATGTGCGCGCTGGGCGAAAGCCAGCCGAAGATCAGTCGCCATCTGGCGCAACTGCGCAGCAATGGCATGTTGCTGGACCGGCGCCAGGGTCAGTGGGTGTATTACCGCCTTAACCCGGCGCTACCGGCCTGGGTTCACGAGATGCTGCAGGTCACCTTGCAGGCCAATTCGCACTGGCTGGCCGACAACACACGTCGGCTCACGTGCATGGACGACCGCCCCGTGCGCGATGCCGCCTGCTGCTGAATCACCCTTTCGGCTCTGGCCCAAGCGCCGGCGCCTCTGACGTCCGCCACAAGGCGGAGGAGCCCTCCATGCGAGTCCTGTTCATGTGCACGGCCAACAGTTGCCGAAGCATCCTGTGCGAAGCACTTTTCAACCACTTGGCCCCTGCCGGTTTCGAGGCAGTCAGCTCCGGGAGCGTCCCCAAGGGGCAGGTTTTGCCCCGTAGCCTGAGCACGCTGGAGCAGGCCGGTATTTCGGCTGCTGGCCTGAGCAGCAAGGGCAACGACGCATTCGAGAGCAGCCCGCCGGACGTCGTTATTACGGTCTGCGACAAGGCCGCCGGCGAAGCCTGCCCGGTCTATTTCGGCCCCGCGCTGAAATCGCATTGGGGGTTGCAGGACCCGTCCGATGTCGTGGGTGACGAGGCGCAAGTCGACGCGGCTTTCCACGCCACGCTGGCCCACATCGCATCGCGCTGCCGCGCTTTCTTCGCCCTTCCCTTCGATCGCCTCGACCGTGATCAGCTCAAGCACGAGCTGGATCGCATCGGCACGCAATAAGCAGGAGTCAAAAATGTCCGAGCATCTCCCTAACCTCGACCTCGCATTGTTCGAGCTGCCCCCAACGGCAACCGTGGCAAGCGAGCACAAACCACGCATCCTGCTGTTGTATGGGTCTACCCGCGAACGCTCTTTCAGCCGCTTGCTGGTGGAGGAAGCCGCGCGTCTGCTGGAACACTTCGGCGCCGAAGCACGAACCTTCGACCCTTCGGGCCTGCCGCTGCCTGACGATGCGCCGGTTGAGCACCCCAAGGTGCAGGAATTGCGTGAACTTGTGCAATGGTCGGAAGGCCAGGTCTGGTGCTCGCCAGAGCGCCATGGGGCGATGTCTGCAGTGTTCAAGGCGCAGATCGACTGGGTTCCCCTGGCGCTGGGCGCCGTGCGCCCCACCCAAGGCAAGACCTTGGCGGTGATGCAGGTGTGTGGCGGCTCGCAGTCGTTCAACGTGGTCAACCAGTTGCGTGTGCTTGGCCGCTGGATGAGGATGTTCACGGTGCCGAACCAGTCCTCGGTACCCAAGGCTTACCTTGAGTTCGATGATGCCGGCCGGATGAAGCCTTCGCCGTACTATGACCGCGTTGTTGATGTGATGGAGGAACTGGTGAAATTCACCGCGCTGCTACGTGATCGTCAGGATTACCTGGTGGATCGCTATTCAGAGCGCAAGGAAACCGCCGAACAGCTATCTGCACGCGTCAATCAGCGCTCAATCTGAAGCCGCCATGCGGCCCGCTTGCACCAGGATGGCTTGCCCACCCTGGTGCGCATCAGCAATGATCAGCGGTCCTGTTCGCCCTGCGGGTTATCGCGTTGCGATTGCTGACCCATGCGGTCTTTATCCGCCGGGTTCTCCTTGTCAGTCATGCTGTCTTCCTGCCGACCGCCCTTGCTTCCGGTATCGCGGCCCCAGTCTTTGTTCATTTTGTCCTCGGGCTTCTGCCCCGGCTGGTTCTGACCTTGTTGCTGGTGGTTGGGCATGCCACCGCCCGAGCCTTGACCACCCTGCTGGCCGGTACCCGCCGTGTTGTTCCCGGCGCCTGCACTGGCATTGCCCTGGTTGGCGCCCTTGTCTTGGTTATTAGCCATGATCGCTTACCTCAAGTCAGACACAGAAAGGCCTGTGTGTTCGTACGACTGCGGCTTGCCTGACGTGGATGTATTTATTCACAGCCTTTCGGATGAGCGATACCAAATGCAGGGGCCTGATACTGAGCTGCGCTAAATACCGATATGCCACAGCATCCGGAATGAGCCGGCATCCTGATGAATGGGGATGCCTCGGCCAGGAAAATTGGCACAATTCATCTGTTTAAGCTGATCTGTGGCGCTGCATGGCATATCCTTATGCCTCGCAATCAACTTCGAAGCAGTGAATTGAACAATGGGTTTTGAACAACTAGCTGAGCTACGTGACCGTCTGCGGGCGGAAAAAGTGCAGGAAAAGGCCGATAGCCCGAAACAACCCAAGCGCAAGTCCCCGCCACAGGCAAAGCCTCGTGAGCAGGACCCGGCGGTGGCAGCGATCTGGCCATTGCAAAAGCACTTTCCATTGGCCTTCCCTGTCAATCCGGCCCCCAAGGTTCCGCTCAAAGAGGGCATTTTCAAGGATGCCGAGCAGCACCTTGAGCTGCTCGGCATCACCCGTGAACAGCTCAAGCTGGGCATTTCTACCTGGTGCCGGGGTACCCGGTACTGGGCAAGCATGGTGGAGAATGCGCCGCGCCTGGACTTGAATGGTCAAGTCGCTGGCACAGTGACAGCGACTCAGGCGATCCATGCCAAGCAACAAGCTGCGCGGCATCGCAGCCAGGAACGTCGCAATCGTGCTAAGGCAAAAGCGCCTGTTGCGGCCCCCGCCGCCGAGATCACGGCGGCGCAGACTCCGGACTGAATTCAATCGCGCTCCCACAGGAAGGTCATCAGCCACCGAGGCCTGCGCTATACCTGTGGGAGCCGGGCTCGCCGGCTCCGGGTGCCTGCTTCGGACACACGGCGGAAGGGCTTCAGCGCAATCAGCCCCGATCTGTCTTGTCATTTGCCAAGGGTTCGGGCAGGGTCGATACCACTGACATCTCTGCCTAGGAGTCGCCCATGTCTACGCTTTATCCCAGTAATGATCCTGAGGGGCTGATCGAGTACTCGGTGGTCTACACCGACCGCTCGCTCAATCACATGTCACAAACCTTTCAAGGCGTGATGCGGAACATTTCCAGCACGCTGAAACAGGTCTATGGCGCCCAGGCTGTTGCGGTAGTGCCGGGCAGCGGTACATTCGGCATGGAATCGGTAGCGCGACAGTTTGCCACCGCTCAGCAATGCCTGGTGATACGCAACGGCTGGTTCAGTTATCGCTGGAGCCAGATCCTTGATATGGGCAACATCCCGGCGGCCACCACGGTGCTCAAAGCCCGCCCGGTCGACACAGGGCACCAGGCTGCCTACGCGCCCCCGCCGCTGGAGGAAGTGCTGGCAAGCATCCAGGCGCACAAGCCTCAGATCGTCTTCGCCCCCCACGTTGAAACCTCATCCGGGATCATCCTGCCCGACGATTACCTGCGGGCCGTCGGTGACGCCGTGCATGCGGTGGGTGGCCTGTTCGTGCTGGACTGCATCGCCTCTGGCACGCTGTGGGTTGATATGGAAAAGTGCGCAGTCGACCTGCTGATCAGTGCACCGCAAAAAGGCTGGAGCGCTTCCCCTTGCTGCGCCTTGGTGATGCTCAGCGCCTTGGCCCTGGAGCGCATCGAGCACACGCAGAGCAGCAGCTTTGCCTGCGACCTGAAGAAGTGGCTGCAGATCATGCAGGCCTACGAACAGGGCGGACATGCCTACCATGCAACCATGCCCAGCGATTCGCTTGCCCGGTTCAACGACGTGTTGAACGAGATGCAAGCCTACGGTTTCGACAAGGTGCGCAGCGAACAACAGGCGCTGGGTGATCGGGTGCGCGCCATGTTGGCCGCCAAAGGTATCAAGAGCATGGCCGCAGCCGGCTTTCAGGCCCCAGGCGTCGTGGTGAGCTATACCGATGATGCCGACATCAAGACCGGCAAGAAATTTGCCGATCACGGCCTGCAGATTGCGGCCGGCGTACCGTTGCAATGCGACGAGCCAGCCGACTTCCAGACCTTCCGCATCGGTCTGTTCGGGCTCGAAAAACTGCACAATATCGAGCGTACGGTCAACACCCTGGAGCAGGCAATCGATGAAGTGATGACGGACTGAGCCGTCATCCCATTACAGCAAGGTCGGGCGCGTTACCCGTGAAACGGGCAGCGCGCTGATGCCACGGGTGGACAAATCATCAGTTATCCAGTTGATCCTTGATGATCTTGCCGTCATGGGGATCGACCTGGAATTCGTACTGTTTGCCGTCAGCTTTCATCCCCTCACCTTCCCAATGCCCATCATCGGCCTCGATCTTGGTGATCTGCGTGTAGCCGGCACCTTTGAGGGTGGCTTCGGCCTGATCCTTGTTCACCTTCCAGTCAGCGCCCGGCTGATCTGCCCATGCGGTAGTGCTTGCCAATGCGCCAGCCATGGCCAGGCCGGTGAACAGTCGAGTCATCGCTTTCATCGCTAACATCCTTTTTCATGAGGTTAAACGCTCTGACTGGCGCGCCAATGCCACCGTTCAGTTTTTTTCGATTGCAGCCGCGCTCAGCGGTCACACGGTGTGGCCACCTGCATCGGTCAACGCCCGTAACCGCTAGCGGGCTCCTCCCCAAAAGCTTTGGTCGTGGTGGTAATCAGCGCCAGTAAGGGCATTCCGTTCGTCAGTACCGACGCACAATTGGCTGCACGCGCAGGACGAAGAAGAAGTGACCAACGCAAAGAGGTGATTGCGCATGAACATCATCAAGCCCCATTCATTGCTGCTCGCCCTGTGCCTCGGTGCCAGCACACCGTTGGTGTTGGCAGCCACCGACATGAACGACCAACGCGCCCCTGGGGCGCAGACACAGGACAACGGCCCGTTGGATGGCACTGGCTCCGGCACGCCTGGGGATGGCATGGGAACCGGGTCTGGCGGTACGGGTACCAATGGCACCGACAATACCGGGGGTGACGGCACCGACAACGGGTCGGGCACGGGCACAGGCGCCGGTAACGGTACGGGTGGCGCCGCAGGGAGCGGCACTGGCCCGGGCGCCGGCAGCGGAGGCTCGGGCGGTTCCGGTTCCGGCGCTGGCGCTGGCGCTGGCGGTAGTGGCGGTGGTTCAGGCGGTTGACCCAACCCATCCAAGTCTGCGTGCGAGCAGCTCAAACTCCGAAAGCTAGCGAGCGCCCTGTGGGTGCGGGCATGCCCGCCCTCATAGAACAACGTATTGAGTTGGCTTCAACTTGTGGGAGCGGGCTTGCCCCGCGAACACCGGCAAAGCCGGTGCCATACACAGCGTTGCCTGCTTCGCGGGACAAGCCCGCTCCCACACCAGCCATTGTTCTCTGCGTGACAGCGCAGCCCACAGGGGATGAGTAGCCTCCCACAGGGACTGTACAAGCTTCGAGACAAGGCACGGGCGGTTTTTGGCCAGTTCGGCTGAACGTTTGCACAGCCGGCCCGGTCGCACCACAGAGATGCAGTCAAGTGCAAGACCGACCGTGAGGACCTCCCATGAGCGCAACAGCCCCCGAGGGTGTCGTAGAACACCCCATCCACCTGACCCTGAATGGTCAGCCTCGATCACTGCAGGTGCAGCCCTGGACCACATTGCTCGACCTGCTGCGTGAGCAGCTAGACCTGATAGGCACCAAAAAGGGCTGCGACCATGGCCAGTGCGGGGCCTGCACCGTGTTGCGCGACGGCAAACGTATCAACGCCTGCCTCACGCTGGCCATCATGTGCGACGGGGCCGAACTGGTGACCATCGAAGGGCTGGCCAGCGACGGTGAACTTCACCCACTGCAGCGCGCCTTCATTCGCCATGATGCGTTCCAATGCGGCTATTGCACACCAGGGCAGATCTGCTCCGCAGTCGGTCTTGTACACGAAGGGCATGCCGACTCCCGTGAGGCCATTCGCGAGCAGATGAGCGGTAACCTCTGCCGCTGTGGTGCCTACGGCAACATTGTCGCCGCAGTAGAGGAAGCCATGCCGTTGATGAAGGACGTGCCCCGGCAGCAAGGCAGGACGACCCCATGACGCCATTCAGTTACCACAAGCCCGCATCAGTCAGCGAAGCCATCAACCTGGCAGATGCCAGCTCGCGCTTCATTGCCGGCGGTACCAACCTCGTCGACCTGATGAAGGAAAACGTGGTCCGCCCCAACCGCCTGATCGACATCTCCGGCCTTGGGCTGAACGGCATTCGGGCCACCTCCGACGGCGGCGTGCTGATCGGTGCGTTGGTGAGCAATGCCGACCTCGCCTGGGACCCGATCATCCAACAGCATTATCCGCTGCTATCCGAAGCCATTCTGGCCGGGGCATCGCCTCAGTTGCGGAACATGGCCAGCACCGGCGGCAACCTGCTGCAACGCACCCGTTGCTACTACTTCTACGACACCGGCACACCCTGCAACAAGCGCGAACCGGGCAGCGGCTGCCCCGCGCGTACGGGCTTGAACCGTATCCATGCGATTCTCGGCGCCAGCGATGCCTGCGTCGCCACCCACCCCTCGGACATGTGCGTGGCGTTGGCGGCGCTCGAAGCGGTAGTACATGTACAGGGGCCTGCCGCTGAACGCCAGATACCCTTCGCGGCCTTCCACCGCCTGCCCGGCGATGCCCCTGAGCGCGACAATCAACTGGCAACTGATGAACTGGTGGTCGCCATCGAGTTGCCGCCCCCTGCATTCGAACAGCATTACCGTTATCTGAAGATCCGCGACCGCGCCTCCTATGCGTTCGCGCTGGTGTCCGTCGCCGCGGCCTTGAACCTTGATGGCGGCGTGATCCAGCAGGCTCGACTGGCGCTGGGTGGCGTTGCCCACAAGCCTTGGCGGGACACGGCTGTAGAAGGGATGCTGACCGGCCAGGCGCCTTCGCAAGCGCTTTTCACCCAGGCCGCGCACACCGTTCTGCAAGGGGCCCAACCCCTGAGCCACAACGGTTTCAAGGTAGCACTCGCGCAGCGTGCAATCGTTCGGGCATTGAGCGAGGCAGTGCTCGGTGCCTCAGCCAGAGGGGCAAGACCATGATCGACACCACACCCATTGTCGGCACGCCCCTGGACCGCGTGGACGGCGTCGCCAAGGTCACCGGGCAGGCGCGCTACGCAGGTGAATACCCTCAAGCCGGGCTGCTACACGGCAGCGTCGTGTGCAGTACTATCGCCCGTGGTCGAGTGCTCGCCATCGACAGTACACAGGCAATGCGCGTGCCCGGGGTCATCGCTGTGCTCGACCATGGCCATCGGCCGCACATTTCCAGTTATGACGACGATTACAGTGACGCCGACTCGGCCGAGGGGTCGCCGTTTCGCCCCTTGTTCAACGACCGCGTGCTTTATAGCGGCCAACCGTTGGCCCTGGTGGTCGCCCAAACCCTCGAACTGGCGCGGTACGCAGGTTCGCTGATCAGAATCGACTATGCCGAGGAGGCCCACCAGACAGACCTGGGTGCTACCCGGCAGTCGCATGAGGCCCCCGCCGAAACACCCGCACCACGTGGCGATTTTGCCGGGCAGTTTGCCGCCGCGCCGGTGCAGGTAGATGCCACCTACCTGACGGCCAACGAGCATCACAACCCGATGGAGCCGCATGCTTCCACCGTGCACTACAAAGCCGACGGCAGCCTCGAAATCCACGACAAGACCCAAGGCACGCAAAATTGCCAGGACTACCTGCACAAAGTGTTTGGCCTGCCCAAGGCCAACATACGCGTGCACGCGGCGTTCGTGGGTGGCGCCTTCGGCTCGGGCTTGCGCCCGCAGTACCAGTTACCGCTGGCCGTGATGGCGGCGCTGCATTTACAACGTTCGGTGCGCGTCACACTGACCCGCCAGCAGATGTTCACCTTCGGCTACCGGCCCCGTACCGAGCAGCGCCTGCGCCTGGGTGCGGACGCAGGCGGGCGGTTGCTGGCGATCGCCCACGATGCGCTGGGCCAGACATCACGCTTCGAGGACTTTACCGAACACCTGGTCGAATGGAGCGGCATGCTCTACCAGTGTGACAACGTTGCACTCAGCTATCACTTGGCGCCGCTCGATGTCTTTACCCCACTGGACATGCGCGCCCCCGGGGCCGCGTCAGGCATGATCGCCCTCGAATGCGCCATGGATGAGCTCGCCTGTGCAGCGCAGATCGACCCGATCGACCTGCGCCGGCGCAACTTCGCCGCTAACAATGGCAACGAGGGCAAGCCCTACTCCAGCAAGGAGCTGCTGGCGTGCTACCAGCAAGGTGCCGAGCGTTTCGGCTGGCATAACCGCGACCCGCAACCGCGCAGCATGCGCAATGGCCACCAGCTGATCGGCTGGGGAATGGCTGGGGGCGTCTGGGAGGCCCTGCAAATGAAGGCCAGCGCCAAGGCGCACATCGATGCCCAAGGGCGCCTGACCGTCAGCAGCGCCACCACTGATATCGGTACCGGCACGTACACCGTCATGACCCAGATAGCAGCGGATGCGGTGGGCGCCAGGGTTCAGGATGTCACCTTCCTGCTGGGGGACTCCTCCCTGCCGACAGCACCGCTACAGGGTGGCTCTTTCACCGTGTCGTCGGTGGGCTCGGCCGTGCGCCAGGCCTGCCTGGTGCTGCGCAGCAAGCTGCTGGAACATGCGCGCAAGTCGTACCCTGAAGTGGCCAGCACCCCGACAGAGCAGATTGTCTTCGCCGATGGCTACCTGCATGCGGGCAACCATCGCCTGGCCCTGGCCGAGATCGCCGCCAGCACCCCGGGGCGAAATGTTGAAGCGCAGATAGAAGCCGAGCCAGGTGCCAAACGCCAACCCTTCTCCACCGCCACACATTCGGCGGTTTTTGTGGAGGTGCATGTTGACGAAGACCTTGGCACGATCAAGGTCACCCGTGTGGTCAGCGCCGTGGCAGCAGGACGGGTAGTCAACCCGAAAACCGCGCGTAGCCAGATTCTGGGGGGCGTGGTGTGGGGCGTGGGCATGGCCCTGCACGAAGAAGCATTGACCGATCACCAGTTGGGCCGCATCGTCAACCACAACCTGGCGGAGTATCACATTCCGGTGAACGCCGACAGCGGCGATATCGAGGTGATTTTCGTTGAAGAGAACGATGACATCGTCAACGAGCTGGGCTCCAAGGGGGTGGGCGAGATCGGCGTGGTCGGGGTGGCAGCAGCAGTGGCGAACGCTGTCTACCATGCCACTGGCAAGCGTGTGAGAGCGTTTCCGATCACCCTCGACAAGGTGCTGTAAACGGGCAGCTCAGCGCCTTTGCAAGCAGGCCTCGGTAACCAGCGCGTCGCCCGGGGCCGCTGCGATTGCGGTGTTTCATTTTCCCCGGCAGGGGGCTCATTTGCAGCGTTACGCGGCGCGCTTGAACGCGGTAGAAATCAACTCCTCGTTTTACCGTGCTCATCGATCGCAAACTCATGCCCGGTGGGCCGCGTCGGTGCCTGAGCACTTTCGTTTTTCCGTCAAGTTACCCAACGCCATCACCCATGAGCACCGCTTGCAAGGCTGTGCGGGCCTGCTCGAGCCGTTTCTCGATGAGTGCGGGCATCGATTGCTCCTCACTCTCTTGGTCGAGGCTCGGGTATCGCGACAGGTTCACGCGCAGCACACCGGCGGTCACCTTGTCATTCAGCACGCCACTGAAGCCCTCGACCTGAACTTTACAGCGCCCCACGCATTCCCCTGCTTACTCGATGCCTTTGTCCACAACGAAGGTTGAACGCTAGCTGACACACTTCGAAAGGGGTTCTGCACCATGATTGATCAAGCGACAGGCATGAAACCAGGCGAACGCTACTGCGTGGAGAACATCGAACGCGCCCATCAATTTCCCGGTTTCTTTCAGGACGGCAAATATTACCTGGGCCCGGAACTGCTGACTGCAGTCGGCTGGCTCGAAGGCACCAGATTCATCTATGACAGCCTGGATGCGGAGGGCGAGCCCGTGTATTCAGACAGGGTAGCGGGCACTGTCGAGGGCTTGAAACTGGTGCTGGTCGACGGCACCGCCCTTGAGCTCTCGATGATAGAAGCCAGCGCCACCCTTGCGCCTGCGCCAGAGGACTTCACGCCACCCCAGGCTGCCGAGCCTGCCCCGCCGGCCGCCGCTGTATCAACACAAGGCCCGTTGCGCGGCAAGGTCGTGGTCATCACTGGCGCTTCAAGTGGCATAGGCAGGGCCGCTGCGCATGCCTTTGCCTGCAAAGGCGCTCGGCTGGTGCTTGCTGCGCGAGATGAGGAAGCGTTGTTCGATGTGCTGGACGAGTGCACTGATTGCGGTACGGACGCCGTAGCAATCGCTACCGATGTCAGCCGCAGCGATCAGGTGCAGGCGCTGGCCGCGCAGGCTGCCGAATTTGGCCATGGGCGAATCGATATCTGGGTCAATAACGCTGGCGTCGGCGCGGTCGGCAATTTTGAGGACACGCCACTGGAGGCGCACGAGCAAGTCATCCAAACCGACCTGATCGGTTACCTTCGTGGCGCCTACGTCGCCCTTCCCTATTTCAAGGCGCAGCGCAGCGGCATCCTGATCAACACGTTGTCACTCGGAAGCTGGATCGCGCAACCCTATGCAGCGGCCTATTCGGCGAGCAAATTCGGCCTGCGTGGCCTGACCGACGCCCTGCGCGGAGAACTGACGGCGTTCCCCGACATTCATGTCTGCGATATCTATCCTGCGGTCATGGACACCCCTGGTTTCAGGGATGGTGGCAACTACACTGGCCACACGCTGACGCCCCCCGGGCCAGTCTATGACCCGGAGTGGGTGGCCAAGGCCATGGTGGCTTGCGCCATCTCCCCGCGCGCGCGCACCACGGTCGGGGCAACCGCTCGCCTTGCACACTTGGCCAGCTACCTCGTGCCGGGGCTACCGCTGCTTTCAGGATGGCTGACCCGTTGGGGCTTGAGCCGTAGCCCAAGCGCCGCAACATCACCGGGGAACCTGTTTGCTCCCCCGAGTGACCGGCGCAGTGTGGACGGTGGCTGGAGAGGCCGAAAAGACAAGACACTGGTGTTGGTGAGCGCCGCCGTGCTCGGCGCCATTGCCGGGTTTGCGATCACTCACTTGCAGCGCCAGCGCCGCCGAAGCGTTGACCGCTGAGCATCGAAGACAAAGGGCTTGAAGCGCCCTCATGACGTCCGCTGCTTCCACGCTTCGTATCGGGCAAGCAGCGGCTGAACGCTCAACCCATGCAGCAGTATGCTCAACGCCACCACTGACAACACCAGGTTGGTGCTCTGGGCCGCATAACCAGGAGGCAGCCCGTGGTTAAGGGCGTAGAAGAGGTAGTAAAAACTCCCGATACCCCGGATGCCAAACCATCCAAGCAGCCCACGTTCTCGAATACCCAGCATCCCCCGAATCGGAAACAGCAAAATGCTCAAGGGACGAATCACCAGAAACAGTGCTCCGCCGACCAGCAATGCCCGCCAGTCCCAATGCTCCATCAACACCACCCCGAGCAAGGTCACGAGAAAAACCTCCATTGCCCGCTCGATCAAGCTGCCGAAGGCCAGCATGTCCCCGAGCATGATCCCTGCTGCAACCTGGGAATCGTCCAGCCCGCGAACATCACCTTTGACGGCCTGTTCCGGCGCCACATGCTGGTGGCCCACTACCGGCTGCACCAGATGTTCGGCAGCCGGCTGCCCAGGGCTGCTGGAGGTACTGGCCTCCGCCTGGCGCAAGCCCAGCCCAGCGGCGAATACCGCGAGAAACCCATAGGCCTGGATCGTTTCGGCAAACACATAGGCCAGCGCGATCAGTGCCAAGGCCAGGTAATCGTTGGGCGATACAGTGCTGTCGTCGTTGCGCAGGCGCAGGAACAGAGTGAGTTTGCCCAGCCCGCGCCCCATCCAGTAGCCAAGCAGCAGACCCGCACTCACTGCCCAGAGCATGTCCTTGATCAACCAGTCGCCGAGCCAGGCATGCCCGCTGTTCTGTTGCAACAACAGCCCAAGGATGACGAAGGGAAAGGCCACTCCGTCGTTCAGGCCAGCCTCACCGGACAAGCTGAAGCGCACAGGATCATCGTCCTGGGCATCAGCCACCTGCACCAGTGTTGCAAGCACGGGATCTGTGGGTGCAAGAATTGCCCCGATCAGTACTGCAATACCCCATTCAAGGTCCAGGCCGTAGTGCAATAGCAGCGTGACGCCACCGATGCAGAGCATCATCACAGGCCCCGCCAGGTAAAACGCGCTCCCCCATCGGCGGTCGTGCAAGGGCAAGCGCAGTTTCAAGCCGCTGAAGAACAGCGAAAACAACACCGCCACCTCGGTCAGGTGCTCCATCCATCCCTTGGAACCGCTGACATCCAGGTGGAGAAGACCCAACCCGGACGCTCCCAGGCCGATGCCCAAGACCAGACAAACCACCGAGGAAGTCACCGGAATCCAGCGTAAATAGGAGGAAGAGAGCGCCAGCAGCAGCAAGACTGCGCCCAGCATGGCGAACCAGACGATGAAGGTCATCTGCGCAGCAGCCTTGGTAAAGTGCTCGATGATGGTTTGACGTTCAATGGCGACGGGTCGTTCAGCTGCGATAACCGATTCCCTGTAAACAACCTGTGGAAGCGGGCTTGCACCCGAAGCAGGCTGCGCGGTGGTTGGCACGGGCTACGCCCGTGTTCGCGGGGCAAGCCCGCTCCCACAGTGACCGCACGGCCTTCAAATCATGCGCCGTACCTGTGGGAGCGGGCTTGCCCCGCGAACCCCGGCGCAGCCGGGGCCATATTGACCGGCCTTATGCAGGCAGTTGCTGCAAAGTGCACCTCATGTCGCATGACCCAGTGCCCGGCGTATCTTGACGAGCAGCTCGCTGATCTGGAACGGCTTGATCAGCAGGTCCATCCCGCTGCCCAGGAACGCCTGGCGGTCCAGAGCGGTTTCCGCGTAGCCCGTCATGAACAGTACCGGCAGCCCTGGCCGGTAGATCCGCGCCATATCGGCCAGCTCGCGGCCGCTTATGCCTGGCAGGCCAACGTCGGTCAGCAACAACTGAATGCCGCTATCTCCACGCAGATGATCGAGTGCCTGCTCGATGGTTTGGGCCAGGATGCAACGATATCCTGCATCGGTCAGTACTTCTGCCACTGACAGGCGCACCGACGCCATGTCCTCGACCACCAGCACATATTCACCGGCACCTTGCTGGTCGACTTGCGGCCTGTGCGCCTCGCAAGCCTCCTGCTCGTCGCTGGCAGGCAACATCAGGGTGACTTCGGTGCCCACCCCCGGCGCGCTGTGGATCGACACGTGCCCGCCCGACTGGCGGGCAAAACCGTAGATGGTCGATAGCCCAAGACCGGTACCTTGTCCTACCGGCTTGGTAGTAAAAAATGGATCGAAGACCTTTTCCAGCAGCTCCGGCGCGATACCACAGCCATCATCGCGCACCGTCACCGCCACATAAGGGCCATCGCGCAGGTTGGGGTCGCCGAGTGAGAAGGTCGCCGCCGTATTCACCCAGATATGCCCACCCTTGGCCAAGGCGTCGCGGGCGTTGATCACCAGGTTGAGTACCGCGCTCTCCAGCTGGATCGGGTCGACCAGCGCGGTGGTGGGCTCGCGTGACAGCTGCAGTTGCAGCACGATTCGCTCACCAATGGTGCGATTGATCAGTTCCTCCAGTGAACGAACCCGCTCGTTGATGTCCACTGGCCGCGTGTCCAGAGGTTGCTGCCGTGCGAAGGCGAGCAGACGGTGAGTCAGCGAGGCGGCGCTCATGGCAGAGGTCAAGGCCGCGTCGGCGTAGGCAGGGACCTTTTCGGTCCGGTTCTCTGCTACCCGTTTGCGGATCAGCTCCAGGCTGGTGATGATGCCGGTCAACAGGTTGTTGAAGTCATGGGCAATACCGCCTGTCAGGCTGCCCAGCGCATCCATCTTCTGCAGCTGCAACAGTTGCGCCTCGGTCTGCTCACGCTGGGCCGTCTCCCGCGCCAACTGGGTGTTGGCATCCTCCAGCCGCGCCAGATGCGAGCGCTCGCGGTGGCGATGCTCGGTGACGTCCTCGACAAACACCAGGCACAATCCCGGCTTCCGGTAGGGCGATAGCTGCCATTCGGTATCCCGGGGCATGCCGCCCACGTGCATGGCTAACGTGCCACGCCAGCGCTGCCCCGCAAGCAGGTGCTGACGCAAATCGGCGATGGCGGTCTGCTGGTCATCGGCGAAGCATTCCTGCAACGCATCGGGGTTGCGATTATCCTGGATCAACTGCTCGAAGGCATGGTTGCATTCATGCACCTTCAGCCCTGCATCAACCACGGCGATCGGGGCTGACACATTGGTGAAGATTTCCCGAAAACTGGCCTCGCTTTCCCGCAAGGCCCGTTCGGTGTCCCTCACCCGTAGCAGGGTGCCGAGGGTGGCCACCAGCACATCAGCGTCCACAGGGTGGACCAGATAAGCGTCCGCGCCTGCATCGAGCCCGGTAATGATGTCACCCCTCTGGATCGACGCTGCCGATACATGGATCACCGGCAGCAAGGCCGTTTCCGGCCTGGCACGCAGCAGCCGGACGATGTCGAAGCCGCTCATGTCCGGCAGGTTGACATCCAGGATCAGCGCATCGAACTGCCCGCTGCCGATCAACGCCAGCCCCTCGCCACCGGTGCCTGCCTCCGTCACCGTGTACCCATGCAGTGCCAGGCGGCGGCGCAGCGCATAGCGTGTGGTAACGTTGTCGTCGACGATCAGCAGGCGGATGTCAGCGTTCATCAGCGCTCTCCGGGGCCAGCGCCATCGGCAGGATGACAAAAAAACACGACCCGCTGCCAGGCGTGCTTTCCACCCCTACCTTGCCGCCCAGCAGCGCGGCAAAACGCTTGCACAGCGACAGCCCCAGCCCAGTGCCGCGCAAGCGCTTCTGCAGCGGCGAATCGACCTGGGCAAAGTCTTCGAACAAGCTGCCGAGCAGCTCAGGGGCGATACCGATACCTGTATCGCTCACGGCAAAACGGACCTGGTCAGTACCCAGAAGTTGCGCCGACACGCGTACTTCGCCGCGGGTGGTGAACTTCAAGGCGTTGGAGATGAAGTTGCGAAGGATCTGCGCCAGCTTCTTGTCATCCGTGTACATCTTCGGCAGGCCCTGGGGCTCTTCGAAGATCAAATCCACCGCGCCGGTGTCGACGATCGGGCGGAACATGCCGCGCAAGGCCGCGAACAGGTCGAGCATATCGAACCAGGCCGGCGATATGGTGATGCGGCCGGCCTCGATCTTGGCAAGGTCCAGCAGGTCGTCGACCATGTCGCCCAGCTCACGCGTTGCGGTATTGATAAACGCCACCTGCAACTGCTGCTCCTTGCTCAACGGCCCGTCCACCTCGTCGGCGAGCAGGCTGGTGATGCTCAGGATCGAACCCAGCGGCGTGCGGAACTCGTGGCTCATGTAGGACAGAAAGCGGCTTTTCAGGTCCGACGCCTGGCGCAGCTGCTCAGCCTGGCTGTCCAGCTCGGCATACAGTGCCAGCACCCCTTGGTTGGTGTCCTCCAGTTCAGCGCACAACGCCTGGTTTTCGGCCTGCAAGCGGGCGATCAGGTCGGCCTGCTCGACGCTGTTGTTCGATGAGGGTTCAGCCATGCACAGTCTCCAGGTCGATGACCAACACCGTCACATCATCCCGCCCACGGCAGAAATCGCGATGCAATATGGCAGCGATGACCGCCGGGTGGCGGTGAACAAGCCCGGGGTAGGTTTGCAGATTCCAACGGGACTGCAGGCCGTCACTGAACATGATCAACAGATTTCCTTTCACGTGAGCGTAGTCGAACACCTGGCCCTTGCGGTATTGCCCGCCGACGATGCCCGGGTGTGAGGCAAGGCCGCGAGGCCGGTCTGTACCGACCAGGGTTGCGCCGATATTGCCAATACCGATAAACGACAGACGGTCACCCGCGCCGTCGTACTGGGCAATGGCAGCCGCACCGCCACGGGTTCCGGCCATGGCATGGTGCATTTCGCCAAGCACGTGCTCCGGCGCGCTGAATGGCGCCAAAGCAAAAGCCTGGATACCCGCCTTGGCCGCACGCTCGGCCTCTTCGCCATGGCCGAGGCCATCGATCATCACGGCGCTGAAACGCTGCTCGGCAAGCGTCACGTGCCAACTGTCTCCGCAGGCGGGGTCATCGTGCAGCGAATGCTGGGACACGCCGATGCGTATATCCCCGGCCGTATGCTCTTGCCGGTAAATACGCGCGAGTACCACAGCGCCTTTCGCGTCGGCGTGCACGTCAAACACTTGTGCCAGCCGGCTGACCGCCCCTAGCCCGATGCCCTGGGTACCGCCGGTGGAATAACCATCAGCCAGGCAACTGGCCAGGTCGAACCCCTGGGCACGGTCCACCGCCACCAGCTCCATACCCGGGTGGGCGCCATGCGCAAGCACGCGAAGGTGCAATTCGCCACGCTCGGCGTGCTTGAGCACATTGCTGGCAAGCTCGGTGGCAACAATAGCTGCCCGGCCAGCGTCGGCGGCAGAGAAACCCAGCTGCTCGGCCAGTTTCTGGACCACACGCCGGGCATGGCCGACCTGGCTGGCCTCATCAATGTGCAGCACCTGCGTCAAACTCGCTGCCAGGTTCAGGCCCATCGGGTGATCGTTACCCGGGTGCCTTGCCCGGGAGTGGTGTCCAGATCAAATTCGTCTACCAGCCGGCGAGCGCCGGTCAAGCCCAGGCCAAGCCCGCCACCCGACGTCCAGCCATCGGTGAGGGCCAGTTTGACATCGGCGATGCCCGGCCCCTCGTCACGAAACAACAGGCGCAGGCCTACGCGCCCGGCTTCTTCGATGACCGCCCAGTCCATATCCCCGCCCCCCCCGTATACCACGGTGTTGCGTGCCAGCTCACTGACAGCCGTGACCAGTTTGGTCAGGTCGACCAGCCGCATGCCGCAGTCGGTGGCGAGCTTGCGGGTCAGTTGCCGGGCCAGTACCACGTCCTGCTCCACGCGCACCGGCTGGCTGCCACTCTGGCGGATGCTCATGAGTGGCCTACCCGCTGCCGCAACAGATGCATGCCGCGGTCGACATTCAATGCCGTGCTTACCCCGGGCAAGGTCAGGCCAAGCTCCACGAGGGTGATGGCCACCGCAGGTTGCATGCCGACCAGCACGGTCTCGGCATCCATTATCCGCGAAAGGCCAGAAATACTGGCGATCATGCGGCCAATGAACGAATCGACCATATCCAGCGCGGAAATATCGATCAGCACGCCGCGGGCCGAAGTATGGTCTAAACGCTCAGTAAGATCGTCCTGCAGGCGCAGCGCCAGTTGGTCGTGCATGTCGACCTGGATGGTTACCAGCAGGAATTCACCCATTTGCAGAATGGGAATACGCTCCATCGCCTCACACCTTCTCGCCAGTACTGGTACCCAGACGCGAAAGCGCCAGCTTCAAGGCGTCAGCAAGGTTGGACTTGGTAGTCAGCGTGCCCAGATCGAGGCCCAGGTGCACGATAGTCTGGGCGATCTGCGGACGAATACCGCTGATGATGCAATCGGCGCCCATCAGGCGGATAGCCGTTACCGTCTTGAGCAGGTGTTGCGCGACCAAGGTGTCGACTGTAGGCACCCCGGTAATGTCGATGATGGCAATCTCGGAGCCGGTATCAACAATGCGTTGCAGCAGCGACTCCATCACTGTCTGGCTGCGTTGCGAATCCAGTGTGCCGATCAACGGCAGTGCCAGTACACCCTCCCAGAGTTTGACCACCGGGGTGGAAAGCTCGAGCAACTCTTCCTGCTGGCGCTTGATGACGCCTTCGCGGTTTTTCTGATAGGTGCGGATGGTGTGCAGGCCAAATGCATCGAACAGCTGGGAGATTTCCCACAGTTGTTCGGCCAACAGCGCAGGGTGCTCTGCGTAATGGGCTTGCAACAGTCTGAATAGCGGCCCCTTGAGGGCGAAAATGAAATAGGCCGTTTGGTGCGACTCCTGCCCCACCTGGGCACGGCTGGCAGAGAGTTTTTCGAGGAAACGTCGGGCCTCCTCCCAACCTTCTGCGCCAATGTGCGTACCCGCCTCTTTGCGCAGCCCGTCGATCACCAACTGCAGGAAGTCACGGGTTTCCTGGCGCAAGTCATGTTCACGAATGTTGCGCGTCGCGCCGTTGGCCTCCAGGGCGCTGAGCCACTCCGCCAACAACTGCCCCTGACCACCGACAATTGCTTCCAACGTGCTGTTCTGCAGTGCTGCCATATGCGCTTCGCTCCTGAAAAATGCCTGGCCGGCTGAACGACGTTCGTACCGGCGTTGAAAATGACATCTACCGGTGAAAATAGTTGTGCGGCCGGTCAATAATTTCATTGCGCCATCTTTTGTGACGCTAACTGTAGCCAATTTAGCAGGGGGCGTTGCTACCTCATGCAGCTTGCTCGTCATGGCTGGATGACCCGCCGAGCATCTAGCAGGAACTTTGCTCGCTGTTTGTGGGCCCTTATGGAAGGCCTATCAGTACGAGGAAACATATGATGAGTGCACAACTTAACGGCAAGCGCGTGGCCTTTCTGGTCACCGATGGCTTCGAGCAGGTAGAACTGACCGGCCCGCGTGAGGCGCTGCAAAACAGTGGCGCGGTGGTGGATATCCTGGGCGAAAAGGAAGGCACCGTACGGGGCTGGAACCATGACAAACCCGCCGACGAATTCAACGTGGATGCTACCTTCGACAGCGCGCAGCTTGACCTCTACGACGCCCTGGTGCTGCCCGGCGGCGTGCAGAACTCCGACACGATTCGCCTGATCCCCGGCGCGCAAAAGCTGGTAAAAAGCCATGATGCGGCGGGCAAGCCGCTGGCCGTCATCTGTCACGGCGCGTGGCTGTTGGTGTCGAGCGGGTTGGCCAAAGGCAAGCGAATGACCAGCTACAAGACCTTGCAGGACGATATTCGCAATGCCGGCGGCACGTGGGTGGACGAACAGGTGGTCGTGGATGGCAACCTGATCACCAGCCGCCAGCCGGATGATATTCCTGCCTTCAATGAACAATTGATCAAGGCGCTGGCAGGCTGAGTCTGATCATCGTCAGCCCGTCTCCTGGTCGCACCGGTTGCCGACCAGGAGGCGCTGGTCACGCCAGCTGGATGAAAACCGAATAGCTGCCCAGCAAGATCCAGAACCCGAGAAAAATCCAGGGCGTACGCAAGGAAAACAGCAACGACTTGCGGTGGCCCGCCTGAGAAGTTTCAGCCTCGCAGAACAGCGGCGATTCATCATAAGCCAACCCCATCATTGGCTCGCTGCGCAGCAAGTGGCTTTGCTTCAACTGCCAGTGCTCGATGATGCGGAACGCCGCGCGAATGCCTGGCCAGGCGTTCAGTGTACTGAGCACTCCGAGCAGTGCCAGAAAAGCCGGCACCATCAAGGTGAACATCTCGCCCCAGCCCTGGTTCAGGTTATTCATCGCCGAGACGTACGCGATGACCAGAAACGACTGCGCCGTGAGATAGGCATCAGTGCGGTTGGCCAGGATGCTGGTCTCGTACTGAATTTCGCGTCGATAGAAGTCCAGCCGCTCTTTCGGCGTACCGAACATCCTTGCATTTTGCTGATCGATCTCATGTTCAGGTGTGCTGGGCGTGATGATTCGAGGCACTGGGGTACTCCTTGAATGCGTGAGCCTTGCCCGTGACAGCGCAAGACCGGTCAGCGGTAGAGCTGTCCAGGCAACGAAAATTCATTGGCAATGCATGGGACAACCGCCCGTCGCACAAAGCCAGTATCCACTTCAACACCGGCAGCGCTGCCCCCTCGAACGGTAACGAACGTTTCCGACTGCTGGAGTGCCCACCATGAGCGACTACCCTACCCCTCCCTTCCCATCCCAACCGCAAAGCGTTCCCGGCTCACAACGCAAGATGGAGCCGTATCCGGACTGTGGCGAGCAGACCTACACCGGCAACAACCGGCTCGAAGGCAAGATCGCCCTGATTACCGGAGCCGACAGCGGCATCGGGCGCGCGGTGGCAATCGCCTATGCGCGTGAGGGTGCTGACGTGGCCATTGCCTATCTGAATGAACACGAAGATGCGCAGGAAACGGCGCGCTGGGTCGAGGCCGCTGGCCGCCAATGCTTGCTGCTACCCGGCGACCTGGCACAGAAACAGCACTGCTACGACATTGTCGACAAGACCGTGGCGCAGTTCGGGCGCATCGATATCCTGGTCAACAACGCCGCGTTCCAGATGGCCCACGAGAGCCTGGCCGACATTGACGACGATGAATGGGTGATGACGTTCGACACCAACATCACTGCCATTTTCCGCATTTGCCAGCGCGCTCTGCCCTCCATGCCCAAGGGCGGTTCGATCATCAACACCAGCTCGGTCAACTCCGACGACCCGTCACCCAGCCTGTTGGCCTATGCCGCCACCAAAGGGGCTATTGCCAATTTCACCGCTGGCCTCGCCCAGTTGCTGGGCAAGCAAGGGATTCGAGTGAACAGCGTGGCCCCCGGCCCTATCTGGACACCACTGATCCCGGCCACCATGCCTGATGAAGCGGTGAAGAACTTCGGTTCAGGTTACCCCATGGGGCGGCCGGGGCAACCGGTCGAGGTGGCGCCGATCTACGTCTTGCTGGGCTCGGATGAAGCCAGCTACATCTCGGGCTCGCGCTACGGCGTTACAGGGGGCAAACCTATCCTTTGAACCGCACGACGGCCCCAGTCGCTCAAGAGCACAGGCGATAACGCATCGCGCCTGTGCTACCAGACATCAACATCGTTGAACCCTGCCCGCCGCTGCCACTCAACACCAAGGAAGCCATTATCCATTCGCCCGCAACGAGGTGACACCATGAATGCTATCGATCTGCTGATTCAAGACCACAAACTGGTCAAGAAGCTGTTGGAAGAGCTCTCCTCGACCACTGAACGTGCCGTAAAGAAGCGCGCCGATCTGCTCCACCGCATCGAGCAGGAATTGCAGGTTCACACGGCCCTTGAGGAAGACATCCTCTACCCCGCCATCAAGCAGGCCGGTGGCAAGGAGGAAGCCAAGATGTATTACGAAGCCAAGGAAGAACACCGGACTGTCGATGCCCTGGTGCTCCCTGATCTGCTCCATACGGACACCGGCACCCTTGAATTCGCCGGTCGGGTGAAGGTGATGAAGGAGCTGCTCGAACATCACATCGAGGAAGAGGAAGAGGCGCTTTTCCCCACGGCGAAAAAGCTTCTTGGGAAAGACCAACTGGACGAACTGGGGGCTGCCATGGAAGCCCAGAAAAAACTGCTCAAGGGTGAGCAGCGGGCTGCATGAGGAGAAGGCGCCTCGCCAGATCGGGCGCGACCGGAGAAAGGCTCAGGGTGGCGCTGATGCCACGTCTTGCAGACCGCTCACTGCAGTGTGCACACCGTTGAAACTTTATCGACGCGTGCCAAGTCCAGACACCTATCAATCACGGAACGGGAGCAGGCAATGACCGGCACGGTAGGCGACTTTCTGGTGGAGCGTTTGTATCAATGGGGCGTGCGGCGCATCTTCGGTTACCCCGGCGACGGCATCAACGGCGTGTTCGGCGCGCTGAGCCGGGCCAACGGCAAGATTGAATTCATCCAGGCCCGCCACGAGGAAATGGCCGCCTTCATGGCCAGCGCCCATGCCAAGTTCACCGGCGAGCTCGGTGTTTGCATGGCCACCTCCGGCCCGGGCGCTTCGCACCTGCTTACTGGCCTGTACGATGCGCGTATGGACCATCAGCCGGTGCTGGCCATCGTCGGCCAACAGGCCCGTGCGGCCCTGGGCGGGCATTACCAGCAGGAACTTGACCTGGTGTCCATGTTCAAGGACGTCGCTGGCGCGTTCGTGCAACAGGCTTCGACCCCGGAGCAGGTGCGCCACCTGCTCGACCGCGCGGTGCGTACGGCCGTCGGCGAACGCCGCGTCACCGCCGTGATCCTGCCCAACGACCTGCAGGACCTGCCCTACCACGAACCACCGAGGGCTCACGGTACCGTGCATTCCGGCATCGGCTACAGCAAGCCCCGGGTGTTGCCGTTCGATGAAGACCTGCAGCGCGCCGCCGATGTGCTCAATGCCGGGCGCAAGGTGGCAATCCTGGTGGGCGCTGGCGCCCTGCAGGCGACTGATGAGGTTATTGCGGTGGCCGAAACACTCGGCGCTGGCGTGGCCAAGGCACTGCTGGGCAAGGCTGTTCTACCAGACGACCTGCCGTGGGTTACCGGGTCGATCGGCCTGCTGGGCACCGAACCCAGTTATCAGCTGATGACCGAATGCGACACGTTGCTGATGATCGGCTCCGGCTTCCCCTATTCCGAGTTTTTACCCAAGGAAGGCCAGGCGCGCGGTGTGCAGATCGACCTGCAGCCCGACATGCTCAGCCTGCGCTACCCGATGGAGGTCAACCTGGTCGGCGATGCCAGTGAAACTTTGCGCGCACTGCTGCCACTGCTCGAACACAAGACCGAACGGCGCTGGCGGGACAAGGTCGAGACCTGGCGTGCGCAGTGGGACAAGACCGTGGCCAAACGTGCCCTGGTCAAGGCTGACCCGATCAACCCACAACGCGTGGTCCATGAACTGTCCCCGCGCCTGCCCGAGCACGCCATCATCACCAGCGATTCTGGCTCCTGCGCCAACTGGTTCGCCCGCGACCTGCAGATCCGCCAGGGCATGCAGTGCTCGCTGTCCGGTGGCCTGGCCTGCATGGGCGCGGCCGTGCCCTATGCGATCGCGGCAAAGTTCGCCCACCCGCAGCGCGCGGTGGTTGCCCTGGTAGGTGATGGGGCCATGCAGATGAACAACCTGGCTGAATTGATCACGGTGGCCAAGTACTGGCAGCAGTGGGACAACCCGCAGTGGATCTGCGCAGTGTTCAACAACGAAGACCTCAACCAGGTCACTTGGGAACAACGGGTGATGGAGGGCGACCCCAAGTTCGAGGCTTCGCAATCCATTCCTGACGTTCCCTACCATTTATTCGCCATTTCCATTGGCCTGCAAGGGATCTACGTAGACCGCGAAGAGGACGTCGCCGAAGCGTGGGAGCGCGCACTGGCCGCTGATCGGCCGGTACTGATCGAGTTCAAGACCGACCCCAACGTGCCACCTCTGCCACCTCATATCAAGCTGGAGCAGGCAAAGAAGTTCGCCAGCACCTTGCTCAAGGGTGACCCGAACCAGGCCGGGGTCATTGTGCAGACGGCCAAGCAAGTGCTCAGCTCAGTGCTGCCCGGCAAAAAATGACGCCCGAGCAGAGCCCGCGCAGCTGCGCGGGCCAGGCGTTTTCACACGTTCTTTGATCGGGCGCGACGTGCACCCAGCGCTATCCAGGCGGGTGCATGATCGCTGGCCTTGACCTCGTTGCGCACCCAGGCATCCACCCCCGCCTGCTTCAGGTAGGGGGCCAGTTCGGCGTTCAGCAACAGGTGGTCGATGCGTAACCCGGCATTGCGCGGCCAGTGGTTTCGGAAATAGTCCCAAAAGGTGTAGACACGCTCGTCCGGGTACAGATGGCGTATGGCATCGACCCAGCCCTGGTCCAGCAGTTGCTGGTAACACGCGCGCGACTCAGGCTGGAGCAAGGCGTCCTTCAGCCAGGAGCGGGGGTTGTAGATATCCATGTCGGTGGGCACGACATTGAAATCACCGGCCAGCAGCGTGGGGTGGCCGCTTTGATACAGGCTATGCGCATGCTTGATCAGGCATTCGAACCAGCGCAGCTTGTAATCGAACTTGGGCCCTGGCTGCGGGTTGCCGTTCGGCAAGTAGAGGCACGCTACCAGCACCCCGTGTACCGCCGCTTCCAGGTAGCGGCTCTGGCTGTCATCCTCCATGCCTGGCACGCCGCGCCGAACCTCCAGCGGATCGCTGCCCCGCGCCAGGATAGCCACCCCGTTCCAGGAGGGTTGCCCTTGGTAAAGGCAGCCATAACCTGCCGCCTCCAACTGCGCGCGAGGGAACTGCTGGTCGGTCGCCTTCAGCTCCTGCAGGCAGGCGATATCGGGCTGCTCGCGCTCCAGCCAGGCCAGCAGCGCAGGCAAGCGGCTGCGGATGCCATTGATATTGAAGGTGGCAATTTTCAGCGCTTTCATGCGTCAGGGTCGCTGACATGGGCCTGCACGGCATCTTCCAGGGCGCGGATATGCGCCTCATCGGCCAGCGCCTTGAGCGCCAGCCAGTCATCCCAGTCGATGGCGCCATCGTCGCGCAGGGCTTCTGCGGTACGAACCAGTTCATGGTGGTAGGCATCCGGTGACTCGCGCCGGTAACTGATGTCATCGTACTGGGCGTACCAGGCTTTCAGTTCGGGAATGCTGCGCTCGATGCTCATGAAGGTGGCCTCGCTGTACCCTTTGCTTGTGAGAGCCCTGGCGTGGCGGGACGTTCAATTGCTGTAGCACGCGGCAGGGTTGGCTGCTGTGGGAGCGGGCGTGCCCGCGAAGCAGGCTGCGCGCTGGATGGCACGGGCTTCGCCCGTGTTCGCGGGGCAAGCCCGCTCCCACAGTGATCGCGCCAGCTTTTAGAAGTTGAGCAAGACAGTTGCTCCCACCGTGATCGCGCAAGCTTTCAGGCGCTGTGCAAAACAGCTGCTACCACAGGGTGAAGCAGCGCTCGCAGGGGCTGTGGGGGCCGTGGCCCCCCGACAACGGCATCAACGCAGGTAGTCCTGCACCCACTTTACCCAACAATCGGCGCCGATTTTCACCAACGCATCATTGAAATCGTAGTGCGGGTTATGCACCGAGCACCCATGGAACTCGCCTGTACCATTCCCCAGCATGAAGTAACAGCCAGGTCGCGCCTGCAACATGTAGGCAAAGTCTTCGGTGCCCATGACCTTCTTCGGCATCTTGTCCAGTAACGAGCCGTCGGCGAACAATGGCCTCAGGCTTTCACGCAGCAACGCACTTTCGTGATCACTGTTGCACAACGCGGGCGCCAGTTGAGTGAATTGCACATCGATCTCCACGCCAAAGCTTTCGGCATGCCCCCTGGCCAGGGCGTCAATGCGGCTGTTGATCTTTTGCTGGGTCTCGGCCGTGTCGGTGCGCACGCTCAGCAGCATGCTGGCCTCGTCAGGAATGATGTTGTAGACGGTACCGGCCTGGATCATGCCGATGCTGATGACGGCATAGTCCTCGACGCTCAGGTTGCGCGACTTGATGGTCTGGATGCCACTGATCAGGCTGTTCAACGCCATTACCGGGTCCACCGACAGTTCCGGCATCGCCCCGTGGCCACCTTTGCCCGTGATACGAATGCTGACGCGCTCGGAGGACGCCATGGTTGGGCCGGTTTGCACCACGCAGGTGCCCACCGGCATGCCGGGCATGTTGTGCAGCGCGTACACCGAGTCACACGGGAAGCGCTCGAACAGGCCGTCGTCGATCATCGCCCTGGCCCCGGCCAGGCCCTCTTCGTCCGGCTGAAAGATCACGTTCAACGTGCCGTTGAAATTGCGTGTTGCCGCCAACTGTGCTGCAGCTGCCAACAGGATCGCGGTGTGCCCGTCATGCCCACAGGCATGCATGCGGCCGGGGATTTTGCTGGCATGTGCAAAGGGATTCTTCTCACTCATGGGCAGTGCGTCCATGTCAGCTCGCAGGCCAATGCTGCGGGGGCTTTCCCCTACCTGCAACACCCCGACAACCCCATGCCCGCCCACGTTGCGATGCACCTCATAACCCCAGGCCTGCAACTTGTCGGCTACCAGCGCCGCCGTGTCAGGCGTGTCGCCACCAAGCTCCGGCGCGGCGTGAATCTGCCGGCGGATCACGACGAACTCATCCAGCTCTGCTGCCGGGGCCTGAGGTTGATCATTCTGGAAGACAGTCATGTTCAAAGTGCCCATGTCATTCGCATCCTGTGTTTTCGGGGAAGTATTTGAGGCAGGCCAGGCTGAGAACGCCGCCAGCCAGCAGGAAGTAGGCCGGCGCCAACGGGGTGCCGAGCGCCGCAATCAGCCAGGTCGCCACCAGCGGCGAAAACCCGCCGAAGATGGTCACCCCCAGGCTGTAGCTGACCGAGGTACCGAAGGAGCGCTGCGCTTTGGGGAAGCCCTCCATCATCAGCGCAAAGAACGCACCGGCACCGATGCAGGTAGGCAAGATCAGCACCGCTACGCACATCATGGCCAGGCCCATGTGTTGCACCTGCCCCAGCAGGTAGAACACCGGCAGGGTCAGCACCACTGGCGTGGCTACCGTCCACCCCAGCAGGCGTTTGCGCAGCTGGTACCTGTCAGCGAACTTGCCCGCCAGCGGGCAGATGATCGCCATGCAGCCGCTGCTGATACAGGCAATGGCCATTGCGCTGCCTGGCGGGTAGTGCAAGGCCGTGGTCAGGTAGGTGGGCATGTAGAACACGAACAGGTACATGCCGATAGTCGAGCTGGCCATCAGGCCGATGCCTTGGGCGATACGTTTGAGCACCTCGGCGTCCAGCGCCGGCTCGGCCTTGTGCGCTGCGGCGGCCTCGTGGGTTTCCGGCAAGCGCGTGCGTATGTACCAACCGACCGGGCCGATCAGCAGGCCAAAGATGAACGGTATGCGCCAGCCCCAGCTTTCCAGGGCAGCGGGGTCGAGCAACTGGCTGAGCGCAAAGCCGAAGCCGGCGCCCAACAGGGCGGCGTAGCCCTGGCTGGCGGCCTGCCAGCTGACGTTCTGGCAACGCTTGCCAACCGCGCTGGACTCCATCAGGAACACTGACGCAGTACCCACCTCCCCGCCTGCCGACATACCCTGGATGAGCCGGCCGACCACCAGCAGCACCGTGGCAAAAATGCCGATCTGCGAGTAGGTGGGCGCAAACGCGATCAGCGCTGTGCCCAAGGTCATCAGCCCGATGGTAAGGCTAAGCGCCGCCTTGCGCCCGCGCCGGTCGGCATAGCGACCGATGACCATCGCCCCCACCGGGCGCATCAGGAAACCGACGCCGAAGGTGGCCAGCGACATCAACAACGATGCCATTGCCGACTCGGAGGGGAAGAAATGCCTGCCGATCAGCACAGCGAAGAAGCTGTAGATCGTGAAGTCGTACATTTCCAGTGCATTGCCCAGCGAGCAGGCAATCAAGGTTTTACGTGAGGAAGATGCCTGCGCGGCTGAATGCGCGCCCGTCTGCATAAGGGGCGGTGCGGGTAGCGGTCTGGTCATTGTTATCTCCGATGGCAATTCGCGGCGTGCAGCGAATATCGGCCAATCGGGCACCCAACACACTTGCAGTTTCGGCATGTGGCTAACCGATGGTTAATTGACCGACCCGGTCATTGACCAATTTGCCCTGAACTGGCGCGCAGATTGCCCTGCCTCTGCGCGCTGCCCCATGAGTGCTCACTCAACCGGGCAGCAAGCGCGGCCTCGCGCGTGTTCGAAGCCTGTCTAGCGCAGACGTTCTCGCCAACCGTAACGCCCCGCAGGGCCTTGATTAACCAAACGGCATGACATGGCCGAATAAGCAATCACGCTGCAACGTGCTGTTCACCGACGCTACAGCCACCACATCACTGTGCTGGCCTGGAGTCGTGAATGAACACTCGCACTACGTCGTTGTTGTTGATGATCCAAGGGGCATGCCTTGCCGTGCAGGCACAGGCCGAGGGCTTTCCGACGCTCGGCCGGATTGCACCGGGTTTTGGCTATTACGGGGTGGATTACGGTTTCGATGACAAGCTCAAGGTCTACGGCACCGTGGATGCATTCGCCAGCTATCACGACTCGCAGCACCACTCGGGCTTTCGCCTGGCCGGCGGCGGCGCCTGGACCAACAAGGTCGGGCTGTATGCCCGCAAGGGGCTTACCCCTGACACCGTACTGGAACTGGACGTCGAGGAAGGCTTCAACGTCAATGGCAAAGCCCTGGAGGGCACCTGGGACACCATTGGCACCCTGCGCCTGGCAACGCTAGCCCTGCGCTCGCGCACCCTGGGCAAGCTTGAGTTCGGCAAGACCTACAGCATGGGCACGCCCACCTACGCCGACCCGTTTCTGGCCACATATGGCTCGCCCTACACCTACCTGGCCCTGCCTGCCGCCGGCAAGGGCGCCTATTACCTGGACCTGCGCCCCAAGCACACCCTGGCCTACACCAGCCCGAACCTGAACGGTTTCAGCATCGGCACCGCGCTAAGCTTCGGCTTCGACGATGCCGCCAGCCAGGGGCGCACCGTGCGTGGTGGTGGCGCCCGGCTGCAGTATCGTAACAGCCGGGTGATGCTGCTGGCCTCCTACAACCTGTACTACAGCGACCCCTGGGACGACGCTGGCACCTCGCGTCAGACCGCCAACTACTACAAGAGCCTGTCGGCGTTTTACGATTTCGGCCCACTGGCCACCAGCCTGACCTGGCAACGCCAGGACGTAGACCAGGCCGGCACGCCCAGTACCACGCTGTACACCTTCGGGATGATGGCGCCGGTCGGCGAGCGGGACGTGCTGCGCCTGGCCGTGATGCAGCGCCAGGTTACCGCCCGCGACAAGGACGCAGCAGGCGTGATGATTGGCTATGACCATTTCATCAACCCACGCTGGGCCATCTATGGCCGGCTGGGCCTGATTGCCAACCAGCGTGCGTCGTCGGTCACCTACGCTGGCACCCCGGTGGATCAGGTTGGCGACAACCCCAGCAATGTCTCGCTAGGCATGTACTACCACTTCTGAGGCCACGGGACGGGTTTGCCTGAGCACCTGCCCGCGCAAGCTGTGAAACAGCTCCTGGGCAGGCGCTGTAAGGCTGTGGCGGTCGATACAGACCAGGTTGATGGGGTAGTCCGGAATCAACTCCTGCACGGCCATGACCACGTACTCGCCATCCACACTAAAGGTAAACCCTTGGTCCACCGCCAGCTCGCTGATGGTCATCAACGATTCGGTATTCTTCAGCAGCTTGAGCGCCATCATCACCGAGGTGCATTCAACGGTGTTCTGCGGCACCTGGAGGCCGTTGACCTCGAACAGCTGGTGAAACTGCGAAGCCTGGTCCGACAGCTCATCCAGGCTGATCCAGTGGCCGTACTGCAAGGTGCGCAAAGACTTGGAAAACTTTTGTGCATTGGACGCGTGGCAAATCACCCTGCCCTTGATGCTGCCGAGCGCCTCCCAGTCCAGGCTCAGCCGGCTCAGGGGTTGCTGCGAGGTAATGGCAAAGTCCAGGCTGCCGTCGCGCAGGCGTTGCAGGATCTGGCTGGGACGCAAGTCGGTGATGGTGATCTTCACCCGCGGGTACTTGCGCCGGAAGGCCAGGATGCTTTCATCGACACCATCGAGCATCGCCGTCAGCGAGGTCACCCCGATCGACACCGCGCCCAGCGCGGCATCCTGAATGCTCGCCGCTTCGATCTGCAGGCGACGGATGCTCTCCACCACGAGGTTGGCGTGGCGGATGACGCGCTTGCCTTCCTCGGTAAGGGCCATGCCTTTGTGCGACCGCTGCAACAGGCTGAAGCCGACTTCCCGTTCCAGCTCCTTGATCGAACGGCTCAGCGCAGGCTGGGTAATGTGCATGAGCTTGGAAGCCTCAAGGATGCTGCCTGCGTTGTGGATGGCGACCAACGCCTTGAGTTGGTGAAGTTTCAACCGGGTATACCTTGTTGTTATCGGGTCGGATTGAACATATTCTTCGGCGCCCCTGACAGTCCTTGACTGAAAGGCCTGGTGCTTACAACTGACGCAACGCCGCCAGCACGCTCGCTGCATCACTGACCTCGAACTGGCCAGGCGCTTCGACAGCAACGTGCTTGACCACCAGGTTGTCGACAACCATGGCATAACGCAGGGAACGGCGCCCCAATCCACGCGCGGACAGGTCCTGGATCAAGCCCAGTGCGTCGCTGAATTCGCCGTTGCCATCGCCAATCATCCTTACCTTTTCGCCCACCTGCAGGCTGTTGCCCCAGGCATTCATGACAAACGCATCGTTCACGGACACGCAGAGGATTTCGTCAACGCCCGCGGCGAACAACGCTTGTGCCTCAGCCACATAACCTGGGACGTGGCGTTCGGAACAGGTAGGCGTGAACGCGCCGGGCAAACCGAAAACAACCACTTTTTTATGCTTGCAGCGCTCGTGAACGGAAAAGGCATTCGGCCCGATCGCGCAGGCGCCTTCGTCATTGTTGTACGCGTACAGCGTAACGTCGGGCAATAGATCGCCAGTGCTGATCATCGTGGTCTCCTGGGTGCGTTGATGGCCGGGCACGCTATGATGCCGCAGTCCACCAAGCCAGGTACACCATGCCCGCGGCTACATGCGTTCAACGCGCCAATATTGCCTGGGTATGATCGATGGAAGGAACAGGCACCAGCACGCGCCGAGCCGCCAGCCATTCCCGCATGCGCGCCGTATCGAAAATCTGCCCCTCTTCCATCATCACCAGGATGAGCGCTTGTGACATTCGGTAACATCCACACTGGGAGCAATGCCGCTCTTCCCATCCATGGGTGCATTCAACGGATTGCGCCTGCCCTGCGCAAATCAGACAACTCATGTAAGCCCCCTGTTGTTTTTGTCCATGGAGGGTGAACGCAAGGTTACGAAAATCGCATGCCAAGCGCTGTACATGAGATTTTCATGCCAACTTTGAATTCCCTCCCTTTTTTTTACCGCGATCAGCGCACAACGCTCAACCGGCAACGACCCGTTCCGCTCACTGCACCTGCTGGTCAGCATGGTAGGACGAACGCACCAGTGGCCCGGACGCCACGTTTCTGAACCCCATTGCCAAGCCCCGCTCGGCAAACCAGGCAAAGGTGTCCGGGTGCACAAAGCGCTGCACCGGCAGGTGGCTGCGTGACGGCTGCAAGTACTGCCCCAACGTCAGCATGTCGACCTGATGCTCACGCATGCGCTGCATCACTTCGATCACTTCTTCATCAGTTTCGCCCAGGCCGAGCATCAGCCCGGACTTGGTCGGCACCCTCGGTACCTGTTGCTTGAAGCGCTCCAGCAGGTCCAGCGACCACTCGAAATCCGAGCCCGGCCGGGCCGCCTTGTACAGGCGCGGCACGGTTTCGAGGTTGTGGTTGAACACGTCTGGCGGTTCCTGCCCGGTGATGGCCAGGGCCACCTCCATGCGCCCGCGGTAATCGGGCACCAGGGTTTCCAGCTGAATGCCCGGCGACAGCCTGCGGATCTCGCGCAGGCAATCGGCAAAATGCCCGGCGCCGCCATCGCGCAGGTCGTCACGGTCCACCGAAGTGATCACCACGTACTTCAGGCCCAGGTCGGCGATGGCGATGGCCAGGTTCTTCGGCTCGTCGACGTCCAGCGGCCTGGGCCGACCATGGCCGACGTCGCAGAACGGGCACCGCCGGGTGCAGATGTCGCCCATGATCATGAATGTCGCCGTGCCGCCAGAGAAGCACTCGCCCAGGTTCGGGCAGGCGGCTTCCTCGCACACGCTGTGCAGCTTGTGCTTGCGCAGCAGGGCCTTGACCCGCGCTACCTCAGGCGTGGTAGGGATGGCCACGCGGATCCAGTCGGGCTTGCGTGGCACATCCTCGGTGGGGAGGATTTTCACCGGGATACGCGCCACCTTTTCGGCGCCGCGCAGTTTTACCCCGGCCTGCAACGGCTGCGGGCGCGGTGGTGTGTGTTGCAGTTGTTCGGTTGGCATGGCTGGCTCCTGGCTCTGGGCTGATATTGACCGACAGCATCACAGGGGCTGCTTTGCAGCCCCATTTGCTAGGCCGGATATACCGGGAACAGCTTGCACAATTCAGAGACCTGGCCCGCCACATGGGCCTCGACGTCAGCATCACCGAGGTGGTCGAGGATGTCGCAGATCCAGCTCGCCAGGGCACGGCACTCCGCTTCCTTAAAGCCACGGGTCGTCACCGCCGGGGTGCCGATGCGCAGGCCCGAGGTCACGAACGGCGACTGCGGGTCGTTGGGCACGGCGTTCTTGTTCACCGTGATGTGCGCACGCCCCAGCGCAGCATCGGCGTCCTTGCCGGTAATGCCCTGGCGGATCAGGCTGACCAGGAACAGGTGGTTGTCGGTGCCGCCCGAAACCACGTCGAAGCCCCGCTGCATGAACACCTGTGCCATGGCCTGGGCGTTGCTGATGACCTGGCGCTGGTAGTCCCTGAAGCCAGGCTCCAAAGCTTCCTTGAAGCACACCGCCTTGGCCGCGATCACGTGCATCAGCGGCCCGCCCTGCCCGCCCGGGAACACCGCCGAATTGAGCTTTTTCTCAAGCTCCGGGTCCGCCTTGGCCAGAATCAGGCCACCACGTGGCCCGCGCAGGGTCTTGTGGGTGGTGGTGGTGACCACGTCGGCATACGGCAGCGGGTTGGGGTACAACCCCGCCGCTACCAGCCCGGCGACGTGGGCCATGTCGACGAACAGGTAGGCCCCGACCTTGTCGGCGATCTGCCGAAAACGCGGGAAGTCGAGGGTTTTCGAATAGGCCGAGAAGCCCGCCACAATCATCTTCGGCTGGTGCTCGACGGCCAGGCGCTCGACGTCGTCGTAGTCGATCATGCCGTTGGCATCGATGCCATATTGCACAGCGTTGTACAGCTTGCCCGAGGACGACACCTTGGCACCGTGGGTCAGGTGGCCGCCATGCGCCAGGCTCATGCCCAACAGGGTGTCGCCGGCTTGCAGCAAGGCCAGGTAGACCGCAGCGTTGGCCTGGGAGCCAGAATGCGGCTGGACGTTGGCATAACCTGCACCGAACAGTTGTTTTGCGCGGTCGATGGCCAACTGCTCGACCACGTCGACATGCTCGCAGCCACCGTAATAACGCTTGCCGGGGTAGCCTTCGGCGTACTTGTTGGTCAGTTCGGTCCCTTGGGCCTGCATCACCTGCGGGCTGGTGTAGTTTTCCGAAGCGATCAGCTCGATGTGGTCTTCCTGGCGTTGCACTTCGCGGCGGATGGCCCCGGACAGCGCAGGGTCGAAATCGGACAGGGTCAGGCTTTTATGGAACATGGGTGTGATTCCTTGATTGTCTGGTCGGCAAATATGGCCCGGAGCGGCTCCGGGTCAGCAGGGTCAGGCGTCTTGATAGCTCGACAGCGGCGGGCAGGCGCAGGCCAGGTTGCGGTCGCCGTAAACGTTGTCCACGCGCCCCACCGGCGGCCAATACTTGCTCTCGCGCAGGTCGGCAAGCGGGTACACCGCCAGTTCGCGGCTATAGCTGTGGGCCCATTCACCGACCAGTTCGCTGGCAGTGTGCGGGGCGTTCTTCAACGGGTTGTCGAGCGCGTCCAGGGTGCCGTTTTCCACCGCGCGAATTTCTTCTCGGATGCAGATCATCGCGGCGCAGAAGCGGTCGAGTTCCTCCTTGGACTCGCTCTCGGTCGGCTCGACCATCAGCGTGCCGGCCACCGGGAAGGACATGGTCGGGGCATGGAAGCCAAAGTCGATCAGCCGTTTGGCCACATCCTCGACGCCAATGCCGCTGCTGTCCTTGAGCGGGCGCAGGTCAAGAATGCACTCGTGGGCCACCAGGCCGTTCTCGCCGGTGTACAGCACCGGGTAGTGCTCTTCCAGGCGCCGGGCAATGTAGTTGGCACTGAGGATCGCCAGCTGCGAGGCACGCTTGAGCCCTGCCCCGCCCATCATGCGGATGTACATCCAGGTGATCGGCAAGATACTGGCACTGCCATACGGCGCCGCGCTGACCGCACCCTGCTGCTTGGGCAGGTGGCCGTGCCCCGGCAGAAACGGCGCCAGGTGCGCCTTGACGCCGATCGGACCGACGCCGGGGCCGCCGCCACCGTGGGGAATGCAGAAGGTCTTGTGCAGGTTCAGGTGCGACACATCGCCACCGAACTTGCCGGGCGCACACAGCCCGACCATGGCGTTCATGTTCGCGCCGTCCAGGTACACCTGGCCGCCACACGCATGAATGATGTCGCAGATTCGCGTGATGCCGTCTTCGAACACACCATGGGTCGAGGGGTAGGTAATCATCAGGGCCGCCAGCTTGGCCTTGTGTTGCTCGGCCTTGTGCTGCAGGTCGGTCACATCGACATTGCCGCGCTCATCGCAGTTGACCACCACCACCTGCATGCCGGCCATCTGCGCCGTGGCCGGGTTGGTGCCATGGGCCGACGACGGGATCAGGCACACATCACGCCCGGCCTCGCCACGGCTGGCGTGGTAGGCGCGTATGGCCAGCAGACCGGCGTACTCGCCCTGGGACCCGGCATTGGGCTGCAACGACATGGCGTCATACCCGGTGGCCGCACACAGCATGGCCTCCAGCTCATCGGTCAGTTGACGGTAGCCCAGCGATTGGCTGGCCGGGGCGAACGGTTGCAGGGCGCCGAACTCGGGCCAGGTAATCGGGATAATCTCGCTGGCAGCGTTGAGCTTCATGGTGCATGAGCCCAGGGCGATCATGCTGCGGTCCAGGGCCAAGTCCTTGTCGCCCAGGCGACGCAGGTAGCGCATCAGCCCGGTTTCAGAGTGATGACGGTTGAACACCGGGTGCTGCAGGTAATGCGTGTCACGCAGCAGCACCGACGGCAGGCAATCGGCACCGTCGGCAGCCAAAGCGGCGAACTCCGGAAGCGCCTGCCCGGCGCCCGCGAACACCTGCCACAGGGCCTCGACGCTCTGCTGCTCGCAGGTTTCATCCAGCGCGACGCCAACCCGAACGTCGTCGATCAGGCGCAGGTTCAGCCGGGCAGCGTTGGCCGCCGCCAGCACATCGGCCAACGGCCTGGCGGTTACCACGCTGACGGTGTCGAAGAAGTGCGCCTGTTCGACATGATGCCCAAGCTGGCGCAACCCCTGCACCAGGATCGCCGTCAGGCGATGCACCCGCCGGGCGATCTGTGCCAGGCCTCGGGGGCCGTGGTAAACCGCATACATGCTGGCGATGTTGGCCAGCAGCACTTGTGCGGTGCAGATGTTGCTGGTGGCTTTCTCGCGGCGGATATGTTGCTCGCGCGTCTGCATGGCCAGGCGCAGTGCCGGTTTGCCGAAGCGGTCGATGGACACGCCGACCAGGCGGCCGGGCATGTCGCGCTTGAACGCATCGCGGGTGGCAAAGTACGCCGCATGCGGGCCGCCGAAACCCAGTGGCACACCAAAGCGCTGGGCACTGCCGATGACCACGTCTGCGCCCCACTCCCCCGGGGGCGCAAGCAACGTCAGGGCCAGCAGGTCTGCGGATACCGAAACCAGCGCGCCCGCTGCATGGGCGCGTTGCACCAGGGCGCGGTGATCGACAATTGCACCGGTACTGGCCGGGTACTGCAACAGCAGGCCGAAATAGCCGTCCAGGGGTTGGCCCTCCAGCGCCGCCTCATCACCGATGACCACCTCGATACCCAGTGGCCGCGCACGGGTAAGCAACACATCGAGGGTTTGCGGGTGGCAATGGCGGGAGGCGAAGAACGCCGGGGCTTTGTTCTTCGCCAGGCGCTTGCAGAAGGTCATGGCCTCGGCGGCAGCGGTGGCTTCATCGAGCAACGAGGCGTTGGCGATTTCCATACCGGTCAGGTCGCTGATCAGGGTCTGGAAGTTCAGCAGTGCTTCCAGGCGGCCTTGGGAAATTTCCGGCTGGTACGGGGTATACGCGGTGTACCAGGCCGGGTTCTCCAGCAGGTTGCGCAGAATCGGAGCCGGGGTATGGCAAGGGTAATAGCCCTGGCCGATGTGGTTGCGATACAGCTGGTTGTTCGCGGCAATCGCCTTGAGTGCGGCCAGCGCCTCTGCCTCGCCCTGCCCCGGGGTCAGCGTGAGCACACTGCTGCCTTTTATGCTGGCGGGGATGACGCTGTCGACCAGCGCGTCGAGCGAATCATGGCCGGTCAGCGCCAGCATGGCCGCGATATCGCCTTCGCGCGGGCCAATGTGACGGGCAACAAATTCATCAAGCGTGCCCAGCGGGATACACGGGTTGTTCATGGCGGCCACCCCGGTTCAGGCGTTGTCGGCCAGGAAGCGGTCGTAGCCGTCCTGGTCCATCAGGCTATCGAGGTCAGCAGGGTTGCTGGCCTGGATACGGAAGAACCAGCCGTCCTGCATGGGCGAGGCGTTGATCAGCTCAGGGTCGTCGGCCAGTGCCTGGTTAACCGCCACCACCGTGCCTTTCACCGGCATGGTGATGTTGCTGGCGGCCTTTACCGACTCGAGCACCGCGACTTCATTGCCTTCCCCGTACTCGCCAGGCTCCGGCAGTTGCACGAACACCACGTCACCCAGCGCCTGCTGGGCATAGCTGGTGATGCCAACGGTCAGCTCGCCGGTCGCTTCCAGACGCAGCCATTCGTGTTCGGGCGTAAAACGCAGAGTGCTCATGGACGTTCCTCTCTTGTTATCGGGTGGGTCCCTGTGCGGGACTGCCAGACACAAGAGCAAGGGCGATGCCAACTCAGTATTTTCTATATTTATCAGTAGCTTGGAGCATGCGATCGAATGTTTCGAAGTACCTGCAGCGGAGCGTATTCGCTCCACCGCCAGCGCCCGGCAATCATCGATTGTGGGGCCCGCCACTGGATGCGGGCTCCACAGCAAAACGGAGCGCAATCACTCCAGTGGAGCGCATTCGAACCGGGTCAGCTACGAGACCCGGCTGGCGATGCCGTACTTGCGCAGGCGCTGACCGATGGCCGTGTGGGAAGTCTGCAGCCGCACGGCCAGTTGCCGGGTTGAGGGGTAGCTCTGGTACAAGTTCTCCAGCAAGGCCTTTTCAAAGGCCTGCACGGCGGCCTCCAGGCTGACGATTTCCGCCCCCTCGGCCTGCTGACTGCTCAATGCGGTGCCGGCCAGTTCCAGGTCGTCGCAGTCGATCACCTCGCCTTCGCTGATGGCTGCTGCGCGGAAAATCACGTTCTGCAACTGGCGCACATTGCCTGACCAGCGATTGCCCAACAGCAGCGGATGGGTGGCCAACGCCAGGCGGCAGGGTGAGCGCTGTATCTGCGCACAGGCCTGGCGCAGGAAATGTTCGGCCAGCAGCAGAATGTCCTTGCCGCGCTCGCGCAGGGGCGGCACCTTCAGGTTGAGCACGTTCAGCCGGTAGTACAGGTCTTCGCGAAAACTGCCCTCCATCACCATGTTTTCCAGGTTACGGTGGGTGGCACAGACCACCCGCACATTCACCCGCACCTCGTTGCCACCCCCCACCCGGCGAAAACTGCCGTCGTTGAGAAAGCGCAGCAGCTTGGCCTGCAGGTAGGGCGACATCTCGCCCACTTCATCGAGAAACACCGTACCGCCATCGGCCAGCTCCAACAGGCCCGGCTTGCCACCGCGCTGGGCGCCGGTGAAGGCGCCGGCGGCGTAGCCGAACAGCTCGCTTTCGGCCAGGCTTTCAGGCAGCGCTGCGCAGTTCAGCGCCAGGAATGACGTATCGCGCCGGGCACTGAGCGCATGGCAGGCACGGGCCACCAGCTCCTTGCCCGTACCGGTCTCGCCCTGGATCAGCAACGGCGCCTCCAGGCTCGCCACTTTGTGCAAGCGCGCCTTGAGGGCCTGCAGCGCGGCCGATTCCCCCAGCAACGCCCCAAGCCCTTCACCGTTGTCATGCAGCAGCGAGGCCAGGCGCTCGCCGATGCGGCTGGGTGGGTACAGGGTCAGCAAGCCCCCCACCAGGCCTTCGCCGCCGCCGCTGATGGGCGTGGCCTCCAGCAGCAGGGACTGGTCCTGAAAGCTCACCTCGCACATGGGCAGGCGAAAACCCTTGTCGATCAGGTTCTGCGCCAGGTTCGGCTCGGCAAACAGCTTGCTCAACGGCTCACCCGCCGGCTCGTGGCCCACCAGGCTGACCAGCGTCGGGTTGGCCAGCAGCACATGGCCAGTGGGGTCCACTGCCAGCACCGGGTCGCTCATGGCGGCCAGCAAGGCCTCCAGCTGCAAGCGCCGGCGGTGGCCGGGCAGGAAGTCGACCAGCGACACCTCCTGCACACCGTCCACCCCCAACAAGGCGGCATACAGTTCATCCAGCACGACCGGGGACAGCGTCGGGGCATCGATGTAGACATTCGGCGGAATCATTTCCACCGCGTCCAGGTTGAGGTTGCGCGCCCCGAGCAGCGACAGGATTTCCTGGGTGATGCCGACACGGTCGACAAAATTGACGTGGATTCTCATCTAAGCTCCTCAGCCAAAATCCCTGTTTGGCAACAAGACAACAAGGGGACAGCGCAGCGCGCCGTCCCCTTGGGCAACACATGAATGGGCCGGTCAATCAGCGTCAAACGACAACTGCGCCGTCGCCTGTTTTTTCTGGCGGATGGACCGGTACGCCAGGCCCAGCACGGCAAACCACACCGGCACCAGGTACAACGCCATGCGAGTGTCGGCCTCCAATGCCAGCAATGCCAGGATGAAGGCGAAGAACGCCAGGCATACCCGGCACATCACGGTGCCGCCCGGCATCTTGTACTTCGACGCCTGGTGCAACGGGTCGCGCTGCTTGCGGTACGCCAGGTACGACAGCAGGATGATCGACCAGACAAACATGAACAGCAGTGCCGATACCGTGGTAATCAGGGTGAAGGCATCGAGCATGTTCGGCACCAGGTAGATCACCAGCGCCCCGCCGGTCAGGCACATACACGAGAAGATCAGGCCATTGGAGGGCACGGCACGGCGGGACAGTGCGCCGAACTTGCCAGGCGCATCACCGTCCATCGCCAGGCCGTAAAGCATGCGGCTGGTCGAGAACACGCCGCTGTTGGCCGACGACATGGCCGAGGTCAGTACCACGAAGTTGATGATGCCTGCGGCTGCCGGCAGGCCGGCCAGCACGAACAACTCGACGAAGGGGCTCTTGTTGGCCACCACTTCACGCCACGGGGTAACGGCCATGATGGCGATCAGCGCCAGCACATAGAACACGATGATGCGCACCGGAATCGAGTTGATCGCCCGCGGCAGGTTGCGCTCCGGGTTCTTGGTTTCGGCCGCAGTCGTACCCACCAGCTCGATGCCGACGAAGGCAAACACCGCTATCTGAAAGCCCGCGAAAAAGCCCATGGCGCCGTGGGGGAACATCCCGCCGTCGTTCCACAGGTTGGCCAGCGCTGCGGCATGCCCGGCCGGCGACTGATAGGCCGCCGCCACCATGTAGAAGCCGGTGCAGACCAGCGCGCAAATGGCCACGATCTTGATCATGGCGAACCAGAACTCCATTTCCCCGAACATCTTGACGGTCATCAGGTTCAACGTCAGCAACAGCCCCACGCAGGTCAGCGCCGGTATCCACAATGGCATGTCGGGGAACCAGAATTGTGTATAGGCAGAAATGGCAATCACATCGGCAATGCCGGTGACAATCCAGCAGAACCAGTAGGTCCATCCGGTAAAGAACCCCGCCCACGGCCCTAGCAGGTCAGCAGCAAAGTCGATGAACGATTTGTATTGCAAGTTGGACAGCAACAGCTCGCCCATTGCGCGCATGACGAAGAACAGCATGAAGCCGATGATCATGTAGACAAAGATGATGGAAGGCCCAGCCAGGCTGATGGTCTTGCCAGAACCCATGAACAGGCCGGTGCCGATGGCACCGCCGATGGCGATCAGCTGGATATGGCGGTTGGACAGGTTGCGTTTGAGTGCGTGTGCGTCACCTTCAGGCGGGCAGTGACCGTGCGGCAAGTTAGTCATTGTTATGTACCTTGCTGGTTTAATTGTTTTTATAACGTCACAAGTTCAACCCTCGGGACCGGATGAACAACGTTCAGTGCCGAGCGAGTGCAAGGTGGGGGAGCAAGGTCTGTGCCAAGCGCAAATACTGCGAGTTAGAGGGGTTCTGGCGAAAAGGGCTGGACCGGCTGTAAAGAAGTCACTCCATCTATTTGTGTCAATCAGGCCCTTGAACAGCCCAAGGCATCGCCAGCGCTGTCCTTGCACGACCTGTATCGAAATCATTCCAATGGAGCGCATTCAGTCCAATCTCATGGCCTGGACTGGCCTCTGTGGGAGCGGCC
>NZ_JBNRIK010000005.1:0-18046 GCF_053557975.1 Pseudomonas sp. XP2
ATGGTCACTTGTGATGCTGATAATCTTTTTGACTATCAGTCCATACTCACAAGCACCCACACGAATTGCTTGATTCAATTTGTTAAAGAGCGTTTGGTTAAGAGCTTTTCGTCTCAACCGAGGCGCGCATTCTACGCCTTCCTCAGAGCCTGTCAAGCGTTTATTTTGAAGTTTTTTGCGAGAAACGCGTTTAGCTTCAAACACTTAACTCAACTGGGTGGCTAGTTCTACTTCGCTGCCCCGTTGGAATGGTGCGCATTATAGGGCGGTCCTGCAGAAGGTCAACCTTTAATTTCAATGATTTGAAAAATGACTGGCGGAGTCACTTAAGGGCTATCACGCGCCCCACCAATTGCGCACTATATTGCTCACTCCACACACCGCCCAAGGATCGCCGCACCTAAATGAACACCCAACCCCGCGGCCTGGCCGCCACCCTCTTCCCGATCGGCCTGCTGCTTATTGCCATGGCATCGATCCAGTCCGGTGCCTCCCTGGCCAAAAGCATGTTCCCCATCATCGGCGCACAAGGCACCACTGCACTGCGCCTGATTTTCGCCAGCATCATCATGCTGCTGCTATTGCGCCCGTGGCGGGTACGCATGACCGCCACCACCCTACGCAACGTGGTCATCTATGGCATGGCGCTGGGTGGCATGAACTTCCTCTTCTATATGGCACTGCAAACCGTTCCGATCGGCATCGCCGTGGCCTTGGAGTTTACCGGCCCTTTGGCGGTGGCAATCTTCTCCTCGCGCCGACCGATCGACTTCCTGTGGATCGCCTTGGCGATAGCCGGACTGCTGCTGTTGATGCCGGCTGGCCACAGCGGCCAGGCACTCGACCCGGTGGGGGCTGCTTATGCTTTGGGTGCTGGCGTATGTTGGGCCCTCTATATCCTGTTCGGGCAGCGTGCCGGCGCCGAGCATGGTATGCAGAGTGCGGCCCTGGGGGTGGTGGTAGCCGCCCTGTTCGTAGCGCCGATAGGTATCGCACACGCCGGCAGCGCACTGCTCACACCTGCGTTGATCCCCGTGGCCCTGGCCGTTGCGGTGCTGTCCACCGCCCTGCCCTACAGCCTGGAAATGGTTGCACTCACACGCATCCCGGCGCGCACGTTCGGCACCCTGATGAGCATTGAACCTGCATTCGGCGCACTGTCCGGCCTGCTGTTCCTCGGCGAGGTGCTGACGCTCACCCAATGGCTGGCGATTGGAGCAATCATCGCCGCTTCGGTTGGCACTACCCTGTCCATGCGCAAGGAGCCCGCCCCGGTTGTTGCGGCAGATTGATATGAGAAATATTTTCATTTGAGACAGGATTAGTGATTGTAGCCACCCGCCTCGCTGATTAAGCTGTCATAAAATCATCATCTTTACGCTATCTACTGGACCAAACACGGACGCTGGGGATATTTTCAGGAAGAAGCGAAGCGATAACGACAGGGCCAGACAACTGATCCGCCCTGCATTTAAGGACAGGAATGAAACGTATTTTTCTTATCCTGGCCATCTTGGCTATTGCTGGATGTGCCGCTACAGCCAAGACTGAGGTCAAAAGGGGCAAGAAGGGCCTGCATATCAATTGCTCAGGTCTTTCCTCTTCATGGGACAACTGCTACAGCAAGGCCGCGACCTCGTGCAGCACACGCGGCTACCGGGTCGTTGCACGCTCGGGCGATAGCGATGAAGAGGCCGGTGACTACTTGTTCGGCATCAACCCGGCGGGGTACACCAGCCGCAGCATGATCGTCATCTGCAAGTAGAAGAAAGGGCAGCTCACAGGCTGCCCTTTTTCATTTGCCCTTACAGGGGCTCGGTACGCACCTGCAGCCAGGCCAGCGCATCACCCTTGAGCAGCGGTGCCAGGCGTTCACGCACGTTCGCGTGGTAGCCGTTCAGCCACTCCACCTCTTCCTTGGCCAGCAGCTCGGGCAACAGGCAGCGGGTATCGATCGGGCACAGCGTCAAGGTCTCGAAGCACAGGAAGTCACCAAAGGCACTCTTGCCTGCTTCGCGGTTGACCACCAGGTTCTCGATACGCACGCCCCACTGCCCCGGGCGATACGTACCCGGCTCGATGGAGCTGATCATGCCCAACTGCATCGCCGTCTGCGGTGTGGGTGCCGCCTGGTAGGCAATCACTTGAGGCCCTTCGTGCACGTTCATGAAGTAGCCAACACCATGCCCGGTACCGTGGCCATAATCGACCTGGTCAGCCCAGATTGGCGCCCGGGCAATGGCGTCGAGCAACGGCGACAGTATTCCTCGCGGGAAGGTGGCACGTGACAGGGCGATCATGCCCTTGAGTACCCGGGTGCAGTCCTGCTTCTGTGCGTGGCTGGGGTTACCGACTGGCACCATACGGGTGATGTCGGTGGTGCCACCCAGGTATTGCCCGCCAGAGTCGATCAGCAGCAAGCCATCCCCCTCAATGACCGCATGCGACTGCTCGGTGGCACGGTAGTGTGGCATGGCGCCATTGCCATTGAAGGCGGCAATGGTTGAAAAACTCAGCGACACGAAGTTCGGACGCCGGGCACGTGCGGCACTCAATTGCTCGTCGACTGTCAGCTCGGTAATGACCTCCTGGCGAAGGTTGGCCTCGAACCAGGCGAAAAACTCGCACAAGGCCGCACCGTCCTGCTCCATGACATGGCGGATATGCACCAGGTCATCGTCACCTTTGCAGGATTTGCTCAGGCTGGTGGGGTTGAGCCCCTCGACCAGCACCACCTCTGCCGCCAGATTGCCCAGCAGGCCGCAGGTGACACGGGCAGGGTCCACCAACAACCGCGCCCCCACCGGAACAGCGGCCAAGGCGTTGCCTGCCTCGCTATAGTCGCGCACCTCGATGCCGTCCACCGCCAGCACCTGACGCAAATGCGCGTCCACCTTGTCCTGGCCCACGAACAGAATGGCCTGCTGCTGACTGATCAAGGCAAAAGCCAGGAAAACCGGGTTGTACGAAACATCACTGCCACGCAGGTTGAACAGCCAGGCGATGTCATCCAGGGTTGCAATAAAGTGCCAGTCGGCCCCTTTGGCCTGGAGGCCCTGGCGCAATTGCGCGAGCTTTTCCGCCCGGCTTACCGTGGCGTGCGGCGGCAAGTGCTGGTACACCGGGTTGGCGGGCAGCGCTGGGCGCCCTTCCCAGACCTGGGCTAGCAGGTCCTGGTCGGTCACCAGCCTTGCCCCACGGGCCTTGAGCCGCTCACCCAGCTGGCGCGCCGACGCCAGCGCCATGACGGCCCCATCCACCGCGACGTTGCCATCGGGCTCGACATTATCGCCCAGCCACTCCAGCGCCCCAGGCTTGCCGGGCAGCAGCTTCATCAGTTCGATACCGCTACCAGCCAGCTCGTGATCCGCTTGCTCCCAGTACCGGCTATCGACCCACAACCCTGCAAAGGCGGGCGTGACTACCAGCGTGCCGACCGAGCCGTGAAAACCCGAAAGCCACTGGCGCCCCTGCCAGTAACCGGGCAGGTATTCGGAAAGGTGGGGGTCGGCCGAGGGTACCAGCAAGGCATCGATGCCCCCTGCGGCCATGGCCTGGCGCACGTGCGCCAGTCGCTCTGGCACGCTTTGCTCAAGGGTGGTCTGAACGTTCATGCGCTCTCCTGCGGCTACATCACGGTTAATCCAGTACCCGATAATGGAACAGCCGCCAGAGCGCTGCAATCGCGGCGACCAAGACACGGCATGCATTGCCCGCCACGCCCTGTGCCAACAGGACGCTTCCTACAAACGGACAGGACCACCGATCAAGTCCCGCTGAACTTCCCCAAAACACCGGCTTCAGACACAGTACATTCATTGCACACAGGCAAATGACCATGCCCAGTGCCTGCGACCGGAAAACCGGCGTGGTGTTGCTCGACACCCGCGAACATACGCCAGAACATGAGCATGCCGTGCACCTCAAGCTCGCCGATGGCCTGGCAGGCCTGCTCGGCTGCCCGCACATACACCCCCCCCATTCAACAACCGCCGCTGACAGCTATTATTACTTGCCTACCGAAACCCTGATCGAGCCAAAACGCCATGCCGCCATGGGCATCCGCAGCGAGCAGGACCTGTTCGGCGGCCTGGTCGCACACCCTTACATGGCGACCAAGGCAATCTCCCACCCGTTGCCGGCCGGAGCCAGCTTTCCGCCAGGCTGGACCGATGACTTCGCCCGACAGGCAAGCGACGCTTTGCTGCGCGGCTATACCGTTTTCAGCAAAGCCGATGCGCGCACCGCCGCTCAGTTGTTATTGCTCGACGGCCCCCTGAGGGTCAAGCCCGTGCTGGCCTGCGCAGGCCGAGGGCAGCAGGTCATCTCAACGGCGAGCGCGCTAGAGCCACTGCTGGCCGCCATGGATGACCAGGACCTGGCACTGTGGGGGCTGGTACTCGAAGAAGATCTGAGCGACGTGCAAACCTTCAGCGTTGGCCAGGTGCGTGTCGCCGGCCTGACCTGCAGCTATCACGGCACCCAGCAACTGACCCACGATCATCAGGGCACCGAGGTGTATGGCGGTTCTGACCTGGTAGTGGTACGTGGTGACTATCAGGCGCTGCTGCAACTGCCGCTGGAAGACCACCTGCGCCTGGCCATCAACCAGGCCATGGCCTACGAACAGGCTGCCGAGCAGCACTTCCCTGGCTTCATCGCCTCGCGGCGCAACTACGACATCGCTCGCGGCCTGAACCCTCAGGGCCACCTGCGTAGCGGCGTGCTCGAACAATCCTGGCGCCTGGGCGGTGCGAGCAGTGCCGAGCTGCTGGCCCTGCAGGCTTTTGCCGATGATCCGGCATTGCAGCGGGTGCGAGCCTCCACGCACGAAGTATTCGGTACGCCCGACCTGCCCGCTGACGCCACCCTCTTCTACCAAGGAAACGACAGTGAACTCGGACAACTCAGCAAATTTGCACGGATTCGCGAACATGGCCGTTCAGAGTGAAACCGTTGAACTGCAAGTCGACAACGACAGCATTGTCGGCACGCTGGTCAGCCCTGGCAGCAAGATGCCAGGCATCCTCTTCGTGCACGGTTGGGGCGGCAGCCAGCAGCGTGATCTGGCCCGTGCCCGACACATCACCGGGCTGGGCTGCGTGTGCATGACCTTCGACCTGCGCGGCCATGAAAAGACCGAAAGCCAACGCCTGACGGTCACCCGTGAACAGAACCTGCAGGACCTGCTGGTGGCCTACGACCGGCTGGTCAGCCATCCAGCCGTAGACAGCAGTGCCATCGCCATCATCGGCAGCAGCTATGGTGGCTACCTGGCAACCTTGCTGACCCGCGAGCGGCCAGTCAGATGGCTGGCCCTGCGCGTACCCGCCATGTATTGGGACGACGAATGGAACACCCCCAAGCAAACCCTCGACCGCCAACGCCTGAATGCCTACCGCCAGCGATCGCTGGGCCCGGCAGACAATCGCGCACTGGCGGCGTGCGCCGAATTCGGCGGGGATGTGTTGCTGGTGGAGTCCGAGCAGGACGACTATGTGCCGCACAGCACATTGATGAGCTACCGTTCGGCATTCGTCGGCGCCCACTCGCTCACCCATCGCATCGTCGACGGTGCCGACCACGCGCTGTCCAGCGAAGCGAGCCAGAAGGCCTACAGCTCGATCCTGGCAGCGTGGATCAGCGAAATGGTGATCGGTGCCCGCCTGGACCGCTACCCGCACTATGCCCCCTGGTATGCCTGAGGCTCACCCCACCTCGCACTGCAGACCACCATCGGCGCCGCGCACCAGGCTGCGCAAGGCCTGGTAGGCGGCAAAGTTTACGCCACGCGCCTGATGCTGACCCAGCAGTTCAAGGAAGGGTTCCTCGACGAAGTACTCGGCTGCCGCTACCCAGGCTTGGCGTGACTGCCACTGCAGGTACTGGAGCACCCGGCTGCCATCGTCACTGGCCTGGATGCTGACACCCTGCAGCCCTTCACAGCGCGTGGCCAGCGCTTCGCTGCGCGCCACCAACGCCAGGGCCAGCGCTTGCTGGCACATGCTGGGCACTTCATATTCGATCATTTGGGTGAACCACAGGGCATGAGGGCTTGCCGACATCGACGTTCTCCTGGTTACGGACGCATGCTTCGCGATGCCGAGCAGGGTAAAACCTCAAGTGAAGTCAAGGTCAAGTGGTTTCTGCCTGCCCCTGGCCTAATACCGCAAAACGCCGCCGATAGTCACTCGGGGTCAGGCCAGTGATGCGCTGGAACACCTTGCGAAACGCGCCCGGGTCCTGGTAACCGACACCCCAGGCGATCTGTTCGACGTTGCGCCGGGTGAATTCCAGCAAACGGCACGCCCGCCCCACCCTCACCTGCTGACAATACTCGGTCGGTCGCAACCCGGTAGCGGCACGAAAGCGCCGCAGAAAGGTGCGGGCTTCCAGCCCTGCACACGCAGCCATGGCGGCGAGGTCGGCTTCCTGCCCGCCACTGCCCTGCAACCAGTGCTGCACTTTCAGCACCGCCTCGTCACCGTGGTCCAGACGCGGATTGAACACAGCCCCAGGTAGCGGTGCCGCGACCGGGTCGACGGCGAGATAGCGGGCAGTCTCCCGTGCCACCGTAGGCCCCAAAAAACGCTCCAGCAAGCGCAAGCCCAGGTCAGTCCAGGCCATAAGCCCGGCCGAGGTCACGATATCACCGTCATCCAGCAATGGCTGCTGAGACTCTACTCGCACCTTGGGGAAGCGCTGGGCTAGCGCCTGCACGTAGTTCCAGTGCGTGCAGGCCGGGCGACCGTCGAGCAGGCCGCTGGCGGCAATGAAGAACACACCGATACACACCGACGCCAGTACCGTACCGTGCCCGTGCAGCTGGCACAGCGACGCACGGTGACGTTCGAGCAGCTCGGCTTGTGGAGCCGACTCCAGGCTCGGCGGAATGACCAGTACACGCAGGCCCGGCGCGGCGACCGCCGGGCTATCCGGGGCAGGCAGCAACTGCCCCGCCTCATCTGCCTGCCAGAAGCTGACACGAATGTGCGGCAGTTCGACGGCCCCCAGCTCCGCCACAACCCGGTTGGCCACCAGGAACAGGTCAGCCAGGCCATGCACAGCGGCGCGCTGCACGCCGGGGTACAGCAGCAGGCCGATGTCCAGGCTGGCGAGGGTGTCAGTTTTTGCCTGCATAGTGTCGTTCGCGCCAATCCTCAGGTCAGTGCACACAGCCTATAACTAACGTCTCCCGACGACTACTGCCACAGGAGGCAGCATGAGCAAGCAGGCGCTGATCATCATCGACATCCAGAACGACTACTTCCCGGGCGGCAAGTGGCCCCTCGTGGGCGCCGACCAGGCGGCCGACAACGCCGCCCGGCTGCTGGCGGCGGCGCGCCAGCGCGGCGAGCTGGTGGTACATGTGCGGCATGAATTCGACAGCGTCGATGCACCATTCTTCGCGCCCGGCTCGCTGGGTGCGGCCATTCACAGCAAGGTCGAGCCGGTAACAGGTGAACCGGTGGTGCTCAAACACAAGGTCAACGCCTTCCTCGGTACCGACCTTGAGCTCACGCTGGACCGGCATGGCGTCGAAGCCCTGACCATCGTTGGCAGCATGAGCCACATGTGCATTGACGCCGCTACCCGCGCTGCAGCTGACCTGGGCTACACGGTGACCGTGGCGCATGATGCTTGCGCTACCCTGCCACTGGAGTTCAATGGCAAGCAGGTGCCGGCTGCGCAGGTGCATGATTCGGCTATGGCGGCCTTGGCGTTTGCCTATGCCTCGGTGGTGAAGACGGATGAGCTACTGAAAAACTGATCGGGTTAACGCTCTTCAGGGAGCGGGCTGGGCAATCGGCTACAGGTATCGCTGCAGGCATCAGGCTTGCCCGATGCCTGCAGCGACTCAAATCACCACATTGCGCACAAATCTCACCGCAACCCCAGCATCATTACGGTAGGCGTACCGGCAATTGCTGGGAAACACATGAAACTGCCCCACCTGCAGGCAATGCTCGATCCCTTCGATAATCAGCGTCAGTTGCCCTTCAGCCACATAGATCTGCTCGCTCCAGCCTTCGGCATCAGCCTCGCTGGAATAGCACTCGCCCGGTGCAAGGGTCCACTCCCAAAGCTCCACCTCACGCCGTGCCGCACTGCTACCCAGCAGCACTGCCCGGCTCTGCGGGTATACCCCGGCCCAGGCCAATTCCTCGATGCGGCCGGGGTCGCGCTGGTCAGGCGCCTGAATCAGGGTGCTGAACGCCACCCCCAAGGCTTCGGCGATCAGGTCGAGGGTAGTCAGGCTGACGTTCTTCTCGCCTGCCTCGATCGCCACCAGCATGCGCCGGCTGACGCCTGAGCGCTCGGCCAACGCCGTCTGGCTCAACCCGCCAGCGTTGCGCAGGCTGCGTACGTTGAGGCTCACATGCTGCAGCACCGATGCCCGATGCGAAGTATCTTTGTGCACTATATTGCTCACTGGTCAAGATTGCGCAGTATACTGCCCACTTTGCGGCGATTGTGCGCCGCCCCCTCCGAGTGCGCAAGACCATGAGCCAGGCCCGCAACACACCCACCCCCGCCGTTACCTTCCGCCTGAGCAAGGCAGAACTGGTGCTGGTGTTCATCACCATGTTGTGGGGCGGCACCTTCCTGCTGGTGCATAACGTAATGACCGTCAGCGGCCCGATGTTCTTCGTCGGCCTGCGCTTCGCTGCGGCAGCGCTGTTCGTGGGCGTGGTTTCGGCGCGGGCGTTGCCCGGGCTGACCTTCACCGAGCTCAAGGCCGGCCTGCTGATAGGCGTGTCGATCATGCTCGGCTACGGCCTGCAAACCATGGGTCTTCAGACCATCAGCAGCAGCCAGTCGGCGTTCATCACTGCGTTGTACGTGCCGTTCGTGCCGCTGTTGCAGTGGCTGGTGCTGGGCCGCCGGCCTGGCCTGATGCCCAGCATCGGCATTTGCCTGGCGTTCATCGGCCTGATGCTGCTGGCCGGCCCGGAAGGCGGCAGCCTGCACTTCAGCGAGGGCGAGGTGGTTACCCTGGTCAGCGCCGTCGCCATCGCTGCCGAAATCATCCTGATCAGCCGTTACGCCGGCCAGGTCGATGTGCGCCGGGTCACCGTCGTGCAACTGGCGACCGCTTCGCTGCTGGCGTTCCTGATGATCGTACCGACCCAGGAACGCATCCCCGACTTCTCCTGGCTGCTGCTGGCCAGCGCAATAGGCCTGGGTGCCATGAGCGCGGTGATCCAGGTGGCCATGAACTGGGCGCAGAAGTCGGTCTCGCCCACCCGCGCCACCCTCATTTATGCCGGTGAACCGGTGTGGGCCGGGATCGTCGGGCGCATCGCCGGCGAACGCCTGCCGGGCGTGGCGCTGCTCGGTGGCCTGCTGATCGTGATCGCGGTGGTGGTCAGCGAACTCAAGGTACGCCGCCCCCGCGAAACCGTCGAAGCACACGACGTCCAGAGTGAAGGCGAGCGCCAGACCGGCCTGTAAAGATGACAACAGCGACTATGCTTTGTAAAAAACTGTTATAAAAAAACAGCTTGTCACAGCCTGTTTGTAGGATTCTGCGACAGCTTGCGTGTTGGTGATCACTTCCCCGGCACGTATGATCTTTGCAAACTTCTCCAGAATAGGCCCCTATGTCATTGATAGTGCTATTGCTTCTGCCGTTCGTGGGCAGTTGCCTGGCAGCCGTGCTGCCGCACAACGCACGTAACGCCGAGTCCATTCTCGCCGGGCTCGTGGCCTTGGTCGGCACCGTCCAGGTAGCACTGCTGTACCCTCAAATTGCCCACGGGGGCGTGATTCGCGAAGAATTCCTCTGGCTGCCCAGCCTGGGGTTGAACCTGGTACTGCGCATGGACGGCTTTGCCTGGCTGTTCTCGCTGCTGGTGCTGGGCATCGGCACACTGGTGTCGCTGTATGCGCGCTACTACATGTCGCCACAGGACCCGGTGCCGCGTTTCTTCGCCTTCTTCCTGGCCTTCATGGGCGCCATGCTCGGCCTGGTAATCTCCGGTAACCTGATTCAGCTGGTGTTCTTCTGGGAACTGACCAGCCTGTTCTCATTTCTTCTTATCGGTTACTGGCACCACCGCGCTGACGCCCGCCGCGGCGCCTACATGGCGCTCATGGTGACCGGCGCGGGTGGCTTGTGCCTGCTGGTGGGTGCCCTGCTGCTCGGCCATGTGGTCGGCAGCTATGACCTGGACAAGGTCCTGGCTGCCGGCGACACCATCCGCCAGCATGCGCTTTATCCGGTGCTGCTGCCCCTGATCCTCATTGGCGCGCTGAGCAAAAGCGCACAGTTCCCCTTCCATTTCTGGCTGCCCCATGCCATGGCAGCGCCCACTCCGGTATCGGCCTATTTGCACTCTGCCACCATGGTCAAGGCCGGGGTATTCCTGCTAGCGCGGTTCTGGCCGGTGCTGTCAGGCAGCGAAGAGTGGTTCTGGATCGTCGGCGGTGCCGGCGCCCTCACCCTGCTGCTCGGCGCTTTCGCCGCCATGTTCCAGAACGACCTCAAGGGGCTGCTGGCCTATTCAACCATCAGCCACCTGGGGCTGATTACCCTCCTGCTGGGCCTGAACAGCCCGCTGGCCGCGGTCGCCGCCGTGTTCCACATTCTCAACCACGCCACCTTCAAGGCCTCGTTGTTCATGGCCGCCGGCATCATCGACCACGAAAGTGGAACCCGCGACATCCGCCGCCTCAGCGGCCTGATCCGCCTGGTGCCATACACTGCCACCCTGGCCATGGTGGCCAGCGCCTCGATGGCCGGCGTGCCGCTGATGAACGGCTTCCTGTCCAAGGAAATGTTCTTCGCCGAAACGGTGTTTATCAGTTCCACTGCCTGGGTCGAAGCAACGTTGCCGGTGATCGCCACCTTGGCCGGTACCTTCAGCGTGGCCTACGCCCTGCGCTTTACCGTGGATGTGTTCTTCGGTCCCACCGCCCAGGACCTGCCCCACACCCCGCATGAGCCGCCACGCTGGATGCGTGCTCCGGTCGAGCTGCTGGTACTCACCTGCCTGGTGGTGGGCATCTTCCCCGCCCAGTCGGTCGGTCCGCTGCTGGCCGCCGCAGCCCTCCCGGTAGTAGGCGGTACTTTGCCGGAGTACAGCCTGGCGATCTGGCATGGCTGGAATGCGCCACTGATCATGAGCCTGGTGGCCATGAGCGGCGGCATCGTGCTGTACCTGCTGCTGCGCAAGCAACTGCGCCTGGGCCGCTTCCCCTACCCACCGTTGATCGAACGTTTCAATGGCAAGCGCCTGTTCGAGCACGGGCAGGTTCACCTGATGCTGCTGGCGCGGCGCATCGAACGCCTGTTCACCACCCGCCGCCTTCAGTCGCAGCTGTTCATGCTGGTGCTCGCGGCCTTCCTCGCCGGCCTCACGCCCATGCTCTACAGCGGGCTCAGCTGGGGCGACCGGCCTAAGATCCCGGGTTCCGGCGTGTTCGTCGCGCTGTGGCTGATCGCCATCGCCTGTGCCATCGGCGCCGCGTACCAGGCCAAGTACCACCGCCTGGCAGCACTGATCATGGTCAGTGTCTGCGGCCTGATGACCTGCATCACCTTTGTCTGGTTCTCCGCACCCGACCTGGCCCTGACCCAGCTGGTGGTCGAAGTGGTCACCACCGTGCTGATCCTGCTTGGCCTGCGTTGGTTGCCACGGCGTATCGAAGGGGTATCGCCGCTACCGGGCAGCCTGGAGCGTGCGCGCATGCGCCGCCTGCGCGACCTGCTGCTGGCGGTGCTGGTGGGTGGCGGGATGGCCTTGCTGTCCTACGCCATGCTGACCCGGCCGACCCCCAACGACATTTCCTCGTTCTACCTGAGCCGTGCACTGCCCCAAGGCGGCGGCACCAATGTGGTCAATGTCATGCTGGTCGACTTCCGCGGCTTCGATACCCTCGGTGAAATCACTGTGCTGGTGGCCGTGGCGCTGACCGTGTTCGCCCTGCTGCGGCGCTTCCGCCCGCCCAAAGAGAGCATGCAGTTGCCTGCGCAACAACGCCAGCTGGCGCGTGACGTGGTCACCGACCTGATCAACCCGCGGCATGCCACCGACACCGCCCTGGGCTTCATGATGGTGCCTGCGGTGCTGGTGCGCCTGCTGTTGCCAATCGCCCTGCTGGTGTCCATGTACCTGTTCATGCGCGGCCACAATCAGCCAGGCGGCGGCTTCGTCGCCGGCCTGGTGATGTCGGTGGCCTTCATCCTGCAATACATGGTGGCGGGCACCCAGTGGGTGGAGGCGCAGATGAGCCTGCGCCCACTGCGCTGGATGGGCACCGGGTTGCTGTGCGCCACCCTGACCGGAATCGGCGCCATGCTGCTGGGCTACCCGTTCCTGACCACCCATACCGCCCACCTGCACCTGCCTTTGCTCGGTGATGTGCACGTGGCCAGCGCGCTGTTCTTCGATGTTGGCGTGTACACCGTGGTAGTCGGCTCGACCCTGCTGATCCTCACTGCCCTGGCGCACCAGTCGGTGCGCGCCTACCGCCCGGGCAATTCATCGAAAACCAGCCAAGCAGGAGCCGCCTGATGGAAGAAGTCATTGCAGTCGCCATCGGCGTGCTGGCCGCCTCGGGGGTGTGGCTGATTCTGCGCCCGCGGACCTACCAGGTAATCATGGGCCTGTGCCTGCTGTCGTACGGCGTAAACCTGTTCATCTTCAGCATGGGCAGCCTGTTCATCGGCAAGGAGCCCATCATCAAGGAGGGCGTCACCCAAGACCTGCTGCACTACACCGACCCGTTGCCTCAGGCCCTGGTGCTTACGGCCATCGTCATCAGCTTCGCCATGACGGCGCTGTTTCTGGTGGTGTTGCTGGCCTCGCGCGGCCTGACCGGTACCGACCACGTGGATGGCCGGGAGCGTGACGAATGAATGGCATGAGCCAACTGATCGTCGCGCCCATTCTCCTGCCACTGGTGACGGCAGCGGTGATGTTGCTGCTGGGCGAGAAACATCGGCGTATCAAGGCCCGGCTCAACCTGCTGTCGACCTTCGCCGGCCTGGCCATCGCCGTCAGCCTGCTGCTGTGGGTGCGCACCCAGGGCCAGGCGGAATCGATCGGCGTCTACCTGCCGGGCAACTGGCCAGCACCGTTCGGTATCGTCCTGGTGGTGGACCACCTGTCGGCATTGTTATTGACCCTCACCGGTGTCATCGGCTTCAGCGCCCTGCTGTTTGCCCGCGCCCGCTGGGACGGTGCCGGGGCCAGTTTCCATGCGTTGTTTCAGATTCAGCTGATGGGGCTTTACGGCGCCTTTCTCACCGCCGACCTGTTCAACCTGTTCGTGTTCTTCGAGGTGCTGCTGGCAGCCTCCTATGGCTTGCTGCTACATGGCTCGGGGCGTGCGCGGGTACGAGCCGGCCTGCACTACATTGCAATCAACCTGTTCGCTTCGTCGCTGTTCCTGATCGGCGCAGCGATGCTGTATGGGGTAACCGGCACCCTGAACATGGCCGACCTGGCGCTGAAGATTCCACTGGTACCGGAGGCGGACCGCGGCCTGCTGCATGCCGGCGCGGCGATCCTGGCCATGGCCTTCCTGGTCAAGGCCGGCATCTGGCCGCTGAACTTCTGGCTGGTGCCGGCCTACGCCTCAGCCAGCGCGCCGGTAGCCGCGTTGTTCGCCATCATGACCAAGGTCGGCCTTTACGCCCTCCTGCGCCTGTGGACGTTGCTGTTCTCCGGGCAGGCCGGCGCATCGGCGCATTTCGGTGGCGAGTGGCTGGTGTACGGTGGCCTGGTCACCCTGGCGGTGGCTGCAGTGTCGATCCTGGCCGCACAGCGCCTGGAGCGCATGGCAGCGCTCAGCATCCTGGTTTCGGCCGGCACCCTGCTCGGCGCCGTCGGTTTTGCCCAGTCGGCGCTGACTGGTGCGGCGCTGTTCTACTTGGTCAACTCGACCCTGGCGCTGTGCGCGCTGTTCCTGCTTGCCGAACTGGTCGAACGCTCGCGCTCGGCCAACGAAGTGCCGCTGGACGAAGAAGAAGACGCCATGCCGCCACCGCTGGAGTCGTTACACCCGCCCAAAGGTATCAACCTCGACGACGAGCAGAAGGTGGTGATTGGCCAGATCATCCCCTGGACCATGGCGTTCCTCGGCCTCAGCTTCATCGCCTGCGCCTTGCTGATCATAGGTATGCCGCCGTTGTCAGGCTTCGTCGGCAAGCTCAACCTGATCAGCGCACTGTTCAACCCGCAAGGCCTGGGCGTGCCGGCCGAGCAGCCGCTGAGTGCGGCGGGCTGGGGCCTGGTGGCGCTGCTGATCCTGTCCGGCATGGCCTCGCTCATCGCCTTCGGCAGGGTCGGTATCCAGCGCTTCTGGAAACCCGAAGAGCGCCCGTCGCCAGTGCTACGCCGCTATGAGTGCCTGCCCATCGTCATCCTGCTAGGCCTGTGCATCATCCTCAGCCTCAAGGCCGAGCCGTTGCTGCGCTACACCCAGGACACCGCTGCCAGCCTGCAGGCCCCCGATGCCTATATCGAAGCCGTGATGGCCGCACGGCCGATTTCTGGGCCCACCTCGCTCGACGTACAGGTGCAGCCATGAACCGACTGTTCCCCGCTCCGCTGCTCTCGGTTTCGCTATTCGGCCTGTGGCTGCTGCTGAATCTATCGGTCAGCCCTGGCAACCTGCTGCTAGGTGCCGCACTTGGCGTGCTGGCGCCACTGCTGATGGCGCCGCTGCGCCCACAGCATGCCCACGTGCGTCGGCCAATCGTCATCGCCCGGCTGATTGGCCGGGTAGGCATGGATGTGATCATGTCCAATTTGCTGGTGGCCCGTGGCGTCCTGCGTGCCGGCAAGCAACCACCACGCTCGGCGTTCGTGCATATTCCGCTGGCCCTGCACGACGCACATGGGCTCGCGGCACTGTCGATGATCACCACTGTAGTGCCCGGCACGGTCTGGTCCGAGCTGGCGCTGGACCGCAGCGTATTGCTGCTGCACGTGTTCGACCTGGAGGATGAGGCTGCCTTTATCCAGCACTTCAAGGACACCTACGAACGCCCGCTGATGGAGATATTCCAATGACAGGCCTGCTCGCCAACGCTGTCCTCGCCAGCCTGTTCATCTTCACCTTGGCCATGGGCCTGGCGCTGGTCCGGCTGTTCCGTGGCCCGTCCGCCCAGGACCGGGTGCTGGCGCTGGACTACCTTTACATCCTGGCCATGCTGACCATGCTGGTGCTGGGAATCCGTTATGCCAGTGACACCTACTTCGAAGGTGCCCTGCTGATTGCGCTGTTCGGCTTCGTCGGTTCGTTTGCCCTGGCGAAGTTTCTGCTGCGCGGTGAGGTAATCGAATGACCGAAACCCTGGTACTGCCCTTCTGGCTGGAAGTGGTCACCGCCGCGCTGCTGCTGGCCGGCAGCCTGTTCGCGCTGGTCGGAGCAATAGGCCTGGTGCGCCTGAAGGATTACTTCCAGCGCATGCACCCACCTGCGCTGGCGTCGACCATTGGCGCCTGGTGTGTAGCGCTGGCTTCGATCATCTACTTCTCGTGGCTCAAGGAAGCCCCGGTCCTGCACGCCTGGCTAATTCCCATTCTGCTGTCGATCACCGTGCCGGTCACCACGCTGCTGCTGGCCCGGGCGGCGTTGTTTCGCAAGCGCATGTCTAAAGAGCCAGTGCCTGAAGAAGTCAGCAGCGGCCGCGACCGGGGCAACTGAAGGGCCGCCGTCTCAGCCTTGGCTGAGGCGCTGCAGCTCCCGCCGCACCATGGCGACATAAGGGGGCGGGCCGAGTTGGTACAGCTCACCCGCGACCCAGTTCAACCATGCGCCTTGCAGCTCCCCACGCCTGCCCAGCAAACGTTCGGCCTCAGCCACAGCATCCGCCTGGTGCAGCCGATGAAATTCGGCACGCGAGGCAGGTGCACTATCGCTTTCGGTCATTCACTGGCCTTGAAGGTGGTCAGCTCGCCTTTGCGCCATTTGGCAACCTTGCCGGTCACCGCCTTGAGCAATTTGCCCAGGCCTTCCTGCACCTGCTGTTGCGCGGCGAAAACCAGCATTACGCCGTGCCCCTCGCGCAACACGATGCCCTCGCCTTGAGGTACCGAGACGAAGGCATAATCGCCCACGCCATACACATTCAGTTTGATATCGCGAAAGCGCATTTCCAGCTTGCCACCTTCGCGGCTGGGCAACACGGCAGCGCGGAAGTGGTCGCCGACTTTCAGTTCGAGGCGCTGCTTGTCATCGACCACCAATGCGTTTTCGGTGTCGATCTCGGCCATGTAAAGGCCTTCAGGAGTTTGTTCGGTAACGTAGATAAAACGACCCTGGAACAGCTGGGCCAATTTACCGCGCAAGTCGCCCAAGGCGAACAACGCATGGGTATCAAGTGTGCTGACTGCCAATGAAGTAATCCTCAACCGGTTACAACCCGCCCTCCCCCAAGCTCGGGGAGGCACGGCCATTTCTTATCGATAGGCGAAAAGAGTAATAAAGCGATATGCGAAATGTCTGTGCCCGCTGACGATGCAGCGTGCAGGAATCTTTACTCTGGTTTGCCAGATTCGCCCTCAACCGAAGGCGTTTGGCTCATTCCCGGTTTGGGAAGCGTGATGCCTGAGACCACTCACCAGAAAACGCAACCATGGGGGTGAGCCTGCAAGAAGACAAGCCCTGGCATCCATGTGCGCATTACTGTGGGACAAATATGCCCGAAAACACCGAAACCCGTCGAGAGGCAATAAACAATTTCAGGCAGCCAGGCCTTTCTCAAGTTGCTGCTGCCAGGCAGCCTGACACTCTATTGCCTCTTCACGCGTAGCGAAAGCGGTGCCCCGGCGCTCGCCATTGACCAGCACCACCCAGCAGATGCGTTTGCCCAGCGCCTGCAAGGTGGCTGGCACACCCGAACCTATCATCACGGCTACATCGACCCGGCTATTCATCCTGCCCTCCGGCATTTAGTTAGCACCCTAACGATAAAGCCATGATACGCCTGCCTGCCTGGAGAAAACAGCGCTTCGCGGTACAGCAGTGTTACGCGCTGGGCAACAAAACCGGTACCTGCAAGAAACGCGAAAAGCCCCAGGGATCGCTCCGTGGGGCCTGGCACCGCGCGCGGGGTTATACCTGGCGCTGGTGACGGTCGAGCTGCTCGTGGCGCTCCTGGGCTTCGATGCAGTACTTGGTGGTCGGGCTGATCAGCAGGCGCTTCAGGCCAATGGGCTCACCGCTGTCATCGCACCAGCCGAAGCTCTCGTCGGAGATACGATCCAGGGCCATTTCCAGCTGGGGCAACAAGCGCTGGTCGCGGTCGATGGCATTGACCAGCCAGCTACGCTCTTCTTCGACCGAAGCCACATCGGCGGGGTCCGAAGGAGTGTCCAGGCCTTCGATGGTGGCACGGCTGAGCTCGATGCGTTCATGGGTTTCGACTTTCATCGACTGCAGCAGGCCAGTGAAGAAAGCCAGCTGGTCAGCGTTCATGTAGTCATCGGCCGACATGGCCAGCAACTGTTCCTTGGTCATCGATTTCTCTATGAAAAAATGTGCATTGGGGCGATTCGGGTGCCGCCGACGCCTTGGCATCGGCAGCGGAAATTTTCAAGCGCCAACCGGCACTCTTTTACAGGGGGCGGCAGTCTAAGGCGCCACGTCGCGTGGAGCAACTGCAATCGGGTGCAAATTTGCTTCCAGTGCTTACAATCCGCCGGTCGGCACCCCAGGTATGCTGCATAGCCAGTAATAAACAGTATTTCTGGCTGCGGCCGTGTCGCCGGCTTTCGATCTTGCTCTTGATCTTGCTCTTCGCGACTTCAGGAGGCCGGAGTGAGGGAACCCCGGAGCGCAGCGCAGGGGCCGGATGATGGGAGCGCAGCGTATTTTTACTTTTTGTCGCGTCTGACAAAAAGTGACTCGCCGTAAGGGCGAAAAGGTGACTCAGCGTCACCTTCGCAAACGGACTGTTCGCTGCACCAAAACAGCCATATCCGCTTTTTAGCTTCTTGCGATGTGGGCCTTAACACAGTGTAGACATTCGTTCGCGCAGGTGGCGCTGAGTCACCTTTCCGCCCTTCCGGCGGGTTACTTTGGTCTT
>NZ_JBNRIK010000005.1:18212-43539 GCF_053557975.1 Pseudomonas sp. XP2
CGCCTGAACTACCGCGCGCTTAGAAGCAAAAACAACGGCAACGGCAACGGCAACGGCACGAACCGAGTCTAATCAACGATCCTTGAACTGCGCCTCGCGCTTGGCGATGAATGCGGCCATGCCTTCTTTCTGGTCTTCGGTAGAGAAGGCGGCATGGAACACCCGACGCTCAAAGCGCACACCCTCGCTGAGGGTAACTTCGAACGCGCGATTGACGCTCTCCTTGACCATCATGCTCACCGGAATCGACTTGCTGGCAATGGTCGCCGCCACTTTCAGCGCCTCTTCGACCAACGCCGCCTGCGGCACAATGCGCGCCACCAGGCCAGCACGCTCGGCCTCCTCAGCCCCCATCAGGCGCCCGGTCAGGCACAGTTCCATGGCCTTGGCCTTGCCCACCGCACGGGTGAGCCGCTGGGTGCCGCCCATGCCGGGCAGCACCCCTAGGTTGATTTCCGGTTGACCAAATTTGGCGTTGTCCGCCGCGAGGATAAAGTCACACATCATGGCCAACTCGCAGCCGCCGCCCAGGGCAAAGCCGGACACTGCTGCAATGATCGGCTTGCGTCGGTTGGCAATGCGGTCGGCATCGCTGAACAGGTCATCGACGTAGATCTGCGGGTATTGCAGTTCAGCCATTTCCTTGATGTCGGCGCCAGCGGCAAAGGCCTTGGCCGAGCCTGTCAGCACCACGCAACCGATGTTCGGGTCACGCTCAAGCTGGTCCAGAGCCTGGTTGATCTCGCCAACAATCTGCGCGTTCAGCGCATTCAGCGCCTGCGGGCGGTTGAGGGTAATCAGGCCGACCTTGCCGTGAATGTCCAACAGGATGGTTTCGAATGCCATGCAGTCTGCTCCTTCAAAGATTGCGCGCAATGACCATGCGCTGAATGTCGCTGGTGCCTTCGTAGATCTGGCAAACCCGAACGTCACGGTAGATCCGCTCCAGCGGGAAGTCACTCAGATAGCCATAACCGCCCAGGGTCTGCAAGGCATCCGAACAGACCTTTTCGGCCATTTCCGAGGCAAACAGCTTGGCCATCGACGCTTCCACCAGCGCCGGGCGCCCGGCGTCACGCAGGGCGGCGGCGTGCAGCACCATCTGCCGGGCCACGGCAATTTTCGTCGCCATGTCGGCCAGGCGGAAGGCCACGGCCTGGTGCTCGATCAGCGCCTTGCCAAAGCTTTGCCGCTCCTTGGCGTAGTCACGCGCCACTTCGAACGCGGCACGGGCCATGCCCACGGCCTGCGAGGCAATACCGATGCGCCCGCCTTCAAGGTTGGCCAGGGCAATCTTGTAGCCCTCGCCTTCTGCGCCCAGGCGGTTGGCCACCGGCACCTGCACGTTGTCGAAGACAATCTGGCAGGTGTCGGACGCGTGCTGGCCGAGCTTGTCCTCGACCCGTGCTACCTGGTAGCCCGGTGAATCGGTGGGCACGATGAATGCGCTGATCCCACGCTTGCCAGCCTCCGGATCCGTCACGGCAAACACGATCACAACCCCGGCGTTCTGCCCGGAGGTGATGAACTGCTTGCTGCCATTGAGCACATAGTGGTCACCGTCCAGACGCGCACGGGCCTTCAGGCTGCTGGCATCGGAGCCAGCCTGCGGTTCGGTGAGGGCAAAGGCACCCAGCATCGCGCCAGTTGCCAGGGGGGTGAGGAACTGCGCCTTCTGCTGCTCGCTGCCAAACCGCAGGATGGGTACACAGCCCACCGAATTGTGCACGCTCATGATGGTCGAGCAGGCACCATCGCCAGCGGCGATTTCTTCCAGGGCCATGGCGTAGGCCACGTAACCGGTGTCACTGCCGCCCCACTGCTCCGGGACCAGCATGCCGAAAAGGCCCAGCTCCGCCATCTCTTCGATGGCCTCCTTGGGGAAGCGGTGTTCCTTGTCCCACTGCTCGGCAAAAGGTTTCAGCCGTTCCTGGGCAAAGGCGCGTACCGCGTCGGCGATCTGTTGTTGCTCGTCAGTTACCAGCATGGTTCACCTCAGTACAGGCATTCGACAGCCATGGCCGTGGCCTCGCCGCCGCCAATGCAAATGGCCGCCACGCCGCGGCGCAGGTTGTTCTGGCGAAGGGCCGACAGCAAGGTCACCAGGATGCGTGCGCCGGAGGCGCCGATGGGGTGGCCAAGGGCGCAGGCGCCGCCATGGATGTTGACCTTGTCATGGGGCAGGTCAAGGTGTTTCATGGCCGCCAAGGTGACCACGGCGAAGGCCTCGTTAATCTCGAACAGGTCGACGTCGGCCAGGCTCCAGCCGGTGCGTTTCATCAGTTTGTCGATAGCCCCGATCGGCGCGGTCGGGAACAGCGCCGGGGTGTCGGCGAAGGCCGCGTGGCCATGGATCACTGCCAATGGCTTGAGGCCGAGCTTGTCAGCTTCGGAGCGCCGCATCAGCACCAGCGCCGCGGCACCGTCGGAAATCGAACTGGCGTTGGCTGCGGTCACCGTACCCCCTTCACGGAAGGCAGGCTTGAGCTGCGGGATCTTGTCCAGGCGCGCCTTGGGCGGCTGCTCATCGTCCTTGATGACGCGCTTTTCCTTGCCCTCGGTGACTTCCACCGGCACGATTTCGGCGGCAAAGCGGCCACTGCTGATCGCGTCCTGGGCACGGGTAAGCGAGGCGATGGCGAACTGGTCCTGGGCTTCGCGGCTGAAGCCGTTGGCCTGGGCGCAATCTTCGGCGAAGGTGCCCATCAGGCGGCCTTTGTCATAAGCGTCTTCAAGGCCGTCCATGAACATGTGGTCGATGACCCTGCCATGGCCCATGCGGTAGCCGCCACGGGCTTTGTCCAGCAGGTACGGGGCGTTGGTCATGCTTTCCATGCCACCTGCCACCACCACGTCTGCGGTGCCGGCCAGCAGCAGGTCATGGGCCATGATCGCGGCCTGCATGCCCGAACCGCACATCTTGTTCAGGGTGGTACAGGTGGTGTGCTTGTCCAGCCCGGCACCCAGTGCAGCCTGGCGTGCCGGCGCCTGGCCAAGGCCAGCCGGCAGCACGCAGCCGAACAGCACTTGCTCGACACTGGCAGCATCGATGCCGGCACGTTCCACGGCACCACGAATGGCCGCACTGCCCAGTTGTGGCGCAGTCAGGCTTTTCAGGTCGCCCTGCAGGCCGCCCATGGGCGTGCGCACGGCGCTGACGATAACAATCGGATCATTGGCGAGGGTCATGTTCGCTCTCCTTACTTGGCAGCCATGCGCAGTGCACCGTCGAGGCGGATCACCTCGCCGTTGAGCATGCTGTTCTCGATGATGTGACGGGCCAGCGCAGCGTATTCCTGAGGGCGCCCCAAGCGTGGCGGGAACGGCACGCCGGCAGCCAGCGAAGCACGCACTTCCTCGGTCATGCCAGCCATCATCGGCGTTTCGAAGATGCCCGGAGCGATGGTCATCACGCGGATGCCGAAACGTGCCAGTTCGCGCGCGGCCGGCAAGGTAAGGCTGGCAATGGCACCCTTGGAGGCAGCGTAGGCCGCCTGACCGATCTGGCCGTCATAGGCAGCGATGGAGGCGGTATTGATGATCACGCCACGCTCGCCGGCCTCATCGGCAGCCCCTTCAGCCATGGCTGCAGCAGCCAGGCGCAGCAAATTGAAGCTGCCGATCAGGTTGACGTTGATGACCTTGGCGAAGCTGGCCAGGCCATGTGGCCCCTGTTTGCCCAGCACCTTCTCGGCACCGACGATGCCGGCACAATTGACAAGGCCATGCAAGCTGCCGAAGGCACTGACGGCTGCGTCGACGGCCGCCTGCGCAGCCTGCTCGTCGCTGATGTCGGCCACGGCGAAGCGGGCGTTGTCACCCAGCTCACGGGCCTTGGCCTCGACGGCCTGGGCATTGAGGTCGACCAGCATGACCTTGGCGCCGGCCTCGACCAGCATCTGCGCAGTGGCAGCACCCAGCCCGGAGGCGGCGCCGCTGACAATGAAGTGTTTATTGGCTATCTGCATGATCGGTTTCCTTTCAGGCGCTGGCAGGGGTGGCCTGTTGCGCTTGTTGTTTGGCGACTTCCTGGTTGCGCAGGATGAAGCGTTGCAGCTTGCCGCTCGGGGTCTTGGGCAGCTCGCTGACGAATTCGATTTCGCGGGGGTAAGCATGGGCATACAGGCGCTGGCGTACATGCTGACGCAGCGCTTCTTCCAGCTCGGCACAACCGCCGACGCCTTCAGCCAGCACCACGAAAGCCTTGATCAGCTCGGTACGTTCCGGGTCCGGCTTGCCGATGACGGCGGCCTCCACCACCGCGGGGTGCTCGATCAACGCGCTTTCGACGTCGAACGGCCCGACGCGGTAACCGGAAGTGGTAATCACATCATCGCTGCGGCCAACGAAACTGATGCTGCCATCCGCGTTGAGCTCTACAGTGTCGCCACTGAGGTAGTACTTGCCGATGAACGCCTTGGTCGGCAAACCGTGGTAGCCACCGAACCAGCAAAGTGGCGATTGCTCGCGGTCGACGGCAAGGATGCCCGGTTGACCGGCCGGCAGTTCGTTAGCTTGCTCGTCCAGCACCACAATGCGATGGCCGGGGATAGCGAAGCCTGCAGACCCCAGGTGCACAGGGTGTGACAGACCGTGATGGTTGCACAGCACCATACCCAGTTCGGTCTGGCCATAATGGTCGTGGATGGTCACGCCCAGCTCATTGGCGAACCAGCGGATCACCTCTGGATTGAGCGGCTCACCTGCACTGCTGACCACGCGCAGGCGGCCCTTGACCGGCGCCGAGAAAGCACTGCCGGCTGCAATCAACATGCGGTAGGCGGTGGGCGAGCCTGCCAGGTTGGTGATACCCAGCTTGTCGATCACCCGCGCGCAGCTTTCGACGCTGAACGGGCCATCGTAGAACGTGGTTGCATGGCCCAGCGACAATGGGCCGGTGACCGCGTAATAAAGGCCGTAGGCCCAGCCCGGGTCTGCCAGGTTCCAGAAGTTGTCTTCGCTGCGCAGGCCGATGGCGTCGCGCATGTAACCCTTAAACGCGACGATGGCCCGCAGCGGCACCTCCAACGGTTTCGCCGGGCCGGTGGTGCCTGATGTGAACATCAGCAAGAACGGGTCGCTACCCGCGCGCATTACCGGATCACAGTCGTTCGCGGCACGCTCCAGACACTGCTGGAAGTCCAGCTCGCCGACGCGGGCATTGACTGTGATGATGGTCGGGCAGGCATGCACATCGTCCAGCTTGCTACGGTTGAGGCTGTCGGTAACGACTACGCGGGCATGCGACTGCTCAAGGCGGTGCTCGATAGCCTTGGGGCCGAAGGCAGTGAACAAAGGCTGGTACACCGCGCCCAGGCGCCAGGTGGCGAGGATGGTGACAAGAAGCTCGGGAGTGCGCGGCATCAAACCAGCCACCCGGTCACCTGGACCCACGCCTTGGGTTTTGAGCACATTGGCAAATCGGGCAGACTGCGCCTTGAGCTGGTCAAAACTGTACCGTGCTGTGTTGCCATTGCGGTCTTCGTAGATTAGCGCCAGCTTGCCGTCACCGGCATGGCGGTCACAGCATTCAACACAGGCATTGAGGGCTTCGAGGTCGCCATGCAGCGCCGCACTGGCAGCCTGAGCGTGGTCGAACGCACGAGCAGCCTCGGTGTAATCGCGCATCGTCGGACTCCTGGTTTCTTGTTTTTGGTGTTAACCATCGGTCCGACGATGTTCGCGCCGCTCAAGCCCCGCGGCAATGGCCAAAGCTGTCAATCTGGATGACTGGTTTGGCCGCCTTGCAGGTCAGCTGGCACCCCGGCCCAGGCTGTGCAGGTAAGACTCGGTCAGCCCTGTCAGCAATCGCTGTGTATCGCGCAGTTCCTGCTCATCCAGATCAGCAAGCTGAGAACGCAGTTGTTCGGCCGCAATGGGTGGCTGCACAATGCGCAAGTCCGCCCTGCGCTGCAGATAGTCGGCTCTGAGTGCCTCGAACAGCGCCCGGTGCTGCTCACGAAGGCAGGTTTGCCAGAACAGGCGACTCGCCAGGCTTTGAGTCAGCGCCTCGAAGTCTTCACTGGCGAGGACAGCTGCGGCAACACTGTTGACGTGCTGGTCGCTCAACCCGGCAGAGTCCGGGTAGCGCATCGCCCGCGGCTGACCGGGCAAACCCAGACGTTCGCGCAGGCGTACACGGTATGCCAGTGACAAGGCCGAGCGCCCCACCTGTTCACCCGCGCCGCCCTGGCGCAATATCGCTCGGCTGGCCTCCTGCCAAACCTGATCAAGCCGAAACAGCTGCCGGCCGAATGCCATCAACTGTCCCCGTTTCGTCAGGTCTAGCGCATCGGTTTCAGCCTGGGCCAGCAAGACCCGAATATTCACGTGACTGAAACGATCGATGACCATGTCCGAGCAGGAAACAGGCTGATTGCACTCTTCAAAAACCCGTATCCGCAACCCCGGACTGCCCTCCATGGCCCGCAGCGCGGCCCATACTTCACGCGCAAGTGCTTCTCGGCCGCCTCCGGTGGCTGCCGGGTCATAATCAGCCGTATGCTCCAGCCACGCTAAAATACGGAAAAAGCCTACGCTGTCCGGGTCGGCCAACAGGCCGTCCCACAGCGCTGCGCACGCCATTCGGTCGTTATCGGCGACATGCTGCAGCCACAAGGCGCGTGCATGAAGCAAGTCGACACGGGCCATCGACTCTGGCAAATGTCCGTGTTCCTCGATGGGATCCAGCGCGAACAACCGTTGCAACTGGACCCCTGTCAGGGGGTTACGGTCGACGACAAGCGCCCGGCGCCAGGCATGAGGCATGGCCAACACCGCCTCCGGTAGTTCCCGTAGCTGATTGTCGCTCAGGTCACAGCGCACCAAAAGGCCGCACAGCTCGATGTGGTCGGGCCAGGTCGCCAGCCGGCAGTGCCGCAGGTTCAAGTGAGTCATTGCCGAAAAATGGTTGAGGTTCAGGTAGAGGTGTTCCAGCCGGTTGTAGCTCAAGTCAAGATGGGACAAGCCAGGCAGTGCCTGCAAGACCTCGACCGCCTGCGCGTCGAGACGGATCTGGTTATGCGCCAGGCGCAAGCGCTGGAGTTGCGGCAGGTGAGCGATCCCGAGCGGAATGTTGCGCAGCCGGTTGAAACTCATGTCCAGCTCGCTCAGCGTGCTAAACGGGCGCAAGAAGTTCACTGGCACCGCATCGACCGCCGACTCGTACAACCGCAGGCTGGTTACACGGTGGAAGTCAATGACAGGCGGCAGCTCCGGCAAACTGCTGAGCTGCAGGCCACTCAGCGACAGGCGCTGACCTGTCGGTGTGCCCGCATCGTTGTATATCCAGTCTCCCTGCAAGCGCCAAGCCCGCAGAATGGCGCCGACGACCTGCCGGCGAAGTATCTGGCGCCCCTCGTTCAGTTCTGCGCTGCACCAGCGGTTGAGGTGGCGAATCAACTGGTCATGGTCATCTTCCAGCTCTACGAGGCGCTCGTAGACCGGCCGCGGCCCATTGGCAAGAAGCGCCTGCTCCTGGTCCAGCTGCACATCATCCAACCCTGGATAAAGCTGGCGCAAACGCTCCCGAACCCGCGCAGCAAATGAACGGCTGTCGGCCCCGGTGCGGCCATTGAGCAGATAGCCAACCCGGCCATCTGGCAAGCGTCGTCCAGGGTTCAACCATTGCACCTGCGTCGGCCATTGCAAGAGTTCGGCAACCCCCTGGTGCGTAGCAGGAAGCCGGGCGAGCAGACGCTGGCGTAGCTGTGACCCAACATCGCCGTGAGCCATGCCAAGCGCCGCGCAATGCTCAGGCGCCAACACCGCTGCAAGCGTTTCGTAAAGGCTTGCCGGGTCACCTGCGCCGAACGGCAGCCCACGCCCCAGGCCATCATAAAGATGGAAGCATCCGTCTTTATGCACCACTATCCTGCGCACAAGGGGGTCGACAGCGGTGCCTATGGCCTTTAGCAAACGCCCGTCCGGTGCACTGTCGCGCAGCTCCAGGCTGAGCGTTTCGGGAGGCACACCTGCGCGGCTTGCCAGCTCGCCCTGAAGCAGGGCGAAAGCCAGTTGACCGGTTTCGTTGCAGTAGCTGCCGGGCAGGTAAAGCCCCTCCAGCGTACGGTTCAGTCTGGCCAGGCGAAGCAGGGAGCGGGCCTTTTCCGCGAGGCCCAGCGTCACACGCCCGCTTGACGTCGTCAGCAACCGGTCGCCTTCACTGGCCTGCGCGACCAGCGCCTGTGCGTAAGCCTCCGGCAAACCGGCGAAATCACGTTTTACCAAGGTCAGCAGCCTGTCGTCGGCAGCGGGTGGCGTGCTCAGGTGCTCCAGAAGAGGCCCCTGCAGGGCAGCTCGCTGACGCAGCAGGGTATCGCTGTCGGTACTGGCAGAATGGGCCTGACACCACTCCAGCAACGCACTGTCCTGTGTGGCCAGCGAGTAGCTGGCCAGACGAGTAAAGAACGACTCGATACGCGCATGGGCCTCGAAGCGCCGCAAAGTCTCACGCAGGTTTACTGGCGCCGGCCGGTTTTCTACCAGCACGCCCCGCAACTCCTCGGTATCCACACCGGCAACCCGCAGCACTTGCGCCGCCTGCTGTGCATCAATGGCGGGATGCTGCGGCCACAGGCTATCGAGCATGCTGCGCACGTCGTTCCAGCGTTGCGGTTGATCGCGCAGCAGGCGCCAGCCGCGTTCGCCGTTGTGCAAAACCAGCGGCCCGTAACCGTTGCTTGCACCAGGGTGACGCAGGCGGTACGGGGCTTCAGGCTCACTGCGCTGAACTTCATAATAACGCTGACCCCGGCGCATCCAGCGCCTGCTCTCGTCACCATAAAGCCCATCATCACGCAGGGCGATGGTGCCTGGGTTGGACTCATAGGCTGTGATGTCATCGGAGCACAGCAGGCCGCGCCGCCCCCCCCACGTTCACAGGCTGCAAGCCATCGACAAAGGTACTTCGCAGAAAACTCACACTGGCTGCGGTCAACGCCGTCGCAGCCACCGTTTCGGCAACCCCCAGCATATGCTCGAGGGCTTCGTGCTGGTGCCCGCGGGTCCAGTCCTTGACGCCCTCGAATACCTCGCCAAGTGTCTGCGCCACCAGTTGGCCAAGCAGTAGCGCGCCTACCACAGGGATGAAAAGCCCCGCCAGGTTGAGCAAATCGAGCCCTGCGCCATGCCAGGCCGCATGACGAGCGCGGGCGGCAGCCGCGTCAGCGTCCGCAGTAGGGACCAGTAACAGCCGGGCGTCGTCCTTGACCCTTTGCAACTGTTGCGCGGCCAGCGCAGCGAACAAGTCCCCAGACTCAGTCGCGCCCTCCAACGCCAGATCGGGCTGGGCATCCTCCAGGCGTGCATGCAGCCTGCCTGCGATGCTCGCGCGATGTCGCAGGCTGATCAGCTGCATGAAGTAATCCCGGTAGGCCTTCTCTTGCAATGCTGCAACCATCGCAGTGTTCATGGCCTGTGTGGAGTCGAAGCGGCGCAGCGCCTGCACGGGATCGCTGGGCAGGTAGAGGACCACACCTCGGTCCTGGCCCACACTGTCTCGCAAACGAATGAACAGCCCGTCAGCAACACGCTGGCCCAACACCTCCAGCAAGCCGGGGTAGGCATGCAGGCCCGTGTCGGCATGGGCCCCCCCACCCTCAACCATCTTGGTCAAGGCCTGCTGCACCTGCTCGTCGATATCGCCCTTGAGCGTCGCAACCTGCGCAGCCAGTGCCAGACCCGAACGTTTGTCCTGCGCAAGGATGCCTTCGGTGGTCGCGTTGAACGTGCGCTGCAGCTCGGCCTGGTAAAGCTGGCCCACATCCAGCGCCCGGCATGTCGCAACCAGTTGCTCGGGCGTGCCGGTCAACACGGCGTCCCGGCCAGGAGACACCAGCCCCGTGCCCTGGTAAAACGATTCGTCAGGGCCGAAGTTGCCCATCAGCCTCAGCAAGCCATCCTGGCGGGTCGCCGAGTAGTGGTAAGTCTGCTGAAGAGTGCCGGGCATCGTGCCGAAACGCGGTGATACCTGCAGCCATTCCAGTGCTGCGAGGGTCATGCCTGTGGGCAGTGGCTTGACCAGCACGCCCAGCAGGTGCTTTTCAGCGAACACCTGCAGAGGCTCCAGGGTCAGCGTAAGCCCGCGCAGACGGGCCTGGCTGGCGTGATGGGCGTTGAGGCTGGCGCGCAGGGCGCCGATCTGAGCCTGGCTGGCCCGCTTTAGCCAGTCGGGAAGCCTGGCTGCGATGAAATCATCAGTTGCTTGTTCATGGCTGATGATGGCGTTCGAAGTGCTGGAAGTCATGGATGTGCCGGGAGCGAAGGGTTGGGGCTGGCATGCTCGCCAACTCGCACTGCCCAAGGCACGAGGAAATACGACCGTGCCCACGACCCGCCACCGCTTGCATCATCGATGCCCTTGATGGGCAACGATCGACTCCCTGCCTTCACCCACCGCCAGTGGCAGCGGGAGCCTCAATACAGCCTGCCGCTCCCCGGGCCTGGATCAGCGCACGGTAATGCCCAGGGTTGCAGCCGAACCACTTGCGAAATGCCTTGTAGAACGAACTGCTGTCGGCAAACCCCAGACGCTCGACAATCTCACCCATGGCCACCTCTTCCCGGCTCAACCAGGCAATGGCAAGTTCGCGCCGGACACTGTCCTTGAGTACCTGGTAGCTCTGTCCTTCCTCCGCCAACCGACGACGCAAGGTTGACGGAGACAGGCACAAATGTCGTGCCAGGGCGTCGGCATCCGGCCAACGGGACGGGTCCAGTTGCAGCAAGTCGGCGCGGATACGCCGCGCCAGGCTGGCCGGATCACGGTACTTGACCAGGATGTTGCCGGGCGCCTCGGCCAGAAAACGCTGCAGGTCCTCGGGGCTGCGACGCAGTGGCACGTCAAGGCAATCGGCACTGATGATCATGCGGGTGCGCGGCCGCTCGAACTGCAGGTTCTGCGAAAACATCACCCGGTAATCGTCACAGTACGGCGGCTCGGCACAGCGCAGCTCAATGGCCAGGATGGCGATGCGTCGCCCGGCCAGCCAGCAAGCCACGCCATGCACGATCATCCAGAAGGTGAAGTAGGTGAACGGGCGCCGTGGCAGGTCACGCGGCTCATTGATGACAATCTCGGCCAGGCCCTGCTGACGCACCAGGCTCGGCTGCAGGTCCTCGAGCATCAGCGAAAGAAACGCCAGCGCGGTTTCCAGGCCCTCGCCCAAGGTTGGCTGGGCCATGCTCGCCCGGCACAGAAACGCCAGGCTGCCGCTGCGCAGGCCACGCGGGTCCATGGCAAAGAACTCGTCGTTGCAACGCCGTGCCAGCAACCGCCAGAGCCGGGCATAGGCCTCGGCGCTGACCCGTGCATCCGGGGCCTGCAACTGCCCGGCGTCGATACCGGCACGGGCCAGCAACGCGGCATCCGGCTCACCCGCCGGGCAGGTCTGCAACAAGGCCTCACGCACCAGTTGCATGGAAATGGTGTCTTTCTCGCTCATCTGCAGTCCATCAGTCATACCGCCATCTCGGCCCGGCTCAAAGGCTGGCCGCCAGGCCCAGGAATGCCTGGATCAAGCGTAACTCACGGCGCCGCTCCAGGCAGCCAACCATGTGCTGGTTGACCAGACCCTGCCCGCCTAGCGGTCGCGCCACCACCCGGGGGTCGTTCGCCACTTCCGTAGACGACACCACCCCGATGCCCAGCTGCGATGCCACTGCCTCGGTGACCGCCTCACGGCTGTCCAGCTCCAGCTGCACCCTCGGCTGCACGCCGGCTGTAGCGCAGGCCTTGTCGAAGGTGCGCCGGGTAGTGGAGCTGGGTTCGCGCAGCACCATGATCTGCTGGTGCAGCCCGGTCAGGGCCAGGTCACCTTCGCCGCCCGCCCAGGCGTGCCCTGCCGGCAACAGCGCGCACAAACGGGATTCGCACAGGTTCTGAAGATACAGGCCCTTGCGTGGCTCGATCTCAGTCAGTACCGCCACGTCGGCATGCTCGGACAACAGGGCCGCCAGCGTCTCTTGAGCGTTACCCAGCCGCAAATTGACCGTGATACCGGGGTAGCGCTGACGTAACTGCGCCAGCATGGGCATGACCCGGTGCGGGCCATCGGCGGCCACCTCCAGGCGCCCGGTCAGCAACTGCCGGTTGGCTTCCAGCATGGCCTGCGCCTCTTCCGCCAAGCCGAACATGGCCCGGGTGATGGCCGCCAGTCGCGTACCCTCTTCGGTCAACTCAACGCGCCGCGCGGTGCGCCTCAGCAAGGTGATCTGGTAGTGCTCCTCCAGCGCCTTGACGTGCCCGGTCACTGCCGGCTGGCTGATGAACAGGCGCTCGGCGGCTCGCGTAAAGCTGCCCTCACGGGCCACTGCATCGAACGCACGTAGCTGAAACAGGTTCATATTTATCGGTCTGACTTATAGCTGGGATAACAACAAACAATTTGATTGATGGCAGCGCGAATTGCAACCTAGGCCTCGTAGTTTCAGCCCACCGCTTGCGAGGAATAACGGAATGAGCAACGCCCCGATTCTGCTGACCCCAGGTCCCTTGACCACATCAATCCGCACCCGCCAAGCCATGCTGGTGGACTGGGGCTCCTGGGACCGCGACTTCAACCAGCTGACTGCCAGCGTCTGCGAGCAACTGCTGGCGATCATCGACGGCAGCGCCAGCCACCACTGCGTGCCCCTGCAAGGCAGCGGCACCTTCGCCGTGGAAGCGGCCATCGGCACCCTGGTGCCACGCGATGGCAAGGTCCTGGTGCTGATCAATGGCGCTTATGGCCAGCGCCTGGCGAAGATCTGCAAAGTGCTGGGCCGCAGCTACAGCACCTTCGAAACCGCCGAAGACCAGCCGACCACGGCTGCCGATGTCGACCGCCTGCTGGCTGCCGACCCCGCCGTCACCCACGTGGCATTGATCCACTGCGAAACCAGTACCGGTATCCTCAACCCGCTGCCCGAGATCGCCCAGGTGATCAAACGCCACGGCAAGCGCCTGATCATCGATGCCATGAGTTCATTCGGCGCGCTGCCGATCGATGCCCGCGAAATCCCCTTCGAAGCGCTGATCGCCGCCTCCGGCAAGTGCCTGGAAGGCGTACCTGGCATGGGCTTCGTCTTCGCCGAAAAAGCCGCCCTGGCCGCCGCCGAAGGCAATGCCCACTCGCTGGCCATGGACCTTTACGACCAGCACGCCTACATGGCCAAGACCGGCCAGTGGCGCTTCACCCCGCCCACGCACGTGGTCGCGGCCCTGCACGAGGCGCTGCAGCAATACAACGAAGAAGGCGGCCTGCCTGCGCGCCACCAACGCTATGCCGACAACTGCAAGACCCTGCTCGACGGCATGGCCGCCATTGGCCTGCGCAGCTTCCTGCCGGCCGATATCCAGGCGCCGATCATCGTCACTTTCCACGCACCGAACGACACCCGCTACCAGTTCAAGGACTTTTACGAACGGGTCAAGGCCAAGGGCTTCATTCTCTACCCGGGCAAGCTGACCCAGGTCGAAACCTTCCGCGTCGGCTGCATCGGCGTGGTCGGTGCCGATGGCATGCAGGCCGCCGTAAATGCCGTGGCCGAAGTGCTGCGGGAAATGGAAGTACTGGACATCTGACCCTTTGCCCACCTGAATTCAGGAATTTGCGCACATGAACTACAGCAACCCTACACAACTGCAAGCTGCCATCCTCGACTGGGCTGGCACCGTGGTCGATTTCGGCTCGTTCGCCCCTACCCAGATTTTTGTCGAGGCCTTTGCCGAATTCGACGTGCAGGTGTCCATCGAAGAGGCCCGAGGGCCGATGGGCATGGGCAAGTGGGACCACATCCGCACCCTGTGCGACGTGCCGGAAATTGCCGAGCGCTACCGCAAGGTGTTCGGCCGCACGCCGACCGACGATGACGTGACCGCCATCTACAACCGCTTCATGCCGCTGCAGATCGAGAAGATCGCCGTGCACTCGGCGCTAATCCCCGGTGCGCTGGACACCCTCACCGGGCTGCGCCAGGACGGCCTGAAGATCGGCTCGTGCTCGGGCTATCCGAAGGTAGTGATGGACAAGGTGGTGGAACTGGCGGCGCAGAACGGCTACGTGGCCGACCACGTGGTGGCCACCGACGAGACGCCTAACGGCCGACCTTGGCCGGCCCAGGCCCTGGCCAACGTGATTGCACTGGGCATCGACGATGTGGCGGCCTGCGTGAAAGTCGACGATACCGTGCCAGGCATTCTCGAAGGCCGCCGTGCCGGCATGTGGACCGTGGCACTGGTGTGCTCGGGCAACGCGCTGGGGCTGACCTGGGAAGGCTTCCAGGCACTGAGTGCCGAGCAGCTGGAAAGCGAGCGCCAGCGTATCCATGCGCTGTTTGCCGGCTCGCGCCCGCACTACCTCATCGACACCATCAACGACCTGCCCGAAGTGATCGCCGACATCAACCGGCGCCTGGCCAAAGGCGAGATGCCACAGGCCTTCTGAGGCCGTGCGAAAGGCCTGCAGGAGCGGCCTTGTGTCGCGACCGGGCTGCGCAGCAGCCCCAGCAATCCAGGCCTTTTTGCTGAATCCGAGGGGCCGCGCTGCGGCCCGATCGCGACACAGTGCCGCTCCCACAAAATACTGCAAAGCCGGCCGAATCAAGCAGGTAATCTGGGTCGCTTTTCAGCCTGGATCTGTACATTGAGTTGCCGCTGCAAGCTCCCGACAATGGGCCATCCCTGTCCTGAGATGCCCAGCCCCCAATGAGCACACACACCCGCACCAGCCGCCTTACCGTCCCGCAACTGGTCGCCATGAAAGGCCGGCAGAAGATCGTTTCGCTCACCGCCTACTCAAGCGCCATCGCCCAGGTGATCGACCCGCTGGTCGACTTCATACTGGTCGGCGATTCCACGGCCATGGTCGGCTACGGCCGCCCGTCCACCCTGGGCATGCGCCTGGACGAAACCATCGCCCATACTCGCGCCGTGGTCGACAGCACCCGCCTGGCCTGCGTAATCGCCGACATGCCGTTTGGCAGCTATCAGGAATCCCACGAGCAAGCTTTTCGCAACTGCGCCCAGGTATTGGCCAGCACTGGCTGCGACGCGCTCAAGCTGGAGGCCAACCAGGCGTTGGCGAGCACCGTCGAATTCCTGGTCGCCCGGGGTATCCCGATCATGGCGCACATCGGCCTGATGCCGCAGTTCGTCAATGCCATGGGCGGCTACAAGGCCCAAGGGCTTAGCCCTGACAGCGCTGCAGCGCTGCGGGCCGATGCGCAGGCCAACCTGCACGCCGGTGCTTTCAGCCTGCTGCTCGAAGGCGTGGCCGAGCCCGTGGCGCGCGCCATCACCCAGGCCAGCGACAAACCGACCATTGGCATTGGCGCCTCACCCGCCTGCGATGGGCAGGTGCTGGTCACTGAGGACCTGCTGGGGCTAGGGGGTGACCACGTGCCACGCTTCGTCAAGCAGTATGCCGACGTCGGCCAGGTGATCCGCGAGGCCTGCGCCCGCTATGCAGACGAAGTGCGCGATGGGGCGTTCCCGGCCTTGCACCACTGCTACGGGGCTTGAGCTTCGTCCTGAATAGCCCTGACCAGGCATTGCAGTGCCAGGGCAATGTCCTTGCTCCAGTCCACTGTGCAGCACAACCGCAGGTGGCTGCGCCATAGGCCGCACTGGCTGAAGAGCTCCCCGGGGGCGATGACGATGCGTTGTGCCAGCAGCCGCTCGAAGACCCGGCGCATATCCACCGGCCGAGTCGCCCGCAACCACAGGCAGGCCCCGCCTTGAGGCTCGGTGATGCGCAGGCAGCCCTGGCCGTACACGTCCAGCAGCGCCTTCATCTGCTGCAGGCGTTCACGCAGCAAGGGCCGCAAGCGCTGTACGTGCCGCTCGACCCGGCGCGAGGTGAACAGCCTGGCGATGGCCTTTTGGCGAATCGGCGACAAACGAAAGGCGCGTTCAAGGCACAACTGCTGCAAACGCTCATTATGCTGCCGGCAAAGCAGGTAGCCAAAGGGCGCCTCCGCGCCGATCAGCTTGTCGAAGGTCGAAAACACAAGCACCCGGTCAGGGTCGGCGAAGTCCCGGTAGCGCGGCGCTGAAGCGTCGAAACACAAATCGCCGTAGCCATCGTTTTCGAACAACCACACAGCGTGCTCAGCCAGCCAGCGGCAAATCTGCTGCTTGTCCGACGCGGGCATCACGCCACCTTGCGGCACATTGGCCGCTGACGACAGCACTGCCAGGCGCACCGGCTGATCGCATAGCAGCCGGTGCAACTGCTGTAAATTGAAACGCCCATCCTCACCCAATGGCACTTCGATGATGGTCATGCGCGCAGCCTGCAACTGCCTCAGCACCGCCCAGTTGCAGGGTGACTCCACCAGCGCAACCTGGCCTTCCAGGTCGAGGGCGCGTAACGCCAATTCGAGAATGCTGCGCAGGTCCGCGCCAATGAACACCTGATCGGCGCTCCAGTAATGCTGCGCCGAGCGGGTGTAGCGGTCGGCCAGCACGCTGCGCAACTCGGGCTCACCGAACGGCTGGAACAGCGGTACCAACGCGTGCGGGTATTGGCGCGCCAGTTCGCGCTCAATCATCAGTAGCGGCTGCTGCAGCGACAGCAACATGGCCGGCGCATCGCTGCCCAGGGCCAGCATGCCCGGCTGACGGGCGCTGGCGAACACCGTGTCGAGCAGGCTCGGTGAATGCTGCCCGCGCATGGCGGGGGCGCGGGGCCGGCTGAAGTAGCCCAGCTTGGGGCGCGCATACACCCGCCCTTCGTCCTCCAGCAGTGCATAGGCGTACTTGGTACTGGATACCGAAACGCCCAAGCGCTGGGCCAGCTCGCGCAGTGACGGCAAGCGCTGCTCCACATCGCAGGGCGCTGCTTCGATCCTGTCGAGCAAGTAGCGGTAGACTGCCTGGTAGGTGTAGCTGGGCTTGTCGATCTGGCTGTTTCCATCGCGGCGGGTGTGACGGCATTGAACCCAACCTTGGGTGCTGCGGTAAACCCCTACTGTGGCAATTGCACCTGCGGCTTGGTTGCGGCAAAAATCGCCCAGCTGGACACGAACAGCGCCGCGATCAAGGGCCCGATCACGAAGCCGTTGAGCCCGAAGACTGCCAGCCCACCCAGCGTCGATACCAGAATCAGGTAGTCCGGCATGCGCGTGTCCTTGCCCACCAGGATCGGCCGCAGCACGTTATCCACCAGGCCAATCACCAGCACTCCGAACGCGGTCAGGATAATTCCCGGCAGTATCGCTCCGGTCAGCAGGAAATACGCGGCCACCGGTGCCCAGACGATGCCCGCACCCACCGCCGGCAGCAGCGACAGAAACGCCATCAGCACCGCCCACACCAGTGCACTGGGGATATCCAGCACCCAGAAAATGAACCCGCCCAGCGCCCCTTGGGTAATGGCCACCAATACGTTGCCTTTCACCGTCGCCCGCACCACACGGTTGAACTTCAGTTGCAAACGACGTTTCTGGTGCTCGGGCAGAGGCACGGCCAGCCGCACCCGGCGAGCCACATCTGCGCCTTCGCGCAGGAAAAAGAACAGCAGGTACAGCATGATGCCGAAGCTGACCACGAACTCGAACGTGCCCTGACCAAAGCTGAACGCCTGAGTGGCCAGCACCTGGCTGCCTTGGGTGGCCCACTTGGTGATCTTGTCACGCAGCGCGTCGAGGTTGCCCATGCCCACGCTGTCCAGGCCATGCTGGGCCCAGGCCGGCAGCATGTTCTTGCCATGCTCGACAAAGCCGGCAATGTCCAGTTGCCCGCTCTCTATGCGCTGGTACAGCGACGCCCCCTCCTGCACCAGCAGCGCGCTGGTGATGATCACTGGCAGAACAGCCACCAGCAGGCACACCAGCAAGGTCGTGGCGGCCGCCAGGTTGCGTCGGCGCCCGAAGCGGATCAGCAGGTGGCGCTGCAAAGGGGCGAACAGGATGCCGAGGATCACCGCCCAGAAGATTGCGCCGTAGTACGGCAGCAGGATCCAGAAGAAGGCAATGGTCACCAACGCCAGGAGTACTGCCAGGGCTTTGTTCTGTAGCGCGGTTTCGTTCATTGCAGTTCCTCTCATGGCTTGTGAGTGATTAGTGCACGGCACCCAGGCAAAAGTGCCGCGCTCACTTGACGCAAATCAATACGCACCGTGTTCATCGCTCCTAGCATCCCGGCCTTTTTACCCCGGTGCGCACATGAACCCTACCGCCAAGCCCGAACTGCTGGCCCCTGCCGGCACCCTCAAGACCATGCGCTATGCCTTTGCCTACGGCGCCGACGCGGTCTACGCCGGCCAGCCGCGCTACAGCTTGCGGGTGCGCAACAACGAATTCGACCACGCCAACCTGGCGCTGGGCATCCAGGAGGCGCACGCCCTGGGCAAGCGCTTCTACGTGGTGGTCAACATTGCCCCGCACAACGCCAAGCTCAAGACCTTCCTCAAGGACCTGGCACCGGTCATCGACATGGCGCCGGATGCACTGATCATGTCTGATCCAGGCCTGATCATGCTGGTGCGCCAGCACTTCCCGCAGATGCCGGTGCATTTGTCGGTGCAGGCCAACACCGTCAACTGGGCCAGCGTGCAGTTCTGGCAGCAGCTGGGCCTGAGCCGGGTGATCCTGTCGCGCGAGCTGTCCCTGGAAGAGATCGAGGAAATTCGTCAGCGGGTGCCGGGCATGGAGCTGGAGGTGTTCGTCCACGGCGCGCTGTGCATGGCCTATTCCGGCCGTTGCCTGCTCTCGGGCTACCTCAACAAGCGTGACGCCAATCAGGGCACCTGCACCAACGCCTGCCGCTGGAAGTACGACGCCACCCCGGCCACCGAGAATGCCACCGGCGATATCGTGCGCGAAGTGCAGCCTACCCTCGGCCTGGGCGCCCCTACCGAACAGGTTTTCCTGCTGCAGGAAAGCAACCGCCCCGGCACCGAAATGCCGGCCTTCGAAGATGAGCACGGTACCTACATCATGAATGCCAAGGACCTGCGCGCCATCCAGCACGTCGAGCGCCTGGCCGCCATGGGCGTGCATTCGCTGAAGATTGAAGGCCGCACCAAGTCGCACTTCTACTGTGCCCGTGCAGTACAGTCGTACCGCCAGGCGATCGACGACGCCGTGGCCGGGCGGCCATTCGACCGTGCCTTGATGGGCAACCTCGAATCCCTCGCGCAACGCGGCTACACCGAAGGCTTCCTGCGCCGCCACGTGCACGACGAATACCAGAACTACCAGCGCGGCAACTCGGCCTCGGAGCGCCAGCAGTTCGTCGGCGAACTGACCGGCGTACGTGTCGATGGCTTGGCCGAGGTCAAGGTGAAGAACCGCTTTGCCGTGGGTGACCATTTGGAACTGATGACGCCGCGTGGCAACTATCACTTCGACCTGCACCGCCTGCGCAACCGCCAGCAGCGGGCCATCGACATCGCGCCAGGCGACGGCCATGTGGTGTACTTGCCCATCCCGGAGCAGGTCGCCCTTGACTACGGCCTGCTGATGCGCGACCTGCGCGCTGACGAGGCGGCAAGCTGACAACGCTGTAATGTGCGCCTCAGCTACCTGACAGGCGCCTGCAGCGAACATCGTGGCTCCCCCGCATGAGGCCACGCCATGTTGCGCACCCCCACCCGCCGTACCTTCGTCAAAGGCCTGGGCGCCGCCACCACGCTGGCGGGCCTGGGGCTTTGGCGCCCGTTGGCTCAGGCGGCCGAAGGCCAAGACCTGGCCGGCCAGCACTTCGAGCTGTTCATCGGCCAGACCCCAGTCAATATCACCGGCCGCCCGCGCACTGCGCTCACCCTCAACAACAGCCTGCCCGGCCCGTTACTGCGCTGGCGCGAAGGCGACACCGTGACCCTGCGCGTGCGCAACCGCCTGGCGCAGGACACCTCGATCCACTGGCACGGCATCATCCTGCCCGCCAACATGGACGGCGTACCAGGCCTGAGCTTCGCCGGCATCGAACCCGGCGGCGACTACTTGTACCAGTTCACCCTGCGCCAGAGCGGTACCTACTGGTACCACAGCCACTCCGGACTGCAGGAACAGGCCGGGGTGTACGGGGCCATCGTGATCGAGCCACGCGAACCCGAACCGCACCGCTACCAGCGCGACCATGTGCTGCTGTTCAGCGACTGGTCGGACCAGGCGCCGGAACAGCTGATGGCCACCCTGAAGAAACAGTCCGACGCGTACAATTATCACAAGCGCACGGTCGGCGATTTCATCGATGACGTCGCCGACAACGGCTGGGGCCCAACCGTTGCCGAGCGCACGGCCTGGGCGCGCATGCGCATGAGCCCTACCGACCTCGCCGATATCAGCGCCGCCACCTACACCTACCTGCTCAACGGCCAGCCGCCGGAGGGTAACTTCACCTGCCTGTTCCAGCCGGGCGACACCGTGCGCCTGCGGCTGATCAACGCCTCGGCCATGACCTATTTCGACTTCCGCATCCCCGGGCTTGCGCTGACGGTGATCGCCGCCGACGGCTTGCCGGTAACGCCAGTGAGCGTGGATGAACTGCGCATTGCCGTGGCAGAGACCTACGACGTACTGGTGACCGTGGGCGACCAACCTGCCTACACCCTGTTCGCCCAGAGCATGGACCGTACCGGCTTCGCCCGCGGCACCCTGGCCCGCGCCGCCGGGCTGCAGGCACCGGTGCCTGCACCCGATCCGCGCCCGGTGCTGAGCATGGACGACATGGGCCACGGCGGTATGGCCGACATGGCGGGCATGGACCACAGCAACCTGCCTGGTATGAACCACGCTGCCATGTCGGCGATGCAGCAACACTCGGCCAGCGAAACCGGTAACCCGTTGGTGGACATGCAAACCATGGCACCGCGCGCCAACCTGGCAGACCCCGGCATAGGCTTGCGCAACAACGGCCGGCGCGTGCTGACCTACGCCGACCTGCGCAGCCCCTACCCCGACCCGGACGGCCGCGCGCCATCGCGCGACATCGAGCTGCACCTGACCGGCCACATGGAGCGTTTCGCCTGGTCGTTCGACGGCGTCAAGTTCAGCGATGCCGAGCCGTTGCGCCTGACCTACGGCGAGCGGGTGCGCATCACCCTGGTCAACGACACCATGATGACCCACCCCATCCACCTGCATGGCATGTGGAGCGACCTGGAAGACGAGCACGGCCAGTTTCTGGTGCGCAAGCACACCGTCGACATCCCGCCCGGCAGCCGACGCTCCTACCGGGTGACTGCCGACGCCCTTGGCCGCTGGGCCTACCACTGCCACCTGCTCTATCACATGGAGACCGGCATGTTCCGCGAGGTACGCGTCGATGAATGACACCCGCAACCGCAGCATTGTGGCCGGCGTGACCCTGCTGACCCTGCTCGCCAGTGAACGCGCGCTGGCCGCCGGCATGGAGCACATGAACCATGGCCAAATGAACCATGCAAGCATGGGCCATGGCCCGGCTACGCCCAGCCCGCCGCGCACGCCCTTGGCTGCAATCACCGACGCCGACCGCCGGGCTGCCTTCCCGCCACTGCCCGGGCACCAAGTGCACGACCGGGCGCTGAACTGGGCCGTGATCGTCGACAAGCTCGAATATCAGAACTTCGAGAGCAGCAACGCCCTGAACTGGAACGCTACGGCCTGGGTCGGCGGCGATATCGACCGGCTGTGGCTTCGCACGGAAGGCGAGCGCGAGCAGGGCAAGACGCACAAGGCCGAACTGCAAGCGCTGTGGGGCCATGCCGTGAGCCCGTGGTGGGAGCTGGTGGCTGGCGTACGCCAGGACTTCAAGCCCGCCAGCGGCCAGGCCTGGGCCGCTTTCGGCATCCAGGGCACGCCGTTGTATGGCCTGGAGCTGCAAGCCACCGCCTACGCCGGCGAGCGGCAACAGACGGCGCTGCGCCTGGAGGCCGCTTACGCTATGCTGCTGACCAACCTCTGGATACTGGAACCGACCCTGGAAGCCAACCTCTACGGCCGCGACGATGCCGGGCGCGAGCAAGGCGCAGGGTTGGCCGACAGCGAGGTCGGCCTACGCCTGCACTACGAGATCACCCGTGGCTTCGCCCCCTATGTCGGGGTCAGTTTCAATCGACTGCACGGCACGCGTGCCGACCAGGCCCGCGAAGACGGCGAAGACCTGGGCCAGACCCGCCTGGTTGCCGGTATCCGCCTGCGTTTTTAAAGGAGTGCTTCACCATGCTGCGCAAACACTTGCTGACCCTGGGCCTGCTGGCCATCACCGGCCTGGCCCAGGCCGCCGAGACCATCGACGTCTACCGCGACCCCAACTGCGGCTGCTGCAAGGCCTGGATCAGCCACCTGCGTGACAACGGTTTCAGCGTCAACGACCATGTCGAGCCCAACATGAGCGCGGTCAAGCAGCGCCTGGGCGTGGCGCCGCGCCTGGCCTCATGCCACACCGGGGTGATCGACGGCAAGTTCGTCGAAGGCCATGTGCCGGCCGAACAGGTGCGCCTGCTGGCCAAGCGCAGCGACCTCAAGGGCCTGGCCGTGCCGGGCATGCCCATGGGCTCGCCCGGTATGGAAATGGGTGACCACAAGGATGCCTACCAGGTCATCGGGGTCACCCAGGATGGCCAGGACACCGTCGTCGCCAGTTACTGATGCTCAGCCTGTGGGCGCTGTTCCTCAGCGCCTTCGGCGCCGCCACCCTGCTGCCGTTGCAATCGGAGGCCGTGCTGGTCGGCCTGTTGCTGCGCCAGCCCGAGGCTTGGGCAATCCTGCTGCTGGTGGCCACCCTGGGCAATGTGCTGGGTTCGGTCGTGAACTGGCTACTGGGCCGCGCCGTCGAGCACCTGCGCGACAAGCGCTGGTTCCCCTTCAACGCTGCCCAACTGGCGCGCGCGCAGCAGCGGTACCAGCGCTGGGGGCAATGGTCGTTGCTGCTCAGCTGGATGCCGGTGATCGGTGACCCGCTGACATTGATCGCCGGCATCATGCGAGAGCCGTTCTGGCGCTTCCTGCTGCTGGTGACCCTGGCCAAGGCTGGCCGCTATGCGGTGCTGACGATGATTACCCTGGGCTGGTTTCACGCCTGGTAACACCTTTCACGTTCCCGTCGCACGCCTGGCTGCTAAAGTCGCCTATTCCTACATGGCCCTACACGGAGTGCCCCCATGCTGCGCGCAACCGCCCTGGCCCTGGCCTGCCTTGTCGGCAGCCCGGCCATCGCCGCCGAGCCGCCTACCTATGGCGCCCAGCTCGAAGGTTTCAGCTACCCGCACCCACTCAAGCATTTTGACTTCAAATCCCAGGGCCAGCCCCTGCAGATGGGCTACATGGACGTCCCCGCACAAGGCCAGGCCAACGGCCACAGCGTGGTGCTGATGCACGGCAAGAACTTCTGCGCCGCCACCTGGGAAACCACCATCGACGCACTGAGCAAGGCCGGTTACCGGGTCATCGCCCCCGACCAGGTTGGCTTCTGCACGTCCAGCAAACCAGCGCATTACCAGTACAGCTTCCAGCAGCTGGCTGAAAACACCCATGCCTTGCTCGAACAGCTGGGTATCAGGCAATCCATCGTGCTCGGCCATTCCACAGGTGGCATGCTCGCCACCCGCTATGCGCTGATGTACCCGCAGCAGGTCGAGCGCCTGGCCATGGTCAACCCGATTGGCCTGGAAGACTGGAAAGCCCTGGGCGTGCCCTATCGTACGGTGGACCAATGGTATGCCCGTGAGCTCAAGCTGAGTGCCGAAGGGGTGCGCGAGTATGAACGCAAGACCTACTACGCCGGGCGCTGGAAGCCGGAGTATGAGCGCTGGGTACAGATGCTGGTAGGCCTGAACAAGGGGCCGGGGCATGAAGCGGTGGCATGGAACTCGGCGCTGATCTACGACATGATTTTCACCCAGCCGGTGTACCACGAGTTCAAGGATCTGCAGATGCCGACCTTGCTGCTGATCGGCGACAAGGACACCACAGCCATTGGCAGCGACATCGCACCGCCGGAGGTAAAGGCGAAGCTGGGCAAGTATGACGTGCTGGGGCCACAGGTGGCCAAGCTGATCCCCAAGGGTGAACTCATCACTTTTGAAGGCATGGGGCATGCGCCACAGATCGAAGAACCCGTGCGGTTCAACCGCACGCTGGTCGAGTGGCTGGCCAAGTGAAACGGGGGGCGCTTTACGCCCCTATCGCGGCACAAGGCCGCTCTCACAGGTAATTCGTAGGTTTAAGCGTCGGCGCCGTACCTGTGGGAGCGGCCTTGCGTCGCGATGGGCCGCAAAGCGGCCCCCAGCACACTTCAGCCAAACCGCTGTAGTTGCATCTCCCGCAACCGGCTCAAGGTTCGCTGGTACGGGAATGCCAGATACCCCTGCGTATACAGCTCTTCCAGCGGCACCTCGGCCTCGAGGTACAGTGCCACACGGCGGTCGTAGCACTCATCGACCAGGGCGATGAAACGGCGTACCGCATCGTCCTTGGGCGACAGCGCCGGCAGTTCGCGGTCGCCTGCCACCACCCGCGCCGCGCCGTCTTCAGTGCCACGGGCAATGCGACCAGCCTGCTGTTTACCGCCCAGCGCCGGAATACCCGACACCAGGATGGCCGGAAAACGGTCGCAAAGCGCCATGAATTCCATGGCCGCCAGCGGTTGCTCGCACAGGTCGGTGAAGCGGCACCAGATAGCCTGCTCGCTGCGCCGCACAACCTGCACCTGCCTGGAGCCGATAACCAAGGGTTGATCAGTACCCGTGTGATCCGGGCTGAGCTGGCAGAACACCTCGCCCAGCGGGCTGGCCTGCCCTGTCGCTGCCACCCAGTAGCGCTGCCGCTCTGCACCGGGGTGCAGGCGGTGGTCCTGCTCGCCGGCCACTGGCAGTACCTGCATGTGCCGCTGGATCGCGGCGATGGCCGGCACGAACCGCTCGCGGTTGAAGCCGTCGCGGTAGAGCTGCTCGGGTGGCTGATTGGACGTGGCGACAATCACCACGCCTTGGTCGAACAGCACCTGGAAAAGACGCCCCAGGATAATCGCGTCACCAATGTCGTTGACGAACAGTTCGTCAAAACACAGTACACGGATCTGCCCGGCCAGTTCCCGGGCCAACGCCAGCAACGGGTCGGCGGTTCCATTGAGCTGAAACAGGCGCTGGTGGACCCAGGCCATGAAGTGATGGAAGTGCTGGCGCCGGCTGGGTACCCGCAGGCAGCGGTGAAACTGGTCCATCAGCCATGTCTTGCCCCGCCCGACCGGGCCCCAGAGGTAGATGCCCTGGGTGGGGCGGCCCTGCTTGACAGCCAGGAAACAGGCCTGCAAGGCATCGACGGCGCGGGCCTGGGCAGGGTCGTCAGCGTAGCCCTGAGTGCTCAGGGCTTGCTGGTAAAGGGATTGGGGAGTGATGGCCATGGCCGCATTCTACAC
>NZ_JBNRIK010000005.1:43549-146228 GCF_053557975.1 Pseudomonas sp. XP2
GATTTCACAGGCGCCAGAGCCCCAACGACGAACAAACGCAGCCACATTAAATAATCATTCAATAAAACCCCTAGCTTGCCGATACCTGTCCAAAGCCCTGCGGACTATCAACCCATGCGTAACAACCAGCCGATTACCCAGAGAGAACGGACTTTCCCTGCCCAGCAGCGGTTGATCTCCACCACCAACGCCAAGGGCGTGATCACTTACTGTAACGATGCCTTCATCGACATCAGTGGTTTCACCCGCGAGGAGTTGACCGGGGCGCCGCACAACCTGGTGCGCCACCCCGATGTGCCGCCTGCCGTGTTTGCCCATATGTGGCAAACCCTCAAGCAGGGCCAGCCGTGGATGGGCATCGTCAAGAACCGTTGCAAGTCCGGGGACCACTACTGGGTCAACGCCTACGTCACACCGATTTACGACAATAACCAGGTCATCGGTTTCGAGTCGGTGCGGGTCAAGCCAACCGCCGAGCAGATTCGCCGCGCCGAGGCCCTGTACCAACGCATCAACCAAGGCAAGCCCGCAGTACCTCGCAGGGACAAGTGGCTGCCGGTGCTCCAGGACTGGCTGCCGTTCATCCTGATCAGCCAGGTAGGCTTCCTGATCGGCAACTGGCTGGGCCATTCCTGGGGCTTTGCCCTGGCTGCCGGGCTATCCGTCCCCTTGGGCCTGCTGGGCTTGAGCTGGCAGCAGCGTGGCCTCAAACGCCTGTTGCGCCTGGCCGAACAGACCACCTCCGACCCGCTGATCGCGCAGATGTACACCGACAGCCGTGGCGTGCAGGCGCGTCTGGAGATGGCCATGCTCAGCCAGGATGCCCGCATGAAAACCTGCCTGACCCGCTTGCAGGACAGTGCCGAACACCTCAGCGACCAGGCGCGCCAGTCCGACGCCTTGGCACACAAGAGTTCGTCGGGGCTGGAGCGCCAGCGGGTGGAAACCGAGCAGGTCGCCGCCGCCGTCAACCAGATGGCCGCCACCACGCAGGAAGTGGCCAACCACGTACAGCGCACGGCCGACGCCACCCAGGAAGCCAACCGCCTGACCAGCCAGGGCCGGCAGATTGCCGGGGAAACCCGCGAGGCCATCGAGCGTCTGTCGGCAGCGGTGGGCGAAACCGGTCAGACGGTTACCCAACTGGCCAAGGACAGCGACGAGATTGGTGGCGTGGTCGATGTGATCAAGGGCATTGCCGACCAGACTAACCTGCTGGCACTGAACGCGGCCATTGAAGCGGCGCGTGCCGGCGAGATGGGCCGTGGCTTTGCCGTGGTGGCCGACGAAGTCCGCCAGCTGGCCCAGCGCACTGCCGAATCCACCGGGCAGATCCACGGCCTGATCGCCAAGCTGCAACAAACTGCCAGCAACGCCGTGCTGACCATGGAAACCGGCCACCGTCAGGCGCAGGAAGGTGTCGACCGGGTGATGCAGGCTGATGAGGCATTGGTGGGGATCAGCGAAGCGGTGGCCAACATCACCGATATGGCCACCCAGATTGCCGCTGCGACCGAGGAGCAGACTGCAGTGGCCGACGAGATCAGCCGCAACATCAGCACCATCGCCGAACTGGCCGACCAGACCGCCGAACAGGCGCAGCATTCAGCACTGCTGAGCGAGGCGCTGACCAGCACAGCGGGTAGCCAGTATTCGCTGGTGGAGCGGTTCAACCGCTGACGCTCCGGTATTCGCGGCTGAAGCCGCTCCCACAGGAACCTAGTGACCTTGGAGCCTGCGACGTCCCTGTGGGAGCGGGCATGCCCGCGAAGAAACCAACGCGGTGGATGGCACCGGCCCTGCCGGTGTTCGCGGGCATGCCCGCTGCCACAAGGGCCGCGTATGCCTGCGGTCTGTGTTACCAGTCCAGCCGCAGGCGGCTCTCGAAATAGCGTTCTTCGCCGCTCAACGGGTCTTCGAAACGCAAGCTCTGCGCCAGCAGTTTCAGCGGACGTTGGTAGTCATCCTCTGCAGTAAGCAGCTGCGGGTAGAACGGGTCATTGCAGATTCCCGCCCCCAAGGCTGCCATGTGCACGCGCAACTGATGGGTCTTGCCGGTCACTGGTGACAGCCCATAGCGCCACAGCTCCCCATTCTTTTCCAGCACCTCGGCCAAGGTTTCACTGTTGGCCTCACCCTCCACCTCATGCATACGGAAAAACGGCTCGCCATGCACCAGGCGGCTTTTGTGCACCAGCGGAAATGCATGCTGCGGCATCGCCGCCGCAATGGCCTGGTAGCGCTTGTCGATGCGCCGCTCGGGGAACAGGCGTTGGTAAACGCTGCGGCTGTGCGGGTTGGCGGAAAACAGCACAAGCCCGGCGGTGTGCCGGTCTATGCGGTGCAACGGCACCAGATGCGGGTTATCCAGGCGACGAATCAGGCGGCGCAGCAAGGTCTGCTCGACGTACTCGCCCGTCGGCGTCACCGGCAGGAAATGCGGCTTGTCGGCCACCACCAAGTGTTCGTCCGCGTGCAGTACCACTTCCTGCACCGGGATCGGCCGCTCGTTCGCCACTTCGCGGAAGTAGTGCAAACGCAGGCCACGCTTGTAGGGTAACTCGGCAGCAATCGCCCGCCCCTCGGCATCCAGTACCCGGCCACGGGCAAAACGGTCAAGCCACTGGGCGCGGTCGATGGCCTTGAAATGGTCGCACAGGCAATCGAGCACCGTCGCCCAGTTACCGGGGGGCAGGCACACCGTGCTGGCTTGCTGGCGGGCGGGGTCGAAGGGCGCGGTCATGGCAGGGCTCGAAACGTTCACGGCCGCGCATTATCGCCCAAGCCCGCGCCCTCAACCAGCCTGGACTATCGCCTCGCTGCGTTCCTTCAGCCAGCGCAACACCTGCACCGGTTCCCAACGACCGGGGTCGTACAGGGCATAGAGCAACCCCTGGTAACCCACCACATCCAGCCCGCGGTGATAGCCGGCACGCTGGAACAAGGCCTCGATCTCGGCGAAGCAGGTATTGAAGTGGACTTTACCGAACGGCGTGCGGTCGTCGGTCACCAGGCCTTCGAGGCGCAGTTCCAGAACGGCGTCAGCCACCCGATCCACGGGCATGCGGTTGACGCTGTACTTGAGTTGCTCGACGTTGAGCATGACGTTACCTCGACACTGTATTTATATACAGCATACGAACATCCCCTTGCCGCCGTCAATGCGGTTCATTGCAGCCCCGGCAGGTAGCCGCTGCCTCTGCGCAGGGTCAAAACCTGCCTGCGCGGGGTGCCACGGGTTACCGAAAGATGCACCCATCTGTCGAACTCCAGGATGAGTTGATCGAACGGCACGGCACTTTCGTTGATCCGCCGAGCGGTTTCCCGAGGGCTGACTTCCATCACCGTGAAGTCAGCCGCCAGCCCCTGAATATGCTGGCTGTTGGTGGCACCGCCGATCAGCCGGTTAACCTTCTCGCTGCGAAAACCGCTGCTGACGATGATCGGCACGCCGAACAGTGCGCGCACCTGCTCCAGCGCACAACACAGCAATTGCAGGTTGGCCCGGGCATCAGGAGGTGGGGTGTTATCGAAGCCGTCCCTGGCGGCGAGCTGGGAAACGGTCATTTCATCGAGCGTGAAATGTGGAGTGATCAACATGGCGAACTATTCCGATGATGGGAAAGGTGACCGGCGCCAGTGCGCCGGCACCTGATCATCAGCTCGCTTCACCCTTCATGGAGCAGGGTTGCAACTCCTCTGCAGCCATCATTGCCCCAGGAACGCCACCACCTGTTCGGCATCGAACGGCCAGTGCAGCTCAGCAGCATTGTCGCAGCGTCGCAACACCGGAATGATCAGGCCATAGCGCTCGAACAGCACCTCACTCTCGGCGATGTCGACCAGCTCGACCAACAGGCCATGATCGACAAAAGGCATCAGCACGGCCTCGGCCACTTCACACAGGTGGCAGCCGAGGGTACCGAACAGTTGGCATTCAGGCAGCATGGCTCAGGTCCCGGTTGGCATGCAGAGATACCTATTCTAGGTCTCTCGCACTCGTCATGCACCTGACCTGGCTCAATCCTGGCTGGTGGCGCCGATACGGTGCAGCGACAAGTCCGCGCCCTGAAACTCCTGCTCATGGCTCAAGCGCAGCCCATGCAGCGCACGGATTGCGCCATACACGGCAAAGCCGCCGGCCAATGCCACCAGCACGCCCATCAGGCTGCCCAGCAGCTGGCTGGCCAGGCTGACACCACCCATGCCGCCCAGTGCCGTCTGGCCAAAGACGCCGCAGGCAATGCCACCCCACACGCCGCACAGGCCGTGCAGTGGCCACACGCCCAGCACGTCGTCGATCTTCCAGCGGTTTTGCGCTGCAGTGAAGGTCCAGACGAACAACGCGCCAGCCACCAGTCCGGTGGCCAGTGCGCCAATCGGGTGCATCAGGTCGGAGCCGGCGCAGATCGCCACCAGGCCGGCCAGCGGCCCGTTGTGCAGGAAGCCCGGGTCGTTACGCCCGGCCAGCAAGGCCGACAGGGTGCCACCGACCATGGCCATGAGCGAGTTGATCGCTACCAGGCCGCTGACGCCTTGCAGCGTCTGTGCACTCATCACGTTGAAGCCGAACCAGCCGATGATCAGAATCCACGACCCCAACGCCAGGAACGGAATGCTCGAAGGCGCAAACGCCACCAAACGGCCGTCCCGGTAGCGCCCACGCCGCGCACCCAGCAGCAATACCGCCGCCAGGGCTAGCCAGCCGCCCATGGCGTGCACCACCACCGAGCCTGCAAAATCGTGGAAAGGCGCGCCGAAGCGGGCCTGCAACCAGGCTTGCAGCCCCAGGTTGCCATTCCACACTACCCCCTCGAAGAACGGGTAGATAAACGCCACGATCAACGCCGTGGCACACAACTGCGGCACGAAGCGCGCGCGCTCGGCGATGCCCCCGGAGATGATCGCCGGGATCGCCGCAGCGAACGTCAGCAGAAAGAAGCACTTGACCAGCGAATAACCATGGTCAACGGCCAGCGCCGCTGCCGGCTGGAAGAAATGGACACCATAGGCTATCCAGTAACCAATGAAGAAATACACCAGTGCCGAGATGGCAAAGTCGCTGAGGATCTTCGACAAGGCGTTGACCTGGTTCTTGTGGCGTACCGTGCCCACTTCAAGGAAGGCGAAGCCGGCATGCATCGCCAGCACCAGGATGGCGCCCATGAGAATGAACAGAGTGTTGGGACCGTGGACGAGGGAGTCCATTGCGCTGTGCATGTTTTCCATGAAATAGGCAGGCCTGCTAAAAAAGGCACCAGGACAGTTCAAGAACCTGCATCCCTGCACCGAATCGGTGCCAGCCCCCTGCCCTGTTTCGGTGAGCGGGTCGGAGCCTGCGTGGTTTTTTCTTGGGTTTGTCGTGGATTGGGTTAAGGTTTATCGGTATACGCTGCGCGGACGCCCTGAATCGGCGCAATCGCTGCCAGCGACGCCCCGCAACGTGGCAATGACTTAGCAAGGCCCATACCAGCACCGGCACTTGAACCTTCCGCGCGTGCTATTACTCGAACTACCAACACTCATCGACAGGGAGAGGCCCATGGCCAGCAAATCGGCAAAGACTGCACAAGAGATACTGATGGCTGACTTCCAGGCGTTGGTACGCGACACCGAGAGGTTGCTGGCCGACACTGCCAACCTGGCCGGCGACCAGGCCGACGAATTGCGCGAACAGATTCACGACCGCCTGACCCAGGCTCGCGAAACCCTGCAACTGACCCAGGACTCCGTGCGCCAGCGCGGCCAGGCCGCGCTGGGCAGCGCCGAGCAGTACGTGCAGGAAAACCCGTGGCAGGCAATCGGCATCGCCGCCGGCGTCGGCCTGTTGATCGGCCTGCTGGCCAACCGGCGCTGAGGGGTTCCCATGGAGAATGACGCCAACGGCGCCAGCGCCTCGGGCAAGCGCCTGGGCGCAGCTGCGCTGGGGCTGCTGCACAGCCACATCGAACTGCTTGGCATCGAGTTGCAGGAGCAAAAGGGCCGCACCCTGCGGTTGCTGCTGTTCGCAGGCCTGGCCCTGGTGTTCGCCCTGCTGCTGCTGACAGCCCTTTCCGGGTTGTTACTGGTGCTCCTGTGGGACAGCTATCGCCTGGCCGGCATCATCGGCCTGTGCGTGTTCTATGGCTTTGCCGCGCTGTACTGCGGGTTGCGCCTGAAGGCAGCGGTGTTCGACGAATCGTCGCCATTCGGGGCCACCCTTGAAGAACTCGCCAAGGACCGGGAGCGCCTGTTGCCATGAGCCTGCCACAACTGCCAAACACCCGTAACCCGCGCGAACTGCGCAAAGCACTGCTGCGCCTGCGCATGGAGATGCACCGCCAGGAAATCCGCCATGAGTCCGGGCAACTGATGGAGCCGCTGCGCCGCGTGCGCGGAATGGGCAGTTCGCTGCACGCAGGGTTGGGGATCAAGCATGCGCCTTTATGGGGGATTGGTGCCGTGGTGGCGCTGGGCTTCCTCACTGGCAAGGGCGTGCGCAGCGGTAACCTGGCACGGCTGGTGCGCCTGGGCAGCAGCCTGCTGCCGCTGGTGCGCCTGTACCTGCAAGGCAACCGCCGCCCCTGAACACTGCACATTCCTTTGTAGGAGCAGCCTTGTGCTGCGAAGAGCCCGGCCCGGCGATACCCGTGTATCGCTCAAACAGGCCTCTTCGCAGCACAAGGCTGCTCCGGCAGGATATGCTGCTTCCTTCGATCCACAGGAGAATGCGCCTTGGACTGGCACACCCTGCTCACCCGCGAACGCCTGGGCAAAGCCCTTTATAGCGCCGATGAACTCGGGCGCAGCCCCTTCCACAAAGACCATGACCGCATCATCTTCTCTGGTGCCTTTCGCCGCCTCGGGCGCAAGACCCAGGTACACCCGGTTTCCAGCAACGACCACATCCACACACGCCTGACCCACTCACTGGAAGTCAGTTGTGTCGGTCGCTCCCTGGGCATGCGCGTCGGCGAAACACTGCGCGACAACCTGCCCGACTGGTGCGCCCCCAGCGACCTGGGGATGATCGTGCAGTCAGCGTGCCTGGCCCACGACATCGGCAACCCACCCTTCGGCCACTCCGGCGAGGACGCCATCCGCCACTGGTTCCAGCAGGCAGCCGGGCGTGGCTGGCTGGATGACATGAGCGACGACCAGCGGGCCGATTTTCTGAATTTCGAGGGCAATGCCCAAGGCTTTCGTGTGCTCACCCAGCTGGAGTATCACCAATTCGACGGCGGTACCCGTCTGACGTATGCCACCCTCGGCACTTACCTGAAGTACCCCTGGAGCGCGCGCCACGCCGACGCCTTGGGCTACAAGAAGCACAAGTTCGGCAGCTACCAGAGCGAACTGCCCCTGCTCGAGCAGATCGCCCGCAAGCTCGGCATGCCGCAACTGGAAGAACAGCGCTGGGCGCGCCACCCGCTGGTTTACCTGATGGAGGCTGCCGATGACATCTGCTATGCGCTGATCGACCTGGAAGACGGCCTGGAAATGGAGTTGCTCGAATACGCTGAAGTCGAAGCCCTGCTGCTTGACCTGGTCGGTGAAGACCTGCCAGAAACCTACCGCCAGCTCGGCCCCCGTGATTCCCGCCGGCGCAAACTGGCGATTCTGCGTGGCAAGGCTATCGAACACCTGACCAACGCTGCCGCCCACGCGTTCGTCGAGCAGCAGCAGGCATTGCTGGCCGGGCACCTGGCAGGCGACCTGGTAGAGCACATGCACGGCCCGGCCAAGCGCTGCGTGCTGCAGGCCAAGGACATGGCACGCAACAAGATCTTCCAGGACAAGCGCAAAACCCTGCACGAAATTGGTGCCTATACCACCTTGGAGATTTTGCTCAATACCTTCTGTGGCGCAGCGCTCGAACAGCACGGTGGGCGCACCCCCTCGTTCAAGAGCCGCCGGGTACTGGACCTGATCGGCAACAATGCTCCGGACCCACGTGCCTCGCTGCACAGTGCCTTCCTGCGCATGATCGACTTCATCGCCGGGATGACCGACAGCTATGCCAGCGAAATGGCTCGGGAAATGACCGGGCGCTCCAGCCCCACCTGACGCACGCCGGTGCAGCCAAGGTCCTTGAGCCAGTGCTGCACCGCATATTGCAGGAAACTTCCTACATATACTGACGACAAATTAAACAGCCCGAGTAAAAGTGCACGAAAAGTTACCAATCACGCTTTGACATTGGGTCAAACACACAAAATTCGTAGCCCGTTTTGTTTTATCTTGTAAGCCATTTCCCATAAAGGGCGAATCGCCCTTCCTCGCATGTCTGACGACTTCCAACTGCGATAAGGTGCCGATTATCCCCCTCAATCGCCCGCAGGGAAGTTGAACATGCATTCCATATTTATTGTCGACGATCATCCTGTCATCCGCCTGGCCGTCCGTATGCTGCTGGAAAACCAGAACTACAAGATTGTCGGCGAGTCGGACAACGGCGTGGACGCCATGCAGATGATTCGTGAAGCCGCCCCTGACCTGGTCATCCTCGACATCAGCATCCCCAAGCTAGACGGGCTGGAGGTGCTTTCACGCTTCCAGGCCATGGCCCTGCCATTGAAGGTTCTGGTATTGACCGCGCAGTCTCCCGCATTGTTTGCCGTACGTTGCATGCACTCCGGCGCCGCAGGCTATGTGTGCAAGCAGGAAGACCTGAGCGAACTGCTCAGTGCAATCAAGGCGGTCCTGGCCGGTTACAACTATTTCCCCAGCCAGGCAATAAAGCATGACCAGACAGCCGATGCCGAGCTGAAACTCTTCAGGCAGGTAAATGACCGCGAACTGATGGTACTGCAACTCTTCGCCCAAGGCCGCAGCAACAAGGAAATTGCCAAGGGCATGTTCCTCAGCAGCAAGACTGTCAGCACCTACAAGAAGCGCCTCATGCACAAACTTCAGGTCAACACACTGGTTGACCTGATCGAAATTGCCAAACGCAACGCGCTGGTCTGAGGATGGTCATGCCGCGCCCTTTCGCTCGCCTGCTGTTCGCCCTGCTCCTGTTCAGCGGCGTCGTGCAGGCCACCTATCAAGAGGCCTCATCCTATACGTTACTGGCTCGGTCATCAGCCAAGCCGACCCGCCCCATGCTCACGGCCGAACAACGGCGATGGCTCGAAAGCCGTCAGGAACTGGTACTGGGCACGTCGGCTCCGGATTACCCGCCGTTCGACATCACCAGTGGCGGCCGCGACTACCAGGACCTCACCGCCGAGTACGCGAGCCTGATCGGCACGGCCCTGCAGTTACCCGTGCGGGTGCTGCGTTTCTCCAGCCGGCAGGCGGCAGTGGAGGCGCTCAGGCATGGCGATATCGACCTGCTTGGCACCGCCAATGGCTACGAAGCGGCCAGCGACGGCCTGGCGCTGTCGCATCCGTATGCCGTTGACCAACCGGTGCTGGTAACACGCGAAGACGAAACCCGGGCGCTGGACGCGGACCTGACCGGCCTGCGCCTCGGCATGCTTTACCATTACCTGCCCAAGCAGGAGGTACGCCGCACCTACCCCATGGCCGAGCTACTGGCCTTTGGCTCCTCCAGCCAAGCCTTGAACGCCGTGGCGTTCGGCCAGGCCGACGTGTACATCGGCGACACCATCTCCACCCACTACCTGCTTAACCGCGGCCACCTGCCACGCCTGCGCATGGCCAATTTCGGCCAGCACGAAGCCATCGGCTTCGGCTTTGCCTTGCGCCAGCAAGACACGCAACTGCTGGCGCTGGTGAACACCACACTGGACAGCCAGCCTGCGGCACTGCGTGCCAGCATCTTCAAACGCTGGAGCGCCGGCAGCGACCTGCTGCTGACTGACCGCAAGCTGCAACTGACCGATGCCGAGGAACAGTGGCTGCAAGATCACCCGGTGATGCGCGTAACGATCGATGATACGGCTGCGCCGCTATCCTATTTCGATGGCTCAGGGCATTTTCGCGGCATCACAGCCGACCTGCTGGAGCTCATCAGCCTGCGCACCGGTTTGCGTTTTGACGTGCAGCGTGCAAGCGGCATTGCCGAGATGATCGCCCGCCTCAAGGATGGCCGCGCCGATGTGATTGCCGCACTGGCCACTGGCGGGGTGACCAAAGACGACCTGCAGGTCAGCCGGGCCTACCTGGAGAGCGCCTTCGTGCTGGTCGGCCGCAAGGATGACAAGGGCATGAGCACGCTGGAGCAGTTGCAGGGGCATCGCGTGGCCATTACCCGCTACAGCGCCATGGACACCCTGTTGTCCCGGCACTATCCGAAAATCGGCTGGGTCGAGACCGAGAGCGCGTACTATTCCATGGCCTTGCTCAACAGCGGTGCCGTCGATGCGGTGATCACCACGTTGATCGACGCCAACCATGCCTTGGCCAGCAACCCTGGGCTGGTCATCCGCACCACGGTCGGCAGCGAGCCTGCCAACTTCGCCATGGCCACCAGCACCCCGTCACAGGCGATGCAGTCGATCCTCGACAAGGCGCTACTGAGCATCTCGCCCGAAGAGCTGGGGGTGATCAACAACCGCTGGCGCGGCTTCGGGCAGCACGACGATGGCAGTGGCAAAGACTACAGCCAGCTTGCGCTACAAGTGGTGCTGGGCATGGTCGCGCTGCTGTTGCTGGCCTTGCTCTGGAACGCCCGCTTGCGCTTGCAGATTCGCCAGCGCCAAACCGCCGAACGCGCACTGAACGACCAACTGGCGTTCATGCGCGCCCTGCTCAACGGCACGCCCCACCCCATGTACGTGCGTGACCGCGAGGGGTGCCTGCAAAGCTGTAACTACAGCTATCTGGAAGCCGTGCAGGCCCGCTCCGACGAGGTCATCGGCAAACGGCTGGACGCCAGCCTGTTTGCCGACAGCGAGCAGACTCGGCAGATCCAGGCCGACTATCTGAAAGTCATGGCCGCAGGCTCGCCGTTGATCATGGACCGGCCACTGCGGATCAAGGGCCGCGAAATGACCATCTATCACTGGATACTGCCGTACCGTGACTCACTGGGCGAAGTACAGGGCATCATCGGCGGCTGGATCGACATCAGCGAACGCCGCCAGTTGGTCATGGAGTTGCGTCAGGCCAAGCAGCAGGCCGACGACGCCAACCGCGCAAAGAGCACCTTCCTGGCCACCATCAGCCATGAGTTCCGCACCCCGATGAACGCCGTCATCGGCATGCTCGAACTGGCAGTCAAACGCGCCGACCAGGGCCAGGTGGACCGCAGCGCACTGGAACTGGCCCACCACTCAGCCAAAGACCTGCTGGGTCTGATCGGCGATATTCTCGATATCGCGCGTATCGAATCCGGGCACTTGTCCCTGGCACCGGAAGCCGTCGACCTTGCGGCCCTGGTCGAATCGGTAGGGCGCATTTTCGAGGGGCAGGCACGCCAGAAAGGCCTTGCCCTGGAGGTGATAATTGCACCCGCCGCGCGTTGCCACGCACTGCTCGACCCCCTGCGTTTCAAACAAGTGCTGTCCAACCTGGTAAGCAACGCCATCAAGTTCACCGAGCATGGCCAGGTTCGCATCTGCGTAGGCCTGCTGGATGACGGCAGCACCCTGCCCGCAGTGCTGGAACTGGAAGTGCGCGACAGCGGCATCGGCATCCATGCCGACGACCTGCAGCGCCTGTTCAATCCGTTCATACAGGCCAACCCGCATAGCCAGGGCGCCCGCGCGGGTACCGGGCTGGGCCTGGCCATCTGCCGCAGCCTGTGCGAAATGATGGGCGGCAGCCTGACCATCAAGAGCCTGGAAGATGTTGGCACCCAGGTGCGCCTGAAAATGCCGCTGCAGCGCATTGACGCCGCCCCGCATTCAGCGCCGCCCTTCGAACACCTCGAGGTGCCTGACCCGCGGCTGAATGTGCTGGTGATCGATGACCACCCGGCCAATCTGCAGCTGATGGCGCAGCAGCTCGGCTACCTGGGCCTGCCGCACGCCAGCGCCCGCGATGGCCGTGAAGGCCTGGCCACCTGGCGCGCAGGCGACTTCGATGTGCTGGTGCTCGACTGCAACATGCCGCACATGAACGGATACCAACTGGCGACCGCCGTCCGTGCCGAAGAACGCCATGGCAAGCGGCAGCGCTGCACCATTCTCGGCTACACCGCCAACGCACAGCCAGAGGTGCGCCGCCAGTGCCTGAGCGCCGGTATGGACGACTGCCTGCTCAAGCCGATCAGCCTGGGCACCCTCAGCCAGCGCCTGGCGGGCATTCGCCCGCGCCGCCAGCAAAAGCCCCGGCGCAAGCTGTACCACCTGGAAGGCCTGGCTGCAGTGATCGGGCATGACCCCGACGACCGCCAGCGCTTCCTGCTGACCTTGCAGCAAAGCCTGCAGGCCGACCGGGCCAGCTTGATGGCGCTGCACCCGGAGCAAGACAGCGAGGCCATTGCCGAGCAGGCCCACAAGGTGCTGAGTGCCGCGCGCATGCTGGAAGCCCGCGACCTGATGGCGGCCTGCGAAGCCCTGGAGGCCCGCGGCTTGCCTACCCCCCAGTTGCGCTTGCGCCGTCAGGCACTGGCGCGGCACATGTGCCGTGTGGAACGGGCGTTGGCCAACGAACTGACTACCGGCGCACGCACTCAGGCAGGCAGCCCCACGTGTTAACTGGTAGACTGCGCGGCGTTATTACCTAAGAGGATTGTTTCATGGCCACAAACCGCTCCCGTCGTCTGCGCAAAAAGCTGTGTGTCGACGAGTTTCAGGAATTGGGCTTCGAGCTGAACCTGGAATTCAAGGAAGATCTGGATGACCAGGCAATCGATGCTTTCCTCGATGCGTTCCTGGAAGAAGCGATGGACGCCAACGGCCTGGACTATGTAGGCGGTGACGATTACGGCCTGGTGTGCTCGGTCAAACGCGGATCGGTCAGCGAAGAACAGCGTGCTGCCGTTGAAACCTGGCTCAAGGGCCGTAGCGAACTGACCAAGATCGAAGTCAGCCCGCTGCTGGACGCCTGGTACCCGGAAAAGCCGATCAACAAGGCTGAGTGATCCCTGCCTGGCTTGATCGCTGAAAAGGCTGCCCTTGTGGTGGCCTTTTTTATTGGCGGTGCTTTTCCGTCGAACGTGGCGCATCGTCGCTACGCTTGGGGCATAATGCGTACTCTTTCGTCGTGGGGCCATCATCTCTTACAGCCCCAATGCCCTTTTCCCTCGCCGCAGGGTATTTATCCATTATGATCAAAACGCTTCGTCCCCTCATTCTGGCAAGCCTGCTGTTGCCACTCGCATTGCCCAGCCAGGCCGCCACCGTCAATACCACCCTGCCCGCCAAAGTGCAGCAGGCGCTCAAGGCCAACAAGCTGCAGGACACGGCCCTGTCGCTGGTCATGCTGCCGCTGGACGGCCCCGGCACGCCCACCGTGTTCAATGCCGATGTGTCGGTGAACCCGGCCTCGACCATGAAACTGGTCACCACCTACGCGGCCCTCGAACTGCTCGGCCCGACCTTCCAGTGGAAAACCGAGTTTTATACCGACGGGACCCTGAGCAATGGCGTGCTCAACGGTAACCTGTACCTTAAAGGTGGCGGCGACCCGAAACTGAACATGGAAAAGCTGTGGCTGCTGATGCGTGACCTGCGCGCCAATGGCGTGCGCACCATCACCGGTGACCTGGTGCTGGACCGCAGCCACTTCGTGCAGCCCAACCTGCCGCAGTTCAACGATGACGGCGGCGATGAAAACAAGCCGTTCCTGGTCAAGCCCGATTCGCTGCTGGTCAACCTCAAGGCGCTGCGCTTCGTGGCCCGCAACGATGGCGGCAAGGTGACCGTTGCGGTCGAGCCACCGATTGCCAGCATCCGCATCGACAACCAGGTCAAGGCGGTGGCTTCGAAGCAGTGCACAGGCGATGTGCGCTACAACCCGGTGCCACAGGCCGATCGCATCAGCGTCACCGTCAGCGGCCAGCTGGGTGACGGCTGCAACTCGCAGACCTACCTGTCGCTGCTCGATCACGCCACCTACGCCGCCGGTGCCGTGCGCGCCATCTGGAACGAGCTGGGTGGCAGTATCCAGGGTGGCGACCGCATCGAGAACGTACCCAAGAGTGCTCGCCTGCTGGCCCGCGCCTTCTCGCCAGACCTGGTGGAAGTGATCCGTGACATCAACAAGTACAGCAACAACACCATGGCCCAGCAGCTGTTCCTGAGCCTTGGCGCGCAGTTCCGCACCGATGCCGATGGGGACGATGCCCGCGCCGCCCAGCGCGTGGTGCGCCAGTGGCTGGCAAAAAAGGGCATTACCGCGCCGCATCTGGTCATGGAGAACGGCTCTGGCCTGTCGCGTGCCGAGCGGGTCAGCACCCGGGAGATGGCCCAGATGCTGCAGGCCGCCTGGAAGAGCCCCTACGCTGCCGAATTCATGAGCTCCATGCCGCTGGTGGGCATGGACGGCACCATGCGCAAGCGCCTGAAGCGCACTGCCATGACCGGTGAAGGCCACATCAAGACCGGCACGCTGAATACCGTACGGGCAATTGCCGGCTTCAGCCGCGACAGCAACGGCCATACCTGGGCGGTGGCGGCGATTCTCAACGACCCGAAACCGTGGGGTGCTTCGCAGGTGCTCGACCAGGTCCTGCTGGACCTGTACCGCCAGCCGAAGCTGGCCGGCAGCACAGCGGCCAACTGATTGGCTGGTCCGTACCGGCCATTTCGCGGCTGAGAGCAAGTGTCTTGCGCAAACTGTGACAGTTTGCGCGATCACTGTGGGAGCGGCTTTAGCCGCGAAAGGGCCGGCACAGACAGCTGGCAGCTAACAGGCCGACTCCCCCTCCACCCGGTCCCGCCCGGCCTGTTTCGCGATGTAAACACCCGCATCAGCCCGTAGCAGCAGGGCATCGGCACCCTCCCCCGGCCGCCAGCCAGCCACACCAAAACTCGCGGTCACCTGGCCCACGCCTTCCACCGGCAACGTGCGCACCCCTTGCCATAACTCAAGCGCTAACAACCGCGCCTGCTCAGCATCACTGCCCGGGCACAGCACCATGAATTCTTCCCCGCCCAGCCGGCAGAACACATCAGTACGCCGCAAACGCTGGCCGATACGCTGGCACAAGCTGCGCAGCACGCGATCGCCCATGGCATGGCCGAAGCGGTCGTTGATGCATTTGAAGTGATCGATGTCGAGCATGATCACGGCCAGCGCCAAGCCTTCGCGCTGGGCGCGTTCCAGCTCAACCTTGAGCCGCTCCTGAAAGTAGCGGCGGTTATGGATGCCCGTCAGCGAATCGGTCACCGACAACGCCCTCAATTCCTCCTCCACGCCCTTGAGGTCGGAGATATCCGTCAGGTAGCCATGCCACAGCGTGCAGCCTTGCTCACCCACCTCTGGCGTCGCTTCGCCACGCACCCAGCGTAGCCCGGCACGCGGCAGGCATACCCGGTATTCCTCGCGCCAGGGCGCCAGGTGCTCGGCCGAATAACGCACTGAGCGACGCACGCGGTCCAGGTCGTCGGGGTGGATACGCTCGAACACCAGCGTGGCATCCTCGCGCAGCTGCTGCAGGTCGACTTCATAGATGTCGTACAGCCCTTGGCTGGCATAGGGAAAGCACGAATGACCATTGGCATCGAGGCGATACTGGTAGATACCGCCCGGCACCTCGGCGCTGAGCTTTTCCAGCAGTCGGTCACGCGCCGCCAGCGCCTCATGCACCCGACGCCGCTCTGTGACATCAATGCAGATGGCCAGATAGCCGACCCACAAACCCTGTTCATCCAGCATGGCGGTAACCAGCATGTTGGCCACCAGCTGACTGCCATCGGCGCGCAACAATGTCCACTCCCCAGGCTCGGCACCCTGCGCTTGAACCGTTTCGGCGAATATGGCCTGACCACCGGCGATCGTGCGGCCATAGCGCAGGCTCAGCGCCTGAGCCCGCTGGCTCAGTTCTTCGGGCAGCACCAGGTGGTCAAGGCGAAGCTGGCCGATCGCCTCGCTGGCCGGATAACCGAGCATACGCTCTGCACCGGCATTGAACGTACTCACTACACCCTTGAGGTTGGTGGCAATGATCGCCACTTGGGTGGCCGCATCCAGCACGCTGCGCAACTGGTTGTGGGTACCTCGCAGCGACTGCTCGCTGACCCGCAGTTCGGCGGTGCGCTGCTCGACCAGGGCCAGGGCGCGCTGGCGCTGGCTGAACAGGTTGTACAGCAAGGCGCTGAGCAGCAGGCTCAACAACCCGCCCAGTAGAACGACTGCCAGCACAGCTGACGAACGATTAGCCTGCAAGAAGGCCAGGCTCGGCAGGATGCTCAACTGAAAGCGATGGTCGGCCAGCTGCAACACTTGGTTGCTGGCCAGCGACAAGGGGGCTGCCTGGTTCAGCGAGTCGAACATCACTTCCGGCCCTTGCAACCCGGACGGATCAACGATACGCACCACCAGGTTGTCATCCGTCGCCACTGGCCGCCCATCGCTCACCAGCTCGCGCATGCTCAGCAAGGCCATGACGTAGCCTGCTGCTGCGCCATGCTCGTTTGCGTCGGAAAACACCGGCGCCACCAGCAGCAGACCACGCGCGTACGAAGGAATATCGTACAAGGCCAGGGGTTCTGACACCGCCATGCTGCCAGGCCCGAGTGCGCGCGCCAGCGCGGCCTGGGCCGCACCTTGGCCGGCAAGATCCAGCCCATACGGCAGCCCGGGCATTTCACCCGATTGGGTATACAGCACAGGGAAGTAATGGTCGCGCTGTGGCGCGGGGCGCCACTGGCCTTGCGCGTCCTGGTCACGGATTACATAGCCCGGGCCCGAATGCTCACGCGCATGGCGCTCGAACTCGGCGCGTTGCGCAGCTTCGACGCGGGGCGCCCAGGCGTAGGCCAGCGTGCGCTGCAGCAACGGCCTGGCGTAACCGTCAAATTCAAGTGAGGTGACTGTGTTGGAAAAGCCGAAGAACCGCCGCAGGCCGTCCAGGCGCTGCTGCTGTTCATCGAAGCGTTCAGCAATGCGGCTGAAGCGCTCGCTGGCCAGCAACTCGAAACGCTGGCGCAACTGCTGCTTGTAGACACCCTGCGCGGCAAGCGCCAAGGCGGCCGTCAACAGGCCGCCCGCCACCAAGACCACCAGCGCCACCGCCCAGGCGGACACCGCTTCTGTGCACAGGCCAGATAACCGCGCACGCACGCCACACTTTGACATACACCCATCTCGTCACGTCAGCGTCCTGCGGATTAGCTTGCCCTGCCCTCATTTATAGCTATTGGCCATCAGCCGCGCAACGTACCTCGTCGGCTCAACGCAATTGCAGACGCCAGGCGCGGTGGATGCGGTTGTTACGGGCAAAGTCCGGGTCCAGGGTCTGGGCGGTGATTTCCTCCACGGCATAGCGTGCCATCAGGTGCTCGTCGAGCTGGAACTTGCGGAAGTTGTTGGAGAAATACAACACCCCCTCCGGCGCCAGCCGAGCCATGGCCAGGTCCAGCAGTTGCACGTGGTCACGCTGCACATCGAACACGCCTTCCATACGCTTGGAGTTGGAGAAGGTTGGCGGGTCGATGAAGATCAGGTCGTAGCTGTCGCGGTTGCTTTCCAGCCAGGCCATCACATCACCCTGCTCCAGGCGGTTGCGCTCGGAGAAGCCATTGAGCGCCAGGTTGCGACGCGCCCAGTCGAGGTAGGTTTTCGACAGGTCGACACTGGTGGTGCTGCGCGCCCCGCCCTTGGCTGCATGCACCGACGCCGTAGCGGTGTAGCAGAACAGGTTCAAGAAACGCTTGCCGGCAGCCTCGCGCTGGATGCGCATGCGCATCGGACGGTGGTCCAGGAACAGACCGGTGTCGAGGTAGTCGGTGAGGTTGACCAGCAGCTTGACGCCACCTTCGTTCACTTCCTGGAAGCGGCCCTCGGTGGCCTGGCGCTCGTACTGGCGGGTACCACTCTGCCGCTCGCGGCGCTTGAGCACCACGCGCTGCGGCGAAATGCCCAGTGCCTGAGGGATCGCCGCCAAGGCATCGAGCAGGCGCGATTGGGCCTTGTCCGGGTCGATCGAACGTGGCGCAGCGTATTCCTGCACATGCACCCAGTCGTGGTACAGGTCGACTGCCAGGGCGTACTCGGGCATGTCGGCATCGTACAGGCGGTAGCAGTCCACCTGCTCGCGACGAGCCCACTTGCCCAGTTGCTTGAGGTTCTTCTGCAGACGGTTGGCAAACATCTGCGCCCCTTCCGACAGGCGCGCCGGCTCGCTGGCTACCGACGGTGCCTGTTCGCGGACTTGCGCGCTTTCGGGCTGTGCCTCGCGGCGCTCGCCCGTCACGAACTGGTCAGGCTGCACCTTGAACAGCAGCAGCTTGCACGGCAAGGCGCCGTTCCAGAACGCGTACTGCTTGTGGCTGCGAATACCCATGCGCTTGCCCAGCTGCGGCGCGCCGGTGAACACCGCCGCCTCCCAGCCCATGCACGTCTGACGCAGGCGCTCGCCCAGGTTCTGATAGAGGTACAGCAAGCTGGCTTCGTCACCCAGGCGCTCGCCATAGGGTGGGTTGCTGATGACCAGGCCTTTCTGGTTCTGGTCAGGGCGTGGTTCGAAGGTGCTGACCTCGCCCTGATAGATCTTCACCCAGTCGCCCAGCCCGGCACGCTCGACGTTATTGCGGCCCGGCTGGATCAGCCGCGGGTCGGCCTCGTAGCCACGGATCCACAGCGGTGGCTTGGCCAGGCCGGCCTGCGCCCGCGCCTGCGCCTCGTCGTGCACCTTGCGCCACAGCGCCGGCACGTGGCCGAGCCAGGCACTGAAGCCCCAACGCTCACGCTTGAGGTTGGGCGCGATATCGGCGGCTATCATCGCCGCTTCGACCAGGAAGGTGCCCACACCGCACATCGGGTCGGCCAGCGCGCCACCTTCGGCGGCAATGCGCGGCCAGCCCGAGCGGATCAGCACCGCCGCCGCCAGGTTTTCCTTCAGCGGCGCAGCCCCTTGCTGCAGGCGGTAGCCACGCTGGTGCAGGCTGTGGCCGGACAGGTCGAGGGAAAGGATGGCCTCACCACGGTCCAGGCGCAGGTGCACACGCACGTCAGGGTCGATTTTTTCCACCGACGGGCGCAGGCCTTCGCGGTTGCGCAGCTTGTCGACGATGGCGTCCTTGACCTTCAGCGCACCGAAGTGCGTGTTGTCGATGCCCGAGCCATGGCCGCTGAATTCCACCGCCAGGGTGCCGTCGGCAGCCAGGTGGTCGGCCCAGTCAACCGCGTTCACGCCGTCGTAAAGGTCGTCGGCGTTCTTCATGGAGAAGCGCTTGAGCACCAGCAGCACCCGGTTGGCCAGGCGCGACCATACGCACAGGCGGTAGGCGGTTTCCATGTCGGCGGCGCCGCGGATGGCCGAGGTGTGCTCACGCACCTCGTCAAGGCCAAGGCCCTTGGCCTCCTCGGCAAGCAGGCTTTCAAGGCCTTTAGGGCAGGTGAGGTAGAGTTCGAAACGGTCCGACATGAGTATTCCAGAGCCTTGGGCTATTTGACTGACGAGGCGACGCATCGCCCCGCGATGTTTGCCCGCATGCCTTTCCAGCAGGCGTGCGGGTGGCCCCTTTCGGCACATAAGCGTGCCGCGAAGGGCCGGGCCGCCTGACCGATCTGCGCTCGGCCCAGTGGCAAAGACAGCTTAGATCATCAGGCAGTACAAAAAATTCTGGCGATGCCGGGGCCTGTGTGACCCTTCGTCGCATTTCAAATTATTTCTGCCACCCGCCAGAGACGCTGGCGAAATGACGTCAATCATCAGCAAACCCCGATCATAGCGGGCCAAACCTCAAATAAGGTTAAGTCGCATTTATTTACTTATCCCCTGACCCTATGAAAGGTTACGTGCTTATGACAAATCGATCATTCACACCGTGACTCGCATTCGTTAGAACTGGTCTCAGGCCGCTTCGCAACGAGGCGGCACTTTCAGCTCGCCACGCCGGCAGCGAGCGCAAACCGGCAGAAAGACTCTGCCCGGCCTCAGAGAGGCCGACGGGACATTACAGTCAACAAGTGAGGGCAACACCCTATGAGAAGACTTAAGCGTGATCCGTTGGAAAGAGCATATTCACGTGGCTACCAATATGGGGTCACCGGCAAATCCCGCGAACTTTGCCCCTTCAATCTTCCTTCTGTTCGCCAAGCCTGGATCAACGGCTGGCGCGAAGGTCGCGGTGATAACTGGGACGGAATGACTGGCACCGCTGGTATCCATAGACTCAACGAAAATCACGCCGTTGGCTGATCGAGGACACTGAATTCGATTTACCATGCACGCCCCATCCGGGCGGCGGGCGAAGGCCCAGGGGCCCCTTGAAGGGGCCCTTTTTTTGTCTGCCGATCAAACCCGTGGCATTGCCGCGATAGCGTCCACCGCCTCGCGGACAAGTGCCGGCCCCTTGTAGATGAAGCCCGAATAGATCTGCACCAGGCTCGCCCCGGCGGCGATTTTCTCGGCAGCGTGACGGCCTTCGGTAATGCCACCGGCAGCAATGATCGGCAGTTTGCCGCCCAGTTCACCTGCCAGCACCTTGACGATGTGGGTGCTCTTCTCCAGCACTGGCGCGCCCGACAGGCCGCCCGCCTCGCCACCATACGGCAGCCCTTCGACACCTTCACGACCCAACGTGGTGTTGGTGGCGATCACCGCATCCATGCCCGATTCCATCAGGGCGGCGGCTACCAGCGCGGTTTCTTCGTCACTCATGTCCGGGGCAATCTTGATGGCCAGCGGCACGCGCTTGCCATGGGTAGCGGCCAGCTGCTCACGGCGCACGGCCAGGGCATCGAGCAACTGCTTGAGCGAATCGCCGAACTGCAGGCTGCGCAGGCCGGGGGTGTTCGGCGAGCTGACGTTGACGGTGATATAGCTGGCGGCGGTGTACACCTTGTCCAGGCAGATCAGGTAATCATCGACGGCACGCTCCACCGGGGTGTCGAAGTTCTTGCCGATGTTGATGCCCAGCACGCCCTTGTAACGCGACGCACGTACCCGGTCGAGCAGGTTATCAACACCCAGGTTGTTGAAGCCCATGCGGTTGATGATGGCCGTGGCTTCCGGCAATCGGAACAGTCGCGGCTTGGGGTTACCCGGCTGCGGCCGCGGGGTGACGGTGCCGATTTCGACAAAACCGAAACCCAGCTGGGCGAAACCGTCGATGGCTGCGCCGTTTTTGTCCAGGCCGGCAGCCAGGCCCACCGGGTTGGCGAAGTTCAAGCCCATGACCGTGACCGGCAATGCTGCCGGCTGCTTGCACAGCATGCCGTTAAGGCCAAGGCGGCCACCGGCACCGATCAGGTCCAGGGACAGGTCGTGGGAGGTTTCCGGAGAAAGCTTGAACAGCAGCTGGCGGGCCAGGGTATACATGGGCAGGCAAGGCTCGGGGTAAGTGAGGGGGCGATTATAGCCACCGTGGCGCTGGCAGGACAGCAAATCATGGGCCAGTGCAGCCCTGGCACATCGGTTGCACCGGTTTGGCCCACAGCCTAATCAGTACAGGCGAGGAACCTTGTGAACACTGTACCCCGAGCAACGCCCCTGGCCTGGGTCAACGGCAGCGATGCGCCCGAGAAGCCCAGCCTGAACATCGGCTACATGGCCCTGACCGACTGCGCCTCGGTGGTGGTCGCGGCCACCCAGGGCTTCGCCCAGCAACACGGACTTACCCTCAACGTCCACCGCCAGGGCTCCTGGGCGGGGCTTCGCGACAAGCTGGTCAGCGGCGAGCTGGACGCGGCGCACTGCCTGTATGGCCTGGCCTACGCCGTGCATCTGGGGATTGGCGGGGTACCCGCCAGTGATATGGCGGTGCTCATGGGACTGAACCAGAACGCCCAGGCCATCAACCTGTCCCCGGCGCTGCAGCGCAAAGGCGTGACCAACCCTGAAGCACTGGCGCGGCTGGTGCACCAGCAAGGCGCACGGCTGACCTTCGCCCAGACCTTCCCCACCGGCACCCATGCCATGTGGCTGTATTACTGGCTGGCCAGCCAGGGCATCCACCCACTGCGCGACGTCGACAGCGTGGTGGTGCCACCGGCACAGATGGCCGCACACATCCAGGCCGGGCGCATCGACGGCTTCTGCGTGGGCGAGCCCTGGGCCGCTGATGCGGTCGCCAAGGGCCAAGGCTTCACCCTGGCCACCAGTCAGTCGATCTGGCCGGACCACCCGGAAAAGGTCCTGGCCTGCGCCCGCGCCTTCGCCGAACAGTACCCCAACAGCGCCCGCGCCCTGATCAAGGCAATCCTCGCCGCCAGCCGGTTCATCGAGCAAAGCCCGGAAAACCGCCGCAGCACCGCGCAACTGCTCAGCGGCAGCGCTTATCTGGATACGCCGCTGGCGAGTATCGAGCCACGCCTGCTCGGCCACTACCAGGATGGCCTGGGCAACCACTGGCAAGACCGGCATGCCCTGCGCCTGTTCGACCACGGCCGGGCCAACCTGCCATACCTGTCCGACGGCATGTGGTTCATGACCCAGTTCCGCCGCTGGGGCCTGCTGCGCGAAGACCCCGACTACCTCGGCGTGGCCCGCCAGGTACAGCAACTGGCACTGTACAGCGAGGCGGCGCAAAGCCTGGGCGTAGCGTGCCCTTCGCTGCCGGTGCGCAGCAGCCTGCTGATCGACGGCACCTGCTGGGACGGCAGCGACCCCTACGGCTACGCCCGCAGTTTCAGCCTGCATGCATTGGGCGACCTGCCCGAAGCCCGCGTCGGCGTGTGAGGGAGACCTACATGTTGCGCATCCTGCTGATTGACGACACCCAGCACAAACTTGGCCGCCTCAAGGCGGCGCTGATCGAGGCGGGCTTCGAGGTCACCGAAGCCCCAGGCTTGACCATCGACCTGCCCGCCTGCATCGAAACGGTGCGCCCGGATGTGGTGCTGATCGACACCGACTCACCTGACCGTGATGTGATGGAACAGGTGGTGCTGGTCAGCCGTGACCAGCCGCGCCCCATCGTGCTGTTCACTGACGAGCATGACCCCGGGGTGATGCGCCAGGCGATTCAGGCGGGCGTCAGTGCCTATATCGTCGAAGGCATCCATGCCGCCCGGTTGCAGCCCATTCTGGATGTGGCCATGGCCCGCTTCGAAAGCGATCAGGCACTGAAGGCGCAGTTGGTGGCACGCGACCAGCAACTGGCCGAACGCAAACGCATCGAGCAGGCCAAGGGTTTGCTGATGAAAATGAAAGACTGCAACGAAGAACAGGCCTACACCCTGATGCGCCGCCAGGCCATGAGCCGGCAGCAGAAGCTGATTCAGGTGGCAGAGCAGATCATTGCCATGCATGAAATGCTCGGCTAGCAGTGCAGGCATTTGTGGGAGCGGCCTTGTGTCGCGATAGGGCTGCGCAGCAGCCCCGGCAATTTCAGCGGCGAAGCTGAAATCATAGGGCTGCTGCGCAGCCCTATCGCGACACAAGGCCGCTCCCACAAAGTCCGCGCTGCTCGACATTCCGAATTGGCCCGGCTCTTGCTGATGTATTTGCACCGGTAGCCAACGGCGGTTGCCCCACTTAAATCCCGACAAAGACGTCGCTCTCCCCTCCACCTTCGTGGAGCGGGTGGCGGCGTCTTTTTCGTTCCGCTGCATTGCCAAGTGAGGTGTTCGATGAGTACCAGCTTCTGGAAATCCGGGCATGTGCCCACGCTGTTCGCTGCGTTTCTGTACTTCGACCTGAGCTTCATGGTCTGGTACCTGCTGGGCCCGCTGGCGGTGCAGATTGCCGGTGACCTGCAACTGAGCGCACAACAACGGGGCCTGATGGTGGCCATGCCGATCCTGGCCGGGGCAGTACTGCGCTTTGCCATGGGCGTACTGGTCGACCGCCTGTCGCCCAAGACCGCCGGCGTGATCGGCCAGGTGGTGGTGATCGTCGCGCTGGCGGTGGCCTGGCACTTCGGCGTACACAGCTATGAACAGGTGCTGCTGCTGGGCATGTTCCTCGGCTTTGCCGGCGCTTCGTTCGCCGTATCGCTGCCGCTGGCGTCGCAGTGGTACCCGCCGCAGCATCAGGGCAAGGCCATGGGCATTGCCGGCGCCGGCAACTCCGGCACAGTGTTCGCCGCCCTGCTGGCGCCGGCGCTGGCCGCGGGTTTTGGCTGGAACAATGTGTTTGGCTTTGCGCTGATTCCTTTGACACTGGCGCTGGTGGTGTTCGCCCTGCTGGCGCGCAACGCCCCGCAGCGCCCAAAACCAAAGGCCATGGCTGACTACCTCAAGGCCCTCGGCGACCGTGACAGCTGGTGGTTCATGTTCTTCTACAGTGTCACCTTCGGCGGCTTCATCGGCCTGGCCAGTGCCCTGCCTGGCTACTTCAGCGACCAGTACGGTTTGAGCCCGGTCACCGCTGGCTACTACACCGCGGCCTGCGTGTTCGCCGGCAGCCTGATGCGCCCTCTCGGCGGTGCCCTGGCCGACCGCTTCGGCGGTATCCGCACCTTGCTGGGCATGTACAGCGTTGCAGCCATCTGCATAGCCGCAGTCGGTTTCAACCTGCCGTCTGCCGCCGCCGCCCTGGCGCTGTTCATCAGCGCCATGCTCGGCCTGGGCGCGGGCAACGGCGCGGTATTCCAGCTGGTACCGCAGCGCTTCCGTCACGAAATCGGCGTAATGACCGGGCTGATCGGCATGGCCGGGGGCATCGGTGGCTTCCTGCTGGCCGCCGGGCTTGGCACCATCAAACAGCACACCGGCGATTACCAGGTGGGGCTGTGGCTGTTCGCCAGCCTCGGCCTGCTGGCCTGGTTCGGCCTGCACGGCGTGAAACAGCGCTGGCGCACCACCTGGGGCTCGGCTGCAGTCACTGCGGCGCGGGTCTGAGGCACCTCGATGAGCCTGCAACTGAGTTTCGCCCAGGCCAGCGCCACCGGGCCGCGCGAGGAAAACCAGGACGCCCTGCGCCTGGTTACCCCGGCGCCAGAGCTGGCCGCCAGCAAGGGCTACCTGTTCGCCCTTGCCGACGGCGTCAGCCAATGCGCCGATGGTGGCCTGGCAGCACGCGCCAGCTTGCAAGCGCTGGCCCTGGACTACTACGCCACCCCCGCCACCTGGAGCGTGGCCCAGGCCCTCGACCGCCTGCTGCTGGCACAGAACCGCTGGCTGCGTGCCCAAGGCAGCGGTCAGCCATTGTTGACCACCCTCAGCGCACTGGTGCTGCGGGGCCGGCGCTTCACCCTGGCCCATGTTGGCGACTGCCGTGTGTACCGCTGGCACGCCGGGCACCTGCAGTGCCTGAGCGAAGACCACGTGTGGGACCAGCCGGGCATGCAGCATGTGCTGAAACGCGCGCTGGGCCTGGATCAACACCTGCTGGTGGATTATCTGGAGGGCGAGCTGCAGGCGGGTGAATGCTTCTTGCTGGTCAGCGACGGCGTCTGGGCCAGCCTGGGCGACCAGCATATACAGGCGGTGTTGCGTGAGCAGCCCGACCTGCAACTGGCCGTCGACACGCTGGTTACCAGTGCGCACCTCAATGGCAGCCAGGACAACGCCAGTGCCTTGCTGGTGCAGGTCGAGCAACTGGGCACGGCCAACCTCGGCGACACCCTGGCACAGCTGCAGCAGGGGTCGGTACCCGGCCCGCTGCGCGAAGGCCAGGTGATCGATGGCTGGCTCACCGAACAGCTGCTGTCACACAGCCGCCAGTCCCTGGTCTACCGGGTGCGCGACGGCCAAGGTCAAGCGTGGCTGCTAAAAACCCTGCCTGCCGCACGCGAGCAGGAGCCAAAAGCGGCGCAAGGACTATTACTGGAGGAGTGGTTCCTGCGCAGGGTCGCTGGCCGACATTTCCCCGAACTGCATGCCGCCAGCCAGCGCCAGCACCTGTACTACGTGATGCGCGAATACCCCGGCCAGACCCTTGCAACGCTGCTGGCCGAACACGGCCCGCTGCCCTTGCCACAGTGGCTGGAAATGGCCCGGCAACTGCTGCAGGCGGTCGGCGTGCTGCACCGGCGCAACCTGCTGCACCGCGATATCAAGCCAGACAACCTGCACTTGGGCAGCGATGGCCAGCTGCGCCTGCTGGACTTCGGCCTGGCCTACTGCCCAGGCCTGTCCGAAGACCCGCTGCACGACGTGCCCGGCACACCCTCGTACCTCGCCCCGGAAGCGTTTGACGGCCAACCGCCCAGCCCGCGCCAAGACCTGTATGCCGTGGGCGTGACGCTGTACCGTCTGCTGACCGGTCACTACCCGTATGGCGAGGTGGAAGCCTTCCAGCGCCCGCGCTTCGGCCAGCCAGTCAACGCCGCGCGCTACCGCCCCGACCTGCCGGAATGGCTGCAGCACAACCTGCAACAGGCGGTGGCCGCCGACCCGGCGCAACGCTTCGAAACGGCCGAACACTGGTTGCTGCTGCTTGAACGCGGCGACCGCCAGGAGCTGCCCACCCGGCCACGGCCACTGCTGGAGCGTGAGCCGCTGAAGGTGTGGCGCACCCTGGCCTTGCTGTCCCTGCTGTTCAACCTGATTTTGCTGTTCAGCCTGCTAAAAGGCTGAGCGGACCCTGCCGATGAGGAATACCTGATGAGTGCAAAAGTCTGGCTGGTGGGTGCCGGCCCTGGCGACCCTGAACTGCTCACCCTCAAGGCGGTACGCGCCCTGCAACAAGCCTCAGTGGTGATGATTGAGAATGCCTCGATGCCGCAGCAGCGGGAGTGCAGGAGCGATGTGCGGGGCATGGTTGAAGATGCGCGTGGGTTTGGCTTGCGTAGCCCGGCGATTCTGGTGATTGGGGAAGTGGTCGGGGAACAGCAGGCTCTGGAGCTGGTTTCAATCGCGGGCTGAATACCCTTCACTGCAGGAGCAGGCTGTCAGGCCGGTTAAAACCCAGGCAAAGAAAAACCCGGCCGAGGCCGGGTTTTTCATGAAGCATCAGGCCAATTACTTGGACTGAGCTTCTACCTGAGCTTCAACGCGACGGTTGATAGCACGGCCTTCTTCGGTGGCGTTGTCAGCAACCGGACGGGTTTCGCCGTAGCCAACCGAGTCAACACGGTTGGATTCTACGCCGTACTGCTGGGTCAGGACTTGCTTGACAGCGTTGGCACGACGCTCGGACAGCTTCTGGTTGTAAGCGTCTGGACCCACGGAGTCAGTGTGACCTTCAACCACGGTGGTGGTTTGTGGGTACTGCTTCATGAAGTCAGCCAGGTTCTTGATGTCGCCGTAGCTGTTTGGCTTGACGACCGACTTGTCGAAGTCGAACTTGACGTCCAGCTCAACACGAACGACTTCGGCAACAGCCGGGCAGCCGTCGGCGTCAACGGTAACGTTGGCCGGGGTGTCTGGGCACTTGTCGACGTTGTCGCAAACGCCGTCGTTGTCGGAGTCGGAGCACACTTCAGCTACTGGAGCTGGAGCGACTTCGGCTTGCTTCGGGCTACCGCCGAAGTTCAGGCCAACACCAACGCTTGGGGCCCACTCGGTGTCGCCCTGGTCGATGTTGTACTGAGCTTCTACGCCGGCACGGGCATAGAACATGTCGGTGATGTACCACTTGGCACCAGCGCCAACGTTGGCGAAGGTGGAGTGGTCACGACCGCCACGGCCGGTCTGGCCCAGCGACTGGTGCGAGAAACCAGCGGAAACGTACGGACGGATGGCGTCATACGGGTTGTTGAAGTGGTAAACGGCGTCCAGGGCGGTGTTCGAGCCCTTGATGTTCTTGCCGTCTTCGCCACGAGCGTTGTGAACTTCGTCGTAACCCAGGCGCAGTTCAACGTCGTCGGTCAGGAAGTAACCGATCGAGCCGCCGAACAGGTTGCCGTCGTTCTTGAAGTCACGCTGGCTGTCGAAGAACTCTTTCTTGTAGAAGCCTTCGACTTCCACAGCGCCTGTGCCTTGTGCCATAGCGCCAATCGAGGTAGCGGCTACGAGCGAACCAATGGCCAAGCCCAAGGTGTTTTTCAATTTCATCCGTTAAATCCCCATCTGGTGATAGTTAAGCAGTCCCACCACAAACAAGGGGGACAACTCGACGGCAAGTCTAGCAGAACTCGCCGGTTCGTTAGAGATATTTGCACGCCACTAAGTTTCATCCAGGCCGGCAAATTTCTCACGAAGCTTGTCTAGCGCGCGCTTGTAACGCATTTTCGTCGCGCTCAGGCCCATGTGCATGATGTCTGCAATTTCCTGAAATTCCAGCTCTGCGACAAAACGCAGCACCAAAATCTCCCGGTCAATCGGGTTCACATGCACCAGCCACTTGTCCAGCCCGCCTTTTTCTTCCGGTTTCGGTGCCTTGTCTTCGGACGCCTCTTCAACAGGGTCCAGGCTCAAGGCATCCATCAGCCGGCGTTTACGGCGCTCCTTGCGGTACTGGGTAATGCACTCGTTGTAGGTGATGCTGTAGAGCCAGGTCTTGAACTTGGATTTGCCCTCGAAGTTCTTCAGCCCGTACAGCACCTTGAGCATCACTTCCTGACAGACATCGTCCGCGTCACGGTCGTTCCCCAAATAACGCGCACAGACGTTGAACAGGGTTCGCTGATAGCGCCGCATGAGCTCCTCATAGGCGCGGGTAACGTGGTACAGCTCCTCATGCGAACGCGCCACCAACTCTTCGTCGGTGAGCTCGCGGGGGTCATAACGCATGGGCGGCGAATGAACTTTATTCAAAACGGATCTGGCCGACAGTCAGGTCAATGTCGCCGCGCGACCCCGTGGGTCGAATTTCGCGGCGGCATACATTAACAGCTTTTGTGCGGTTAGCGACTATTGACGCGCTGCTCGAGCAACTCTCGATTGGACAGCGACACCAGTTCGCCATCATCGGTCAGCAACGTAGTCTTGACCGTGCCGATTTCTTCAATATGCCCTTCGACCTCTCCAATTCGCACCTGCTGGCCGACCTGGTACAGCTCGCGCACGTAAATTCCGGCCAGAATCTGCCCGGCAATTTCACGGCTGCCAAGGCCCATGGCCAAGGCTACCGCCAGACCAACGGTAATCAGCCCGATGACGATCACGTGGTTCAGCAGGTCGGTTTTCACCTCCAGCTGGCTGATGGCCACCGAGATGCTGATGATGATCACCAAGCCCTGGGTGATACGCCCAAGGCCCGCCGAGTACTCCAGGCCGATGCCTTCGGCGGCGCCGCGCACCAGGCCGTTGGCCACCTGTGCCAGCAGCACGCCGACCAGCAACACCAAGGCCGCGCCGAATACTTTCGGCAAATACAGGGCGAGCATGTCCAGGGTGGCCGAAACCCGCTCCAGGCCTAGCGATTCAGCGGCCGAGACGAGGAAGATGAGCAGCACGAACCAGTAGACAATCTTGCCGATCAAGGTAGAGATCGGTACCTGGATGCCGACCCGGCCGAGCATCTTGGTCAGGCCGGTGCCGGCCATCAGGCGGTCCAGGCCAAGCTTGGCCAGCAGCTTGGACAGCAGCGTGTCGAGCAGCTTGGCCACCACGAAACCGAGCAGCACCACGACCAGCGCGCCGAACAGGTTGGGGATGAAGTTCGCTACCTTGGTCCAAAGGGCGGTCATCGCGGTGACCAGGCTCTGGGTCCAGAGATCGAGTTCCATATTCAATCGGCCTTATCTGCTTTGCTGCCGCTGGCAGCGTTGCGGGAAGAGTGTCGACGCACCGGCGCGACATGCGCCGAGCCATTATTGACGGCAATCAGCAGCGCCTGGCTCCAGCGGCCAAGCAGGCTGAACAGATCACCCGCGCCAACCTGACGGTTGGCAGTTTTAAGCACGCGACCCAGGCAAGCAGCGTCGTCCAGGTCATCCCGGTCATTGCCGGAGGGTGACGCCTTGAGCAGGTCACGCAGGGATTCTTCAAACGGATCGTGCATGTGCACCTCGCGCAGTGTCAGCAAGAGACGAGATGGCCGGGCAATGGGTCACACATCCGATTGGCACGAATGTTTCAAAATGAACACCTAGACCCATCGCAACCGCCGGAACATCCACCACTGCCCCACCGCCAGCCCCAGCACGACGAGGCAGGCGAACAGGAAGCCATAGGGGTTTTCCGCCCCCGGGATGCCGCCGACATTGATGCCCAGCAACCCGGTGATGAAGCTCATGGGCAGGAAGATGCAAGTGATGATGCCAAAGCGGTACATGGTGCGGTTCATCCGCTCGCTGCGCCGGCGATCTTCGCTCTCCAGCACCAGCGCAGCGCGCTCGCGGGTCAGCTCAAGCTCTTCGAGGTAGCGGATCAGGCTGTTGTTCAGCTCGTTCCAGTAATCGGCATCGGCATCGGCAAACCAGCCCCATTTGCTGCGCGACAGCTGGGCATAGATTTCCCGCTGCGGCGCCAAAAAACGCCTCAGGCCCGCTGCACGACGGCGGATCTGCTGCAGGCTGCCGTTCTCCGGGGTGTACCGTTCGTCGGCTTCGACCTTTTCTTCTTCCAGGTCGACCAGTTCGGAGAGGTCGCTGACCAGGCCCTGGACCTTTTCGGTCAGCAGCTCGCCCATCAGCAGCAGCAGTTCGGAAGCCGACTTCGGCCCCCTGCCCTGCTCCAGCAACTGAAGAATCTCGTCACTGGCGCGCAATGGGCGCAAGCGCAACGATATGACCCGCTGCGCCTGGGCGAAGATACGCACCGAGACCATGTCTTCGGGTTCTGCGCCCGGGTTGAGGTTAACCCCGCGCAAAAACAGCAACAGCTGTTCGTCAGCCATGGGCAGCAGGCGCGGCCGGGTGTTTTCTTCCAGCAGCAGCTCGCAGGCAAACTCGCTCAGGCCGCTGTCATGCAGCAGCCAGGTGCGGGTTTGTGGATGGCTGCGATCCCAGTGCAACCACAGGCTCTGCTCAGGTTGCAGCTGCAAGTCGTCCAGTTCGGTACGGGCAATCGGGCGGGCGCTGCCTTTACCATCGAGCACCAGGGCATGGACCAGCCCCCACTGCGCGTTGTCTTCCTCGAACATCAAAGCTCCATCAGCGCGTGCGGCGCATCACTCCGGCATCTTCAGCGGGCTTGGCGAGACCAGCACGCCATTGTTGTCGGCATACACATATTCGCCCGGGCGGAAGGTTACCCCGGCGAAAGTCACCACCACGTTGAGGTCGCCGATGCCGCGCTTGTCGGTTTTCATCGGGTGGCTGGCCAGGGCCTGTACGCCGACATCGGTCTGGATCAATACGTCTACGTCACGCACGCAGCCATAGATCACCAGGCCTTCCCAACCGTTCTTGGCGGCCTTGTCGGCAAGCATGTCGCCAAGCAGCGCACGGCGCAGCGAGCCACCGCCATCGACCACCAGCACCTTGTCCTTGCCGTCGAGTTCGACCTGCTCCTTGACCAGCGAGTTGTCTTCGAAGCACTTGATGGTCACGATCTGGCCGCCGAACGAATCACGGCCGCCAAAATTGCTGAACATCGGTTCCAGCACCTGCACCAGGTCCGGGTAGGCGTCACACAGGTCGGGCGTTACGTAATGCTGCATGGGGAGGCTCCTGTCAGTCACAACGAAAGCGGGTATCGGCCAAGGCTACACCTTGGAGGCTGTCGTAGTCACCAAGGACCAAACGGTCATCTTCAGCCTGTGCGGGCCTCTTCGCGGGTGAACCCGCTTCCACAGGGATATCACAAGACTTCAGTGCTGTGTAATCCCAGTGGGAGCGGGCGTGCCCGCGAAGAGGCCCGCACAGGTAATGCAGGATCAGCTGGCTGGCAAAGGCTCTACAGCCACAATGGACTCGTGCACCGGCAACAGCGGGTTACGCAACCAGCGTTCCACCAGCGGCCACACCTGCACCTGCGCAGCCTTGCTCACCAGCATGTCGACATGCCCGAAGGCGTCGAAGCCTTCCTCACGCCCAAGCCGCAGGAACTGCTTGCGCTCACCCCCCAGTTGCTCGAACAGCTTGCGGCAGGCCCACACCGGGTCTTGGAAGTCCCCCGCGCCAGCCACCGCCAGCAGCGGCACATCCACCTCTGCCAGCCCCGCCCACCAGTCGCTCTGCTTGTCGCCAAAGCGCCCGAACAGGCCGTGCCAGCGCATGCTCTCCAGCGCCAGACCGATCGGCTCATCCTCCGGCCCACGCTTGAAGCGCGGCCCGGAGATCTGCCCCCAGCGCTTGAGCAACAGCTTCGCGCCCCAGGCCAGCGGTGGCACTTTCAGCGGCCAATAGACGCGGCTGATCTGGGTACCGAACAGTGCCACGCTGGCCACCTGCCCGGCAGCCAGAAAACCACCGCCCAAGGCTGCCGCCAGGGTCGTGCCGCCGAGGGAGTGGCCTACCCAGTGCGGCGCCTGGCCCGACTGCTCGCGCACGAACGCAGCAATCAGTGGCAGGTCATCACGGGCATAGGCGGCAACAGTGTTGTGCTGCCAGGCGCGGTTACGCGGCGACAGGCCATGGCCGCGCATTTCCGGGATCCACACATCGAAACCGGCACGGGCGAGATAGGCGCCCAGGCCAACCCCTTTGGGCGAATACCAGAAACGCCGATTGGAAAAACTGCCGTGCAGGAGAATGACCGGCACGCCAAAGGCCTGCCCCTGATCGGCAAGCCCCAGACGGGTGAGGGCAAGCTCGACGCTAGGGTCGGGGCTGTTGCCAGCCTTGATCCGGTACACGTCTTCGCTGAGGTCGCCGCGCCGCTCGGCACTGAGCAGGGCCACGGGAAATAGAGTGCTGCTGCTTTGCATAAGGTTGCTTGGTGCACAAAAAAGGGCGGGAACCATTACTGGAACACGCCCTGGAAAAAACCAGGCGGGGGCACGCCAGACGTCCCCCCGCGTTTTACTGCGTCAGGCCGCGCCCTGGCCTTCGGCCAGGAAGAACCAGGTCTCGAGCACCGAGTCCGGGTTCAGCGACACGCTTTCGATGCCCTGCTCCATCAGCCACTTGGCCAGGTCCGGGTGGTCCGATGGGCCCTGACCGCAAATGCCGATGTACTTGCCGGCCTTGTTGCACGCGGCAATGGCGTTGGCCAGCAGCTTCTTCACCGCAGGGTTACGCTCGTCGAACAGGTGGGCAATGATGCCCGAGTCCCGGTCCAGGCCCAGGGTCAGCTGGGTCAGGTCGTTGGAGCCGATGGAGAAGCCGTCGAAGTACTCAAGGAACTCTTCAGCCAGAATGGCGTTGGACGGCAGTTCGCACATCATGATCACGCGCAGGCCGTTGTCACCGCGGGCCAGGCCGTTTTCGGCGAGCAGGTCGACGACCTGGCTGGCTTCGCCCAGGGTCCGCACGAACGGCACCATGATCTCGACGTTGGTCAGGCCCATCTCGTTGCGTACACGCTTCAGCGCACGGCACTCGAGCTCGAAGCAGTCACGGAACGATTCGCTGATGTAACGCGAAGCACCGCGGAAGCCCAGCATCGGGTTTTCTTCTTCTGGCTCGTACAGCTTGCCGCCGATCAGGTTGGCGTACTCGTTGGACTTGAAGTCCGACAGGCGCACGATGACCTTTTTCGGGTAGAACGCTGCAGCCAAGGTGCTGATGCCTTCGACCAGTTTCTCGACGTAGAAGCCGACCGGGTCGTTGTAGCCGGCAATGCGTTTGTCGACGCTTTCCTTGAGCTCCGGCGGCAGGCCCGCATAATTGAGCAGCGCCTTGGGGTGCACGCCGATCATGCGGTTGATGATGAACTCCAGCCGCGCCAGGCCGACACCGGCGTTGGGCAACTGGGCAAAGTCGAACGCACGGTCCGGGTTGCCGACGTTCATCATGATCTTGAACGGCAGCTCCGGCATGGCATCGACCGAGTTCTGCTTGATGTCGAAGCCCAGCTCGCCTTCGAAGATGAAGCCGGTGTCGCCTTCGGCGCAGGACACCGTCACACCCTGGCCGTCTTTGAGCACCTGGGTGGCGTTGCCGCAACCGACTACGGCCGGAATACCCAGTTCACGGGCGATGATCGCCGCGTGGCAGGTGCGGCCGCCGCGGTTGGTAACGATGGCACTGGCGCGCTTCATCACCGGTTCCCAGTCCGGGTCGGTCATGTCGGAAACCAGCACGTCGCCCGGCTGGACCTTGTCCATTTCCGATACGTCGTTGATCACACGAACCTTGCCGGCGCCGATGCGCTGGCCGATGGCGCGGCCTTCGACCAGCACGGTGCCCTTTTCTTTCAACAGGTAGCGTTCCATGACATTGGCGCTGGAACGGCTTTTCACTGTTTCCGGGCGTGCCTGCACGATGTACAGCTTGCCGTCGTCACCGTCTTTGGCCCACTCGATGTCCATCGGGCGCTGGTAGTGCTGCTCGATGATCATGGCCTGCTTGGCCAGCTCGCTGACCTCGGCATCGGTCAGGCAGAAGCGCGCGCGCTCGGCACGGTCGACTTCGACGGTCTTGACCGAACGGCCGGCCTTGGCTTCTTCGCCATAGACCATCTTGATCGCCTTGCTGCCCAGGTTGCGACGCAGAATGGCCGGGCGGCCAGCCTGCAAGGTGTTCTTGTGCACGTAGAACTCGTCAGGGTTGACCGCGCCCTGCACCACGGTTTCGCCCAGGCCATAGGCGCCAGTGATGAACACTACGTCGCGGAAACCCGACTCGGTGTCGAGGGTGAACATGACACCGGCGGTGCCGGTTTCGGAGCGGACCATGCGCTGCACGCCGGCAGACAGGGCGACCAGCTTGTGGTCGAAGCCCTGGTGCACGCGGTAGGCGATGGCGCGGTCGTTGAACAGCGAAGCGAACACTTCCTTGGCCGCGCGGATCACGTTATCAACGCCGCGGATGTTGAGGAAGGTTTCCTGCTGGCCGGCGAACGAAGCATCCGGCAGGTCTTCGGCAGTGGCCGAGGAGCGCACGGCAACCGCCATGTTGTCGTTGCCGGCAGCCATTTCGGCGAAGGCGGTTCGGATTTCCGAATCCAGACGTGCCGGGAATTCGGCTTCCATGACCCATTGGCGGATCTGCGCGCCGGTCTTGGTCAGGGCGTTGATGTCATCCACGTCAAGCGCATCGAGCGCCGCATGAATCTTGTCGTTCAGACCACTCTGTTCGAGAAAATCGCGGTACGCCTGCGCCGTAGTGGCAAAGCCGCCCGGCACCGATACACCAGCACCGGCAAGGTTGCTGATCATCTCGCCCAGGGATGCGTTCTTGCCCCCCACATGCTCTACATCATGGACGCCGAGCTTATCGAGGGAAACTACGTACTCTACCAAGGTGATCTCTCCACTAACTGTGTTGGAAAAGCTCAAAGAGGCGCCCGCCTGTCTTCGGTGACTTGGCCGGGCGTTTGTGGCCTGTACCTGGAAAATAAGTGAGAATGCCGACAGCCGCATTCGGCAAACCGAACTTATCATATCCAAGAAACGTCATCAGCTTAAGGCCCAGATCGCAAATGAAACGAACCGCGTTCTTCATCTCCGACGGCACCGGTATCACTGCCGAAACCCTGGGCCAGAGTTTGCTGGCGCAATTCGAGAGCATTCCGTTCAACAAATTCACCCGTCCGTACATTGATTCGCCCGACAAAGCACGCACCATGGTCCAGCAAATCAACGCGGCGGCCGAACGTGACGGGGTACGCCCGATCATCTTCGACACGATCGTCAACCAGGACATCCGTGAGATCCTGGCGACCTCGAACGGCTTCATGATCGACATCTTTTCTTCGTTTTTATCCCCCCTTGAACAGGAATTGACCGCCCATTCGTCGTATTCCGTGGGCAAATCGCACTCGATTGGCGGCAACTCCAACTACATGGAACGCATCGAGGCGGTGAATTTCGCCCTGGATAACGACGACGGCGCGCGCACCCATTACTACGACAAGGCCGACCTGATTCTGGTGGGTGTGTCCCGCTGCGGCAAAACCCCTACCTGCCTGTACATGGCGATGCAATTCGGCATCCGCGCGGCCAACTACCCGCTGACCGAAGACGACATGGAGCGCCTGCAACTGCCAGCGGTGCTGAAAAAGCACCACAGCAAGCTGTTCGGCCTGACCATCGACCCCGACCGCCTCACCGCCATCCGTCACGAACGCAAGCCCAACAGCCGCTATTCCAGCTTTGCCCAGTGCGAGTTCGAAGTGCGCGAGGTAGAGAGCCTGTTCCGCCGGGAGAACATTCCCAACATCAATTCCACGCATTTTTCAGTGGAAGAGATTTCCGCCAAGATCCTGGTGGAAAAAGGGGTGGAGCGGCGGTTCAAGTAAGCCTCTACCGGCCTCTTCGCGGGGCAAGCCCGCTCCCACAGCTGCTGTACTGAACTTGAAGGCAGTGGGGCACCTATGGGAGGGCCTTGCCCCGCGAAGAGGCCGGTACAGACAAAAGAAAAGCCCCGGCATCACTGCCGGGGCTTTGTTTTACCGCACCACAAGGCTCAGGACGGTACCACCGCCGCCTGCCCGCTCATGGCCAGGTCGACCAGCTCGCGGTTGGCCACCGCGTACATCGCATAGTCGGTACCGGTGGCGTTGCGCAGGTCGTCCAGCATGGCGCGCCAGCGCTCCACCATGACCCGGTGCTGTTCAGCCCACAATGCCACACGGGCGTCCATGTCATCCGGCGCATCGGCCATTTGCAAGACCGAGATGGTGATCGCCCGCTGCTGCAGGTCGATATCGTCGCGGAAGGCTTCGCGGGCCAGCGCCTGCCAGTTGTTCTCAACCGGCAAGTTACTGATTTCCTGCAGGTACCAGGTCAGGTCCAAAGCACTCCCCACGGCAAAGAACGCCTTGGCCACCTGCGCCGGGTCGTGGCCCGTGACGTCGGCTGCTTCAATGATCGGCAGCAAGGTGTAGAGGTGGCTGGTACCCGCCACCATGCGCGCCAGCAACTCTGGCACACCGGCGTCGACAAAGCCTTGATAGCGAACCATCCAGCGTTCGCGGGTCGGGCCTTCGAGCAGTTCATCGAGCTTGAGCCCCAGTTGCGCGACTTTCGGCCCGAAGTGTGCGGTATCACGCCCAGCGTCCTGCTCGTTACGGCGGCTGCGCAGGAACCAGCGCGTGGCACGGCGGCCCAGGCGCATCAGTTCGTCCATCAGGGTCAACTGGACTTCTGCCGGCACCTGGTAATCCAGTGCCTCGATCTGGCGGAACCAGTGCGGCAGGTGGAAGATGTCGCGCACGATCACGTAGGCCCCGGCCACGTTCGCCGGGCTCATGCCGGTCGACTCCTTCAGGCGCTGGACGAAGGTGATACCCATGTTGTTGACCAGGTCGTTGGCGATCTGGGTGCTGACGATTTCACGCTTCAGGCGGTGGCGGCGCATGGAGTCGGCGAACTTGCTGACCAGCGACGGCGGGAAGGCGGTTTCCATGTCGCGGGTCAGGTAGTCGTCGTCTGGCACCAGCGACTTAAGCAGCTGTTCCTTGAGGTCGATCTTGCTGTACGAAATCAGCACCGACAGCTCGGCGCGGGTCAGGCCCTGGCCGGCCGCCAGGCGTTCGGCCAACTGCTCTTCGGACGGCAGGAACTCGATGGCACGGTCCAGCTTGCCACGGGCTTCCAGGTCGGCCATCAGGCGCTTGTACTCGGCAATCCGCTCGCGGGCACGACGGGCCGCCAGCGATAGCGCCTGGGTCTGCTTGTAGTTGTTGCCCAGCACCAGGGCGCCCACTTCGTCGGTCATGCTGCCGAGCAGCTGGTTGCGCTGCTTCTCGGTCATGTCGCCACCCTGCACCACTTCGTTGAGCAGGATCTTGATGTTGACCTCGTGGTCGGAGCAGTCCACGCCGCCGGCGTTATCGATGAAGTCGGTGTTGGTGGCGCCGCCGTTCAGGCCGAACTCGACCCGGCCGAGCTGGGTCATGCCCAGGTTGCCGCCCTCACCCACCACTTTACAGCGCAGTTCGTTGCCATTGACCCGCAGCGCGTCGTTGGCCTTGTCGCCAACATCGGCGTGGCTTTCGGTGCTGGCCTTCACGTAAGTACCAATGCCGCCGTTCCACAACAGGTCGACCGGTGCCTTGAGCAACGCGTTGAGCAGCTCGGTCGGGGTCAGGCGGTCGGCTTCGATGGCGAAGCGCTCTTTCATCTGCGGGCTGATGGCGATGCTCTTGGCACTGCGCGGGAAAATCCCGCCGCCTTCGGACATGATGCTGGTGTCGTAATCGCTCCAGGCCGAACGCGGCAGGTCGAACAGGCGCTTGCGCTCGGCAAAGCTGGACGCAGGCTCCGGGTTCGGGTCAATGAAGATGTGCAGGTGGTTGAACGCCGCCACCAGTTGCAGCTTGTCGGACATCAGCAGGCCGTTGCCGAACACGTCGCCGGCCATGTCGCCCACGCCAATCACGGTGATCGGGTCTTCCTGCACGTTGATGCCGCGCTCGCGGAAGTGGCGTTGCACACCAACCCAGGCGCCGCGCGCGGTAATACCCATCTTCTTGTGGTCGTAACCGGCGGAGCCGCCCGAGGCGAACGCATCGCCCAGCCAGAAGCCGTAGTCGATGGCAATGCCGTTGGCGATGTCGGAGAAAGTCGCCGTGCCCTTGTCGGCCGCCACCACCAGGTACGGGTCGTCATCGTCGTGGCGCACCACGTTGGCCGGAGGCACCACGCCGCCGTCCTTGAGGTTGTCGGTGATGTCGAGCAGGCCGGAAATGAAGATGCGATAGCACGCCACGCCTTCCGCGGCGATCTCGTCACGGCTCCCCCCCAGCGGCAGGCGACGCGGCAGGAAGCCACCCTTGGCGCCGACCGGTACGATGACCGAGTTCTTCACCTGCTGGGCTTTCACCAGGCCCAGCACCTCGGTACGGAAGTCTTCCTCACGGTCAGACCAGCGCAGGCCGCCACGGGCGACGTTGCCAAAGCGCAGGTGCACGCCCTCTACTCGCGGCGAATAGACGAAGATTTCGAACTTGGGGACTGGTTTGGGCAGTTCGGGGATCAGCTTGGGGTTGAACTTGAAGCTGAAGTACGACTTGTTCTGGCCGTTGGTGTCCGGCTGGTAGAAGTTGGTGCGCAGGGTAGCCTTGATCAGGTCCAGGTAGCGGCGCAGGATGCGGTCTTCATTGAGCACCTGCACGTCGTCCAGCGCGGTCAGGATCGCTTGCTCCAGGCGCAGTTGCTTGTCGTCCAGGTCGTCCTGGGTGAGCTTGCGTGCCAGGTAGAAGCGGGTCTTGAACAACCGGGTCAGCTCGCGGGCAATGTCGGTGTGGTTGTTCAGGGTGCTGGCGATGTAGCCCAGGTCAAAGCCCAGACGAATCTGCTTCATGTAACGGGCGTAGGCGCGCAACAGCGCTACGTCACGCCATGGCAGGCCGGCGGTGAGCACCAGCCGGTTGAAGGCATCGTTCTCGGCATCGCCGCCCACGATGTGGATGAAGGCGTCCTGCAGGGTGTCATTGAGCTGCTGGATATCCAGGCTCAGGCCCTCGCTGTAGGTGAAGGCGAAGTCGTGGATCCAGTACTCGCGGCCATTGGCATGGCGCAAGCGGTACGGAAACTCGCCGAGCACACGCAGGCCGAGGTTTTCCAGGATCGGCAGCACATCGGACAGCGCCAGGGGCGTATCGGCGTGGTACAGCTTGCAGTGCAGGATGCGCTCGCCCACCTGGGTCAGCGGCTGGTAGAAGCTCATCGCCAGCGGCTTGCTTTCCGACAGGTTCAGCACGTGCTGCAGGTCGACCACCGCCGAGTGCGCGGCGAAGCGCTCACGGTACCCGGCCGGGAAGCCCTTGGGGAAATCGGCCAGGATGTTGGTGCCTTGGGCTTCACCAAAGTTCTCGACCACCAGGGTCGAGTAGTCGTCTTGCCACGAGCGGCAAGCCTGGATCACTTCGCGTTCCAGCTGCTGCGGGTCGATGTCGATGCGGTTTTTCGGGTCTACCCGCAAAATCAGCTGCACGCGTGCCAGCACCGACTCGGAGAAGAAGGTCCAGAATTCGCAGTCGCTGGCCTTCAGGCGCTCCATCAGCACCTGCTGGATCTTCTGCCGCACTTCGGTGGAGTAGATTTCCCGCGGGACGTAGGCCAGGCAGTAGCAGAAGCGGCCGTAAGGGTCCTTGCGCAGGAACACGCGGATCTTGTTGCGCTCCTGGATCTGCACGATCGCCATGACGGTGGTGAACAGCTCGTCGATCGGCGTCTGGAACAGGTCGTCGCGCGGCAGCACTTCCAGCACCTGGGCCAGTTCCTTGCCCAGGTGGGCCTTGGCGTCGAAGCCCGAACGGCGCTCGACTTCAGCCACCTTCACACGGATGTACGGAATGGCATGCACGCTTTCGCCATACACCGAAGAGGTGTACAGGCCCATGAAGCGGTGTTCCTTGATGACTTTGCCGTCGGCGTCCAGCTGGCGGATCGACACGTAGTCCGGGTAGGCCGGGCGGTGCACGCGGCTGGGCAGTGCGGCCTTGGCGAACGACAGCAACAGTGGTTCGTTGAGGTAGGCCACGGCGTAGTCTTCGATGCGCAGCTCTTCGGCCGTCAGCCCCACGCGCAGGCGGCGCGGCAGGCCGAGGAACGACTGCTCGTCGTAGACCATCTGGCCGCCGTCGGCGTCGCGCTTGACGGTGAATTCTTCATAGCCCAGGAAGGTGAAATGGTTGTCCAGCAGCCACTCGAGGAAGGCTTTGACCTCGCCCTTCTCGTTCTGGGCAGGACCAAAGGCGGTCTGCTCCACCTGCGCCACCACTTCACGCAGCTTGGCCTTCATCGGTTCGAAGTCGGCCACGGCCACCCGTACCTCGGCCAGCACCTGCTCGATCTCGCGGGTCAGCACGGTCAGTTCGGCGGCATTGGCGCAACGGTCGATCTCCAGGTACATCAGCGACTCATGGCGCACACCCTCGCCCTGTGTGCCCTTGGGCAGCAGCTCCAGCAGCTCGCCCTTGGCGCCACGGCGCACGCTGAGCACGGTGGTTTGCAGGGTATGGATGCTGTAGCCGCGGCGGTTGAGCTCGGTGCGCACCGAGTCGACCAGGAACGGCAGGTCGTGGTGCAGCACTTCGACCACGGTATGGGTCGATTGCCAACCATTGCGTTCGTAATCAGGGTTGTACACCCGCACTTGCGGGTATTCGGGGTCGAAACGCTCGATGATGCGCCAGGCTGACAGGGTGCAGCCGGCCAGGTCGGAAAGCCTGCGTTGGGTGAGTTCGTCCAGAGAGATGATGCCGAAGAACTGCTCGGCGAACAGCGCCACTTGTGGCAGGGACTGTTCGCTGATGTGCTGCGCCAGGGCCGCTTGCAGTTGATGCTGGAAGTCGGCTTTGCTGGCTGCGGTGAAGAACGCCATCTGTGGTACTCCGCTTGGGCTTTGTAATAATTGAAGCGTCGCTGCGTGCGCCGTGTACGGATCAACGATAGCCAACCCGTGGCAAGGCGGACGGTAAAACCAGGCGTCGAACGTGCACAGGCACGCTCAGGGCTCGGCGAAGCTTAACGACTGATCGGTCATCAACGCTTGCAGCGCTGCGACAATTTCGGTCAAGGGGCGGTAACTTTACGTTTATGCCTGTACGCAAGACTGTCAGAATTCCCTTCCGTTTCCTTTGATCCGAGCCTGCTCATGCAAATCAACACCGCCCTGCTGTTCGCCACCCCTTGCGATGACGAGGAAGACAACATGGCGACCCTGTGCTGCCACAGCGACAAGGGTCAGATGTTCCTGCTTACCCGCTACCCGGACGAAGACACCGTCGACCTGACCCTGGATGACGAGCCGTCGACGCTCGATGGGCTGAAGGTGACGCTGAGTGCCAAGCGCCTGCTGATCGAAGTGGCGGCCGGCGACCAGGATGCGCTTAAGGGGGACGAGGTGCTGGAGATCCACCTCACCAGCGACCTGAGTGACCTGGACGAAGTGAAGCAAACCCTGGAAAACATCCTGACCGGGACCGGGACCTTCGTCTGCGAACTCTGAACCGCAGATTGCACATAGGACCGACCGTTGTTGCCTGTACTGGCCTCATCGCCGGCACAGGCAGCACAAAACCCCTTGGGAGAGTCAGGCGCTAGCGCAATGCTGCCTGCATTGCTTTAGCCTGCACCCGCAGCGCCTCGCAAAACGGCTCCACCGCTGCCGATGCCGGCCGGTGGTCGGGGCGTATCAGCATCACCTGGTACGGCACCGACACCCGCAACCTGCGGATCGGCAACCCGCCCTGTGCCGCCTCCAGCCCGCTCAGCGGGTTGATGATCGCCACCCCTAGGCCTTGCCTGACCATGGCGCACACCGAGGCGGCACTGGTGGTCTCGATCACCGTGCGGCGGTTCACCCCCGCCGCACGAAAGTGCTGGTCCAGGCGCTGGCGGTAGGTGTCCAGGCTGGCCAGGTTGATGAAATCGACCTCGTGAAAATCGCTCAGCTCCAACTCGGCCTTGGCCCGCAACGGGTGATGCTCGGGCAGCACGCACACCATGTTGGCGCTGAACAGCAGTTCGCCATAAGCGCCGCGCGGTATCTGCTCCACCTCGGTCAGGCCAAGGTCATGCTGCTGGGCGACCAGTGACTCCTCCAGCAACGGCGATTCCTGCGCCAGGATGCTCACGCTCACGCCGCGGTGCTGCTGGTGGAAGCGCTGGCAGGCCTTGGGCAGCAAGGTCTGTGAAAACAACGGCAGGCAGGTGATGGCCAGCCGCCCCTGCTCGAAATTGCGGATGGCCTGGGCAAAGCGATCGATCCGCTCCAGCCCGACGTAGGCCCGCTCGACTTCTTCGATCAACAGCAGCGCCTGGGCGGTCGCCACCAGGCGCCCTCCCTCGCGTTCGAACAGGTTCAGGCCAGTCACCTGCTCCAGCCGCGCCAGTTCGCGGCTAACGGTGGGCTGCGAGGTGAACAGCAGGCGCGCCGCACCGGTAACACTGCCGGCGGCCATGATGGCGCGGAACACTTCGATGTGGCGCACGGACAGTTTCACGGCAATACCCGATGAGTAGACGATGGGTATATCAGATATGAATGACTTACGGAAAAATAGCTATTTTTATGAATTCCCGCTTTGGCTCATCCTTGTGGCCTTCCTTATATGAGTTGCGCCACCATGACCGCACCCTTCACCCTCCTGGCCGAGGCGGTTCGCCAGCACGGCTCGCCGCTGTGGGCGTACGACGCTAGCACCATCGCTGAGCGTGTCGAGCAACTGAACGTGTTCGACACCGTGCGTTTCGCCCAGAAAGCCAACCCCAACCTGCACGTACTGCGCCTGATGCGCGCCCACGGCCTGGTGCTGGACGCCGTATCACTGGGCGAGATGGAGCGTGCCTTCGCCGCGGGCGCGAGCGTGCACGGTGACCCTGCGGGCGTGGTGCTGACGTGCGACGCGCTGGACCGGCCAACCCTGGAGCGGGTAGTAGCAGAAAAGATCGAAGTCAACGCCGGCTCCATCGACATGCTGCGCCAACTGGGTGAACGCTCGCCCGGCCACCGCGTGTGGGTCCGCATCAACCCGGGCTTCGGCCATGGCCACAGCCGCAAGACCAACACCGGCGGCGAAAACAGCAAGCACGGCATCTGGCACGAGGAACTGGACGAGGCGCTGGCATGCATCAAGGCCCATGGCCTGCACCTGGTAGGCGTGCACATGCACATTGGTTCCGGGGTGGACTACCAGCACCTGGAACAGGTGGCTCGCTCGATGATCGAGCTGATCGGCCGCCTGGGCGTGGACATCGAGGCGTTCTCCATAGGTGGCGGGCTGTCCACCCCTTACCGCAGCACTGACAAGCCGGTCGACCTGCAGCGCTACGCCCAGACCTGGGCGGTGGCGCGCAAGGAAATCGAAGCCATGCTGGGTCACCCCGTGCGCATGGAGATTGAGCCTGGGCGCTTCCTGGTGGCCGAGTCGGGCTACCTGGTAGCAGAAGTGCGTGCCGTCAAGCAAGTGGGCCGCAATACCTTCGTCATGATCGACGCCGGCTTCAACGACCTGATGCGCCCGGCGATGTACGGCGCCTATCACGGCATGACCCTGCTCGACGCCAACGGCCAGCCGGTGGACCGCCCACGGCAGCCGACTGTTGTGGCCGGGCCATTGTGCGAATCGGGTGACGTGTTCACCCAGGATGACCAGGAACTGACCCCGCAGGACCTGCCCCAGGCACAGGTGGGCGACCTGCTGGTGATCCATGATGCCGGCGCCTACGGTGCATCGATGTCGTCGAACTACAACAGCCGGCCGTTACTGCCGGAGTTTCTGATCGAGGACGGGGCGCTGCGGATGATTCGCCGGCGGCAGACGGTGCAGGAGCTGCTGAGCCTGGAGGCCGGGTTCTAACAACGTTTTCAATGTGTGCGTCCTGCCTTTGTGTGAGCAACTGCCTTGCTCAGGATCCAGAAGCTGGCGCAACCTCTGTGGGAGCGGGCATGCCCGCGAACACCGGCAGAGCCGGTGCCATCCAACGTGTTGCCTGTTTCGCGGGCACGCCCACTCCCACAAGGCTGTGTGCATGCACACGATCCTTGCAATCAGCCCGCCCTACTACGACAATGCGATCAATTCCCATTAATATTGCGGTCTTGACGCATGTCGACGCTCGATCCCCAGGCCCTGCACCAGCTGTACAGCGAAAACAACAGCTGGCTGAAGGGCTGGCTGCGCGCCCGCCTGGGCAACGCCGCCGATGCTTCCGACCTGGCGCACGACACGTTCTTGCGGGTAATGACCGCGCGTAATCCGTTGCCGATCCGCGAGCCGCGCAGCTACCTCAGCGCTATAGCCCGCGCGCTGCTGATCGACAAAGCCCGCCGTCGCTCCATCGAAAAAGCCTACCTCCAAGCCCTGGCCCTGCGCCCGGAGCCGGTTGACGTCTCGCCGGAGGTGCGCTTGTCCATCATAGAAATGCTGGTGGCCGTGGACAGCCTGCTCGACGAACTCGGCGCCAAGACCCGCGCCATTTTCCTTGCCGTTCAACTTGAAGGCCTGACCTACGGTGCTGCGGCTGAGCGTTTCGGCGTGTCGGTTACCACCGTGAAGAACCACCTGATCAAGGCGATGACCCGCTGCCTGCTGGTAGTTGAAGGCTGAACGCGATGGATCTCAAGACACTCGAAGCCGCTGCTACCTGGTATGTGCAGCTCAACGATGGCGCCTGCGACGAGACCCGCACCCAGGCGTGGCGGCAATGGCTGCAGGCCAGCCCGCACCACGCTGCCGCCTGGGCGCGGGTGGAGAAGCTGCAGCAGCAATGGGCCATGGTGCCCGCGCAAGCAGCATTGTCCAGCCTTGGCGCTGCGCAGACGCAGCGCCGCGATGTGCTGAAAGTGCTGGGCCTGCTGGTTGCCATGGGTGGCGGCAGCTGGCTGGCAGCCGAACAGGTGCCCTATCGCGCCTTGCTGGCACAGCAACGCACCGGCACGGGTGAGCGACGCACCCTAGCGCTGGCGGACGGCTCGCAGCTGGAGCTGAACGTGGGTACCGCGCTGGATGTACGCTATGACACGAAGGTGCGGGCGATTCAGCTGTACCAGGGAGAAATACTGGTCAGGCCTGTCAGCGAGGTGCAGCACCGTCCGTTCATCGTGCACACCGAGGACGGCAGTATCCTTGCCCGCAGCACCGAGTTCAGCATCCGCAAACTCGCGCACAAGACGCGCGTCGGGGTACTGCAGGCCAGTGTCGAGGTTCGCCCGCAGCGCCACGTTGAGCGGAGGCTGCAACTGCAAGCCGGGCAGCAGGTGAGTTTTGACCAGAATGACTTCGCCACCCCGCACGCCCTGCCCGTTGACTCGACTGCCTGGCGGCATGGCATGTTGAGTGTGAACGACTGGCGCCTGGGCGACTTCCTCGAAGAGCTGGGGCGTTATCGGCCAGGGGTGTTGCGCTGCGCCTCGTCGATCCAGGCCATGAGCATATCCGGCGCATTCCGCATCGACGACACCGATATCGCCTTGGCCAACCTGCCAAAAACACTGCCCGTGAAGCTGCGCTACCTCAGCCGCTATTGGGTGAGTGTGGAACCCGCCTGAGCAATTGCGAAAAAACTTTCGCCGCAATCTTGCTGATTTCGATTCTCGTCCGTCCCTGACACAAGCCGCGACGACAGCGACTTTCTGCCATGACTCGGAAGGATCACGAAATGCCTCACCTGCACCCTACCCCTGCAACCAAGCTGAGCCAGGCCGTACGCCTGGTGCTGTTCGGCATGTCCCTGGCCAGCGCGCCGGGCCTGCTGCTGATGCCTGCCCAGGCCATGGCCCAAAGCCAGACCGCCTACCACGTCGCCGCTGGCCCGCTGGGCAATGCCATCACCCAGTTCGGCGTGCAGGCGGGCGTGACCATTTCGTTCGACACCGCACAGACCCGCCACTTGAGCAGCGCCGGCCTGGAAGGCAGCTACAGCATCGAGGAAGGGCTGGTGCGGCTGTTGGCCAATAGCGGCTTGCAGGCACAACGCCAGGGCAATGGCGGCTACGTGCTGATGCCTGCCAACAACGGCGCGGCCATGGAACTGGGCCCACTGAACATCGATGCCAACCGGCTGGACGCCACCAGCGAGGGCACCCAATCGTACACGGCACGTGCAGTAACCATCGGCAAAGGCGTGCACACGCTGAAGGAAACCCCGCAGTCGGTCACCGTGATGACCCGCAAGATGCTCGACGACCAGAACCTCAATACGCTGGAACAGGTGCTGGACAAGACCCCGGGCATCACCGTGTACGACTCGCCCATGGGCGGCAAGTACTTCTACTCCCGTGGTTTCAACCTGGACGGCCAGTACCAGTATGACGGCGTGCCGCTGGACGTGGGCGGCAACTACGTGCAGGCCAACAGCTTTTCCAGCGACATGGTGTTCTACGACCGCGTCGAAATCCTCAAGGGCGCGGCCGGCATGATGAAGGGCTCCGGCTCCTCCGCCGGCGGCGTCAACTTCGTACGCAAGCGTGGCCAGGAAAAGGCCACCACCACCGTCACCCTGTCTGCCGGCAGCTGGGACAACTACCGCGGCCAAGTAGATGTAGGCGGCCCGCTGAACGAGTCGGGCACCGTGCGCGGGCGCGCCGTGGCCTCGCTGCAGGACCGCCAGTACTTCTATGACACGGCCAAGCGCCAGGACCAGATACTGTACGGTGCCATCGACTGGGACGTCACCGCCGACACCACCCTTGGCTTTGGCCTGGCCTACGAGGATGTCGATGCCACACCGTGCTATTCCGGCCTGCCACGCTACGCCAATGGCAGTGACCTGAAGCTGTCGCGCTCCACCTGCCTGGGGGCCAGCTGGAACGACCTGCAAAGCCAGCGTATTACCGGTTTTGCCGACCTCAAGCACCGCTTCAATGATGACTGGACGCTGAACTTCGCCTCGATCTACACCCACAACACCCAGGACATCGAATACGCCTACTCCGAAGGTACGGTGCCGGTCGGCGCCAGCACCGCCAGCATGAACGTGCGCGCCGGCCGCTTCGACTACGACCAGGACGACTACGGCTTCGATAGCTATGTCGATGGCAAGTTCGAGGCGTTCGGCTTGCAGCACGAGCTGATCATCGGCGCCAACGCCAGCCGGCAGAAAACCCATGATTACTTCGCGTTGATGCTGCTGAACGCCAAGCAGGACCCATTCAACCCAACCTCGAACTTCCCACACCCGTCCAAAGGCGATTATCTGGTCAACCCGAGCCGCGGTGGCAGCGTGCCAACCGATTCCACCACCACCCAATATGGCACTTACGCCAACCTGCGGCTGAAGCTGGCAGAGCCGCTGACCCTGGTGCTGGGCGCACGGGTCAGCTGGTACCGCAACAAGAGCGACTCCTATACCCAGCTCTACGATTACTGGGTGAACAACCGCAGCCAGGAAAACGGTCAGGTTACGCCATTTGCCGCCGTGCTGTACGACCTCAACGAGCAGTGGACCGCCTACGCCAGCTACGCCGACATCTTCCAGCCGCAGAGCGACAAGGTGAACGCCGAGCGGCAGTCGCTTCAGCCCAAGACCGGTGCAAACTACGAGATTGGCATCAAGGGCGAACTGCTTGATGGCGCATTGAACACTTCGTTCAACCTGTTCCGTACGGTCGAGAAACACCGTGCGGAAACCGACTACAACGAAGCCTGCCCGTCAGGCGACGGGTATTGCTACACCGACAGCGGCAAGGTCCGTGCCCAGGGTTTCGAGGCCGAGATCAGCGGCTCGCCAATCGAGCGGCTGCAGCTGCTGGCGGGCTACACCTACACCCAGACCAAATACCTGAATACCATCGAAGACAGCGACCCCACCGAGCTGACCTTCACCTCCAGCTTCATCCCGCGGCACATGCTCAAGGTATGGGGTGACTACCAACTGGGCGGTGCACTGGAGCGTTTCACCGTCGGCGCCGGCCTGAACAGCCAGAGCGAAAACTTCCGCACTACCGGCACTACCCGTGTCGAGCAGGCGGGCTACACCGTGTGGAACGGCCGCGTGCAGTATCGCATCGACCCGAACTGGACAGTCGCGCTAAACGGCAACAACCTGTTCGACAAGAAGTACTACGCCACCATCGGTGCGCCGGCGTGGGGCAATTTCTATGGTGAGCCACGCAATTTCATGGTGACCTTGCAAGGCACGTTCTAAGCGATCACGACGCAGTTGTGGGAGATTGTGCAGAGAACAAAGACGGCAGGTAAGCCACTTGTGGGGGCAGGCTTGTTCCGCGAATGGAACAGGCGGTGCCTGGCACCGGCTTTGCCGGTGTTCGCGGGACAAGCCCGCTCCCACAAAGCCCGTGCTGGATCAACGGGCTGGCGGTCGTTCTATGAGGGCGCAAGCACGCTACTTGTGGGAGCGGGCTTGTCCAGGGTACAGACCGGAGACATCGTTGACATTTTCAACCGGGGACATGGTTGCGCTCCTGCATCAGGGCTTCGAACACCACCATCAGGTTGATATCGGCTTTGCGCAGTTCGTTGCGGTTCATTGGGGCTCCCGGCCATGGCCATGACGTGCGGACTCAATTCCAGCATCGATATGGATTGCGGTCGAGTAAAAACCGGAAACCCGACTCAGGCTGCATTGCCCCACACTGCGCAATCCGGGTAACCTTCTGCCATCTTCCCTTCCGGCTTCCCCTGCCGTGCACCGCCCAGGCGTTAAATCGCGAAGCGGTCATTCATGATGCCGACACCTGCATGGCCGCCACCTTTTGGCGCGCCCATCTGCCATCTATACATTCAGGATGACCCTATGATCATTCGCCAAGGCATTGCTGCAGACTTCCCGCAGCTGCTCGACATCTGGCTGCGCGCCGTACGCGCCACACACCACTTTCTGCAACCGTCCGACATCGACGCGCTGTTGCCACAGCTGCAAGACGTGTACTTTCCGGCCGTCGAGCTGTGGGTTGCAGTAGATACCGATGACCAGCCGTTGGGCTTCATCGGTTTCAATGAAAACCACGTGGAAATGCTCTTCGTCGACCCCGAGCGACATGGCCAGGGTATTGGCCGTGCGCTGCTGGATTTTGGCCGCCAGTCGCGTAACGCGATGAGTGTCGATGTCAACGAGCAGAACCCCCAGGCAACAGGGTTCTACGAGCACTACGGCTTCGTCCAGACCGGCCGCTCGCCGCTGGATGGCGAAGGCCGGCCGTTCCCCTTGCTGCATATGAGCTTGCCCACCAAGACATGACTAGAAGGCACACACCGCGATGGACCGGTCCATCGGGCCATGTGTCGCAAAAAGGGCCGCAAAGCGGCCCCCCAGGGCAGCCGTTCAGCGCAAGGTATTTTTGGTCAGTTCGACTTCGTTCATCAATGCCTTGGCCAACGCCGTGAGGTAATCGGCGGCGCCCAGGAATTTGTGGTCGTCCTCCATATCGCCTTCGCGCAGCAGATGCTTGATGTAGCTCAGCAGGATCGAAACTTGCTCATAGGCATCATCGATAGGAATGCCGGGCTGGACCCGCAGCAGATCCTGTGGATCGGGGACGAACTTTTTCATTGTGTAATTCCAGCTTCTAGGGAAGGAACCACCACCTGAATCTTTCTCATGGATTGAAGGCGGCAGCCGTACGCAGGTGTGAGAAAACCGGGCAGAAGCTAGCAAAGGCCCGGCCAGGCGAAAGCCCGCCCACGTACGGCCACCATGAAGGTGCTGCTAGCTTGACTGTCGGGTTCTCATGCCCGGTCGCCGGAGCGACGCGAAAACGTTATCCCTGAGGTACTTCGCCGACAACGGCGATAGTTCAGCAGCGCGCGTAGGATAATTCCTAAGCGGGTTGATTCTGAAGCGTTTGGTTTCATGTTCAGAAATGTCTTACAGGGGATGGCTTTGAGGTGCCTGCCAAAGGATCGGGTCAGGGCCACCAGGTGCTTGCCGCAACATTTTCAGCGCCTACAAGACCGAGCGCCGCCCGCGCGGCGCTTCGCGGGGCAAGCCCGCTCCCACATGTGTTTTGGGGCCAATCATTCCTGTGACAGGTGCGCGCGACCGCCTTGTTTGTCCGACGCGATATCGAGTCATGCGCCAAGGCGTTCGCGCGCAAATCGCACAGGCAGAATTGGCCCCAAAACACATGTGGGAGCGGGCTTGCCCCGGCGAAGCGCCGCGCGGGCGGCGCTCGATCTCGCAGGCGATGAATAATTGCGCCGAACCGCCAACCTTCGCAATCAAGCATCAATAAACCGCCGTATAATCGGATCCAATACCGAGGATGCCCCGCATGCAAGCATTGGAAATGGACTACGGACACGGCGAAGAAGTGGCCAGCCACTGCCACGCCGAAGATCAGCTGATCTACGCCGCCAGCGGCGTCATGCGGGTCAGCAGCGAAGGCGGTAGCTGGGTGATCCCTGGCGGGCATGCGTTGTGGATGCCCGCCGGGGTCAGCCATGCCATCCGCATGGAAGGCGTGGTCTGCATGCGGACCTTGCTGCTCGAAGCACGTATCGAGCGCTGCCAGGTCATCGTGGTAACCGGCCTGCTGCACGAACTGATCCTGGCTGCGTCACGCATGCTCGACCTGCGTGACGGCGAGCACGTGCGGGCGCTGATCCGGCTTGAGTTGGCCACTGCCAGGCGCATCGATGCCTTTGTGCCGTTGCCGCACCAGGCGAAACTGCGCGCCTGGTGCGAGCGCTTCCTGCAGGACCCGGCCCAGGACCTGACGCTGGAACAATGCGGCGCGCAACTGAACATGAGTGCCCGCAGCGTGGCACGGCTGTTCCAGCGTGAGGTGGGCATGTCGTATGGCGAATGGCGCGCCCGTGCCCGGGTGATGCTCAGCCAGCAATGCCTGGCCGATGGCCAACCGATCCTGAACGTGGCGCTGGAGCACGGCTACCAGAGCGCCAGCGCCTTTGCCGCCATGTTCAAGCGCATCCTCGGCTACGCGCCGAGTGATTGGCAAAACAGTACCGCGCGCGGGTACTGAGCTCCAGGTTGTCCCACTTGCGCGCAGGGTTGTCCCGCTTGCGGCAGCGGCGGGCGCCCCACCCTCGTTAACCTCGCATCACCACCCTTGAGCGACATGTGTGATGCCCTTACTGCCTTCATTTCCCTTCCCTGCCCGGTTTGCCGTACTCGCCATACTCGGCGTGCTGGCGGCGTGCACCCGGCAACCCGCACCTGCCGAGCCACCCGCAGCGCTGCTGGCCAACCCGCTGGCGAATGTGCCGGCGGGTGTCAGCCGACAACCATTGCCCCAACAATGGTGGGCGCTGTTCCAGGACCCGCAACTTAACCACTGGGTACAGCAAGCCCTGGCGCACAATCAGGACCTGGCCCAGGCCGAAGCCAATGTGCAGGCCATGCTGGCGGGGATAGGCGAGTTCGATGCCAGGCGCTGGCCGTCAACCTCGATGGACTTTGCCGCCACCTATGGCAAGAGCGCCGATGACCAGACCCTGGCCGAGGCGACCGACAGCCACGCGCCGTCGCAATGGCAATTCAACCCAGGCATCGAGTTGGCCTATCAGGTGGATGTCTGGGGCCAGGTGCGTGCTGCCATCGAGCGCGCCCGGGCCCAGGCCGAAGCCAGCGCTGCGGCGCTGGATCTGGTGCGCCTGCAAGTGGTCGCCCAGACCAGCCGCGCCTACCTCGACCAGTGCATCTACACGGCGCGCCTGGACGAGGCTAAGCAGTCCCTGCAAACCCTCGACCACAGCGTGCAACTGAGCGAACGCCAGCGCCAGGCCGGCGTGGCCACTGCCCTCGACAGCGAGCGCCTGCTGGGCTTACGGGAACAAGTGCGGGCGCAGCTGCCGATGCTCGCAGCCGGGCGGCAGATGGCGCTTTACGAACTTGGCATGCTCAGTGGCCAGGCCTCGCTGGCCGACACCACCACTTGCACAACCATCCCCACGCTGTCGGCGCCGCTACCGGCCGGCGATGGTTGGCATTTGCTCGAACGCCGGCCGGATGTGCGCCAGGCAGAACGGGAGCTGCAGGCTGCCACCCTGGAAACCGACATCGTCCGGGCCGACCTGTATCCGAAGGTCAGCTTCGGCGCTTCGCTGACCTCCTCGGACCATCACCTGGCCAACCTCGGCGACAGCCGCGCGGTGATGTTCGGCATTGGCCCGCTGATCCGTTGGGAGTTTCCGAATATGAAAGCCAACCGCGCGAGGGTCGGCAAAGCCGAGGCGTTGCAGCAGGCGCAGGTTGCCCATTACCACGGTATGGCGCTGAGCGCGCTCAAGGACGTGCGCCAGGCCCTTGCACGCTATGACGGTGAGCGGCAGCGGTTGCAGGCACTGGATGCAGCCCTGGCGCACAGCCAGCGCGGCTATGCCCTGGCCCAGGGCAACTACCGCGCGGCACCTTGGACGGGCTGGCCTTGCTCGACAGCGAGCGAGAACTGATCCGCCTGCGGGCCAGCCACGTAGAAGCCCGAGGGCGGCTGGCGCAGGCACAGGTCAACCTGTTCCGCGCCCTGGGCGGGCGGTGGTAGCTCCAGGTAACAACAAATGGGGCCGCTTAGCGGCCCCAAAAATCAAGCATGGAAACCGTACATGAATGTTGCCGTAGAACAAACCGCACCAGCCGAAACTGAACCGCGGGCCAAAGCCAGATCCCGTCGCCGCCTGGCCTACACCACCAGCGGCAGCCTGGCAGCAATCGCCCTGCTGGCCTTCACCAGCTACTGGCTCACCACCGGCCGCTACCTGGAGACCACCGACGACGCCTACGTCCGCGCCGACTGGGTAGCCCTGAGCCCGCGTGTGGCCGGTTACGTGGCCGAGGTCGCAGTGGCTGACGACCAGCCCGTGAAAGCCGGCGATGTACTGGTGCGCCTGCAAAGCCGCGACTACCGCGCCCGCCTCGACCAGGCACGGGCAGGTGTGGCCGAGGCCCAGGCGGCACTGATCGCCGCCCAGGCCCGCCAGCAGGTGGCCAGCGAGCGTATCAACCAGCAACAACAAGCCATCTTGCAGGCTGAAGCGGCCATGCGCAGTGCCACTGCCGAACAGCGGCGCAGTGACTTGGACATGCAACGCTACCGTGGCCTTGTGCGAGACGAGGCCGCGACCGTGCAGCGCCTGGAAACCGCCAGCGCCCATGCCACCCAGGCACAAGCCGCGCTGCAAGGTGCCCAGGCCGCGCTGCACCAACAACGGTCACAACTGGCCATGGCCAAGGCCCGGTCAGCCCAGGCTGACGCCGAACTGCAACAGCGCGCGGCAGCGCTGACCCGCGCGCAGGCCCGCCAACAGTTGGCCGAGCAGGACGAACAGGACACCGTGATCCGCGCACCGATCACGGGCGTGGTCGGCCAACGCCGCGTACGTGCCGGCCAGTACGTGGTGCCGGGCCAGCCGCTGCTGGCCGTGGTACCCCTGCAGCAGGCCTATGTGGTGGCCAATTTCAAGGAAACCCAGTTGGCCAACATGCGCCCGGGGCAGCCGGTAGAAATCCGCGTCGACAGCTTCGTCAGCCAGCCACTGCGCGGCCATGTGGCCAGCTTTTCGCCAGCGTCCGGCAATGTCTTCGCATTGCTGCCGTCGGACAATGCCACCGGCAACTTCACCAAGATTGTCCAGCGCTTCCCGGTGCGTATTCTGCTGGACACACCGCTGGATGGCCCGCAGGTACTGCCCGGCATGTCCGTGGTGAGCACGGTCGACACGCGCCCCGCAGAGGTCGCCGATGGGCACTGAACCAACGGTCACACTGCGCGCCTGGGTAGCGGTGCTCGGCGGCCTGCTGGGCTGCTTCATGGCCGGCATGAACGTGCATGTCACCAGCGCCGCGCTGCCGGAAATCCGCGGCTCGCTGGGCGCCAGCTTCGAGGAGGGCTCCTGGATTTCCACCGCCTACCTGGTAGCGGAAATCGTGATGATTCCGCTGACGGCCTGGCTGGTGGACGTGTTCTCGCTGCGCCGGGTGATGTGGACCGGCTCGCTCATCTTCCTGATCGCTTCGGTGGCCTGTTCCTGGGCGCCCAACCTGGAGGCGATGATTGCCATCCGGGTGATCCAGGGTGCTGCGGGCGCGGTGCTGATCCCCCTGTCGTTCCAGCTGATCATCACCGAACTGCCGGCCAGCAAGATGGCCATGGGCATGGCCCTGTTCAGCCTGGCCAACAGCGTGGCGCAGGCGGCCGGGCCATCGATTGGTGGCTGGCTGACCGATGCCTATTCGTGGCGCTGGATCTTTTATCTGCAACTGTTCCCCGGCCTTGCGCTGCTGTTCGCCATCGCCTGGTCGATCGAGGCCAAGCCCATGAAGCTTGAGCTGCTACGCAAAGGTGACTGGCTGGGTATCGCCGCCATGGTGATCGGCCTGGGTGGCTTGCAGATCGTGCTGGAAGAAGGCGGCCGGCTGGACGGGTTCGGCTCGCCATTCATCGTCGCCATGAGTGTGGTCGCCGCCATTGCCCTGGTGGTGTTCGTGGTGACCCAGCTGTTCGGCCAGCGCGCCTTCATCAACCTGCGCTTGCTCGGGCGCTACAACTTCGGCGTCGCCAGCGTGGCGATGTTCATCTTTGGCGCCGCCACATTCGGCCTGGTTTTTCTGGTGCCCAACTACCTGTCGCATCTGCAGGGTTTCAGCGCGCACGATGTCGGCGTGGCGCTGATCGCCTATGGCGTGGTGCAGCTGCTGCTGGCGCCGTTGATGCCCCGGCTGATGAGCTGGACCAGCGCCAAGTTCATGGTCGCCAGCGGCTTTCTGATCATGGCCCTGGGCTGCTGGCTGGGGGCTAGCCTGAGCGCCGACAGTGCCGACAACGTGATCATCCCGTCCACGGTGGTGCGCGGTATTGGCCAGCCTTTCATCATGGTGGCGTTGTCGGTGCTGGCGGTGGCCGGGCTGGACAAGCGTGAAGCCGGCTCGGCCTCGGCGGTGTTCTCCATGCTGCGCAACCTGGGGGGAGCCATCGGCACGGCCGGGTTGACGCAACTGGTGGCCACCCGTGAGCGCTTTCACAGCGAGCGCATTCACGAGCAGGTGACAGTGTTCGCGCCTGGCGTGCAAGAGCGCATCAACCAGACAGTACAGAGCTGGTTGCCGCACCAGCAGCAGATGCTGGAGGGGCTGGCCGGGACGATTCGGCGGGAGGCTTACCTGCTGGCTTACAGTGATGCGTTCTACCTGGCGTGCCTGGCGTTGGTCGGGTGTGCAGTAGCGGCATTGCTGTTACGGTCAAAACACCAATTGTGACGCCGACACATCTCCCTGCAGGAGCATGCGTTTAGAGTGCCGCACCCGGCGCGCGGCCCAGCACCGCACGCATTTCGGCGGTGCCGAACATATCCCTGCCGCTGTTACACTGCCAACCGATGAAATTTACGAGACAGACCAGAGGTATGAACCCGACGCGCTACTCCACCGTGGCAAAGGACTTGATGGAAGGCATCGCCAACGGCCGCTACCCGGTGGGCAGCCTGCTGCCGACCGAGTTCGAGCTGTGCGACCTTTACGATGTGAGCCGGCACACGGTGCGCGCCGCGATCAACCAGCTGCTCGACCAGGGGCTGGTGTCGCGGCGCAAGCGCGTAGGCACCCGGGTAGAGGCCAGCAGCCCGCGCGGCGGCTATTCGCAGTCGCTGGCCAGCGTGGCCGACCTGGCCCACCTGGCCGAAACCCAGCAGCGGGAAATCCAGGACGTGCGCCATTTCGTCGCCGACCTGAGCGAGGCGGCGCGGCTGGGGCTGGTACCGGGGGAGCACTACTTTTGCGTGTCCAGCATTCGCGTCGACCGCCTGCACAATGCCGCACCGCTGTGCTGGATCGATGTGTACGCACAGCGCGACTATGCCGAGGTCATCGAGCGGGCCCGCGAGCACCCCGACCAGCTGATTGCAGGGCTGATCGAGCAGCACGTTGGCCGGTCAATCGCGGTGGTCGACCAGCAGGTACGGGCAGTGTTGCTGACGGCAGAGCTGGCCAAAGCACTGAAGGCCGAGGCGGGTTCACCGGGGCTGAAAATCATCCGCCAGTACCGCGAGGAAAACGGTGATTTGATGGCGGTTTCCGAAACCGTGCACCCGGATGACCGCTTCACCCTGGTGACCCAGATGCGCCGGGTTCGCTCACCGTCCTGATCGTGCAACCGGGGCCGCTATGCGGCCCCGATATTCCTGTTCCCTCACTTCACATGCCCAACACCCGATCGGCCTCCAGCAACTGCTGCCCCCGCACCGTGGTCACCCGGTGATCGCGCGCCAGCCAGGCATAGAGGGTCGGCAGCACGAACAAGGTAAACAAGGTGCCCACCAGCATCCCGCACACAATCACCACCCCCAGCCCGAAGCGGCTGTTGGCCCCGGCGCCGCTGGCAAACAGCAGCGGCAGCACGCCAAAGGTCATCGCTGCGGTGGTCATCAGCACCGGCCGCAAACGTATCTGCGCGGCACGGACAATGGCGGCAGCACGGTCGAGGTTGTCGCGCACCTGGATCTCGTTGGCGAACTCCACCATCAGGATACCGTGCTTGCTGATCAACCCGATCAGGGTCACCAGGCCAATCTGCGTGTAGATGTTCAACGTCGCCCAGCCCAGCGCCAGCGGTAGCAGTGCGCCGCAGATCGACAGCGGCACGGTTACCAGGATGATCAGCGGGTCGACCAGGCTTTCGTACTGTGCCGCCAGCACCAGGTAGATCACCACCAACGCAGCGAGAAACGCCCACATCAAGGCAAAGCCTTCCTGCACATACTGGCGCGATTCCGATTGCCAGTCGTGGCTGAAGCCCGGTGGCAACTCGGCGGTGAGCTGTTCGAGAAAGGCCACGGCGTTGCCCATCGACACACCCGGGGCCGGGATTGCCTGCAGGGTACTGGCGTTCTGCTGGTCGAACTGCAACAGGCGGTTGGGCGCCACTTCGAGATCCAGGTGCACCACCGTGGCCAGCGGCACCAGGCTGCCCTCTTCGGCGCGCACATACTGGCGGTTCAGCGCCGCAGGCGTCAGGCGCTGGTCCTGGATACTCTGCGGGATCACATCATAGGAGCGCCCGAACAGGGCAAAGCGGTTGAGGTATTGCTCGCCCACCAGCACCCCCAGCGACTCGCCAATGGCCTGCATGCTGATGCCCAGGCTGGCCGCCTTGGCCCGGTCGACACGCACCTTGACCACCGGGTTGTTGTAGTCGAGGTCGCTGTCCACCACGGCAAACAGGCCGCTGTCGCGGGCGCGTTGCTTGAGCACTTCCATGGTCTGGTACAGCTCGGGGTAATCCTGGGCGCTGCGCAGCACCATCTGCACCGGCAGGCCACCACTGGAGCCCGGCAGCGAAGCGACCTGGAAGGCGAAGATGCTGCTGCCTTCGATATCCGCCACGGCCTGCTGCAGCTGTGCCTGCACCTGTGCCGCGGACCGCTCGCGCGCCTGCCAGGCGCTGAGGTTGATGCCCCCGAAACTGGCGGCCGGGCCGTCGGTGCCGTTGATGATCCAGGTGTCGGTGGTTTCGGCGATGGACTTCATCACCTGGTCGAGCTTCAGCGCAAAGCGTTCCGCATATTCGAGGCTGGCATGCTGCGGCGACTTGATGGCGGTCAGCACCGCGGCCTGATCCTCGGGTGGCGCCAGCTCGCGTTGGGGCAGCAGGTAAAGCCAGGGCAGGCTCAGGCACACCAGCAGCGCCACACCAGCGCTGATCCAGCGATGCGCCAGGGAGTAGGCCAGCACTTGTCCATAGGCCCCGGTCAACGCAGTAAACAACCGATCGGCCATGTTGGCCATCGCGCCATGCTGCTGCCCGGGTTGCAACAGCAACGAGCTCATCACCGGCGACAAGGTCAGCGCCACAATGCCGGACACGATCACCGCCCCCGCCAAGGTCAGGGCGAATTCGCGGAACAGCGTGCCGGTCAGCCCGCCCATCAGCCCGATCGGCGCATACACCGCCGCCAAGGTCAGGGTCATGGCAATGACCGGCCCGGCGATTTCCCGCGCCCCGGCCAATGCCGCAGCAACCGGCGACTTGCCCTCTTCGATATGCCGGTGCACGTTCTCCACCACCACGATGGCATCGTCCACCACCAGACCGATGGCCAGCACCATCGCCAGCAAGGTCAGCAGATTGAGACTGAAGCCGAACATCAGCATCAGGCCCGCGGCACCGAGCATCGACAGCGGAATGGCCACCACCGCGATCAGCACACTGCGCAACGAACCCAGGCACAACCAGATCACCAGCACCACGATCAGCATCGCCTCCACCAGGGTGCGCAACACCTCATGGATCGAAGCATCGATGAAGCGCGCAGTCTCATAGGCCAGCGCCACCTTCACCCCAGGCGGCAGGGTCTGCTGGATTTGCGGCAGCAGCTGGCGAATGCCCTCGACAATCACCAGCGGGTTGCCGGCCGGCGTGGGGAACAGCCCCAGGTGCACGGCAGGCTTGCCATCCATGGTAGCGCTGGTCTGGGTGGCCGCCGCACTGAGCTCGACGGTGCCGACATCGCGCAGGCGCACCAGGTCGGTGCCATCGTTGCGGATGATCAGCTCACGGAAGTCCTCGACCCGGGTCAGGTCGGTGTCCACCTGGATATCGGCCAGCACGTACTGCCCACGCACCTGGCCCGGCGTCGCTTGGTAGTTGTTGGCCCGCACCGCCTGCGCCACGTCCGCTGCCGTCACCCAGCGCCCGGCCATCTGCTCGCTGTCCAGCCACAGGCGCATGGCCAGGCGTTGCCCACCGAACGACTGCACCTTGGCCACGCCGTCGATGCCTGAGAACTGCGGCTCCACCACCCGCGACAGGTAATCGCTCAGCTCCGGGATCGACAGGCTGTCGCTGGAAAAACCCACATAGGCCACGGCGGTGGAGTCGCCTGCCGACAGCTCCACCACCGGGTCGTACGCCTTTTCCGGCAGGCGATAGCGCACCTGGTTGACCTTGGCCATGGTCTCGGCCAGCGCCTGGGTCGAGTCGCGGTTGAGCACCATGCGCAAGGTGATCAGGCTGCGCCCCTGCTGCGACGACGAGGACAGGTAGTCGATGCCCTCGACCGACGACACTGCCTGGGTAATCGGCTGGGTCACGAAGCCCTGCATCAGCTCGGCAGAAGCGCCGGGGTACTCGGTGCTGATGGTAATGGTCGAGCTTGCCAGCAACGGGTACTGACGGATCGGCAACTTGCCCATGGCAAACAGCCCCATCAGGATGATCAGGCTGCTGACCACCAGCGCCAGCACCGGGCGGCGCACGAAGAGATCGGTAAATTTCACCGCTGCCGGCCTCCGAGGTTGGCCTGCAAGCTGTCCTGCGCCACCGGCTCGACCGACATGCCGTCGCTCAGCTTCAACTGGCCAGACACCACCACCCGGTCACCGGGCGCCAGGCCGGAGGTAACCTCCACCCGCCCCTGCCAGCGCTCACCCGTGGTTACCCGCACCCTGCTGACCCGGGTACCATGCGCCGCGTCCTGAGTGGCAACGAATACTGTCTGGCCATAGGCGGCGTAGGTGATCGCGGTTTCCGGCACCGCCAATACAGTCGAAGGCTGCACAGCATCCAGGCGCACGCCAGCGTACATGCCCGGCTGTAACTGCCCGTCCGGGTTCGGCAAGGCTGCCTGCACCTGCACCAGGCGCGCCTTGCTGACCACCGGATCGACCGCCACCACCCGGGCCTGGAAGCCTTGCCCGGGTACGGCGTCCAGCGTCAGTGCCAGCACTTGCCCGACGTGCACTTCGGGGGCGGCCTGCTCGCCCAAGGCAAAATTCACATGCAACTGGCTGATGTCGGCCAGGCTGACGATGGCCTCGCCGGCGCCCAGGTATTGGCCCTGATGCACCCGCCGAATGCCCAGCTTGCCGGTAAACGGTGCGCGAATGGCCTTCTGCGCGATCAGCGCTTCGACATGCTGCAGCTCCCCGCTGGCCACGTCCACGGCGGTGGCGGCGTTGTCCAGCAACTCTTGCGACACGGCATTCATCGCCCGCAGCTTGCGGCTGCGCTGCAGCACCACGTTAGCGTTACGCAATTTCGCCCGCAACTGCACCCGCTGGGCCTGCTCCGGCGCGTCGTTCAACTGCACCAGCAACTGCCCGGCGGTTACCGCCTGCCCCGACTCGAAGGCAATGCGGGTAATGCGCCCCGCCGTCTCGGCCGCTACCTGCACCTGGTTGACCGCCTCCAGCTCCCCCGAAGCAAAGTGCTGCCGCGCCAGTGGCACCTGCTCGGCCGTGGCCAGCGCCACCCTGGTCGCCGGCCACGCCGCCGCGGCGGGTGGCGCCGAACCGCTACCCACTAACGCATAGCAAGCAGCCAGCACACCGGCTACAGCGCCAGCCCAGGCCAGTAACGTCCGTTTGTTCATGCACAGCTCCGATCACAGGGAAAGCGGTTGCGGGGAAGATCGGGCAGGACTATAAGAGCTCAACTTAACTTGAGGTCAACAGGCATGGCAGCGGACAACACGCGGATGCTCACAGTGGGTGAAGTGGCCAGGCGCAGCGGCGTGGCGGTGTCTGCGCTGCACTTCTACGAGACCAAGGGGCTGATCGCCAGCGTGCGCACGGCTGGCAACCAGCGCCGCTTTCCCTCACTGGTGCTGCGTACACTGGCGATCATCAAGGTGGCGCAGCGCACGGGTATTCCGCTGGAGGAAATCAGGCAGGCGTTCAGCCGCTATGCGCCCAACAGCAAGCTTACGGCGGCGCAATGGGGTGAGATGTCCACCGCCTGGCGCGAAGACCTGAACGCCCGCATCCGCACGCTGGAGGCGCTGCGCGACAGCCTCGACAACTGCATTGGTTGCGGTTGCCTGTCGCTGGAAGACTGCCCGCTGCGCAACCCCGAGGATGTGCTGGGCAAGGAAGGTACCGGGGCACGGATTCTGGAGAAGAAGGCCCGCTAGCCTCGCGCTCTCGAGCCATGTGCAACCCTTCGCAACAGCGCGTGGCCTGCAGGTGGCAAGCAGTTGCTTGGAACCATTGCGGTCCTTCACCGCCCTAACCCTGTGCTGTTAACCCAAAGCCGATCACAGGAAGGAACAAAGCCATCATGAAACGTGAACAGATCGAAGGTGTTGCAGAGAACCTCGCAGGCAAGGCACAAAGCGCTGTAGGCCGTCTGGTCGAAGACCCGGCGCTGGAAGCCGAAGGCGATGCGCGTCAGGCCGCAGGCCAGGTGACCAAGACCTACGGCGACACCCTGGATACGGTGTCTTCGTTCGTCAAGGAAAAGCCCTTCGCCGCACTGGCCATCACCGCCGCCGTCACACTGGTGGTTTCTCGCCTGCTGCGCCGCTGAACCAAGGCGCCTCAGGCGGCTCAGGGCCGGAGATATCGTCCGGCCTGTGCCATCACCAGATGGCAATATCGTAGGTCAGGTACAGGCGATTGCTGTCTCGGCCGCGGGCGAAATCTGATCGATACACATAGTTTCGCAGCTTCACGCCCAGCCCTTTCAGCGGTCCGCCCTGTACCACGTAGGCAATCTCGGCGTCACGCTCCCACTCCTTGATGCCCTCGCCAGCTGAACGGCCATTGTCCCCACTCAGGTACCGCGTCATGAAGGTCAGCCCCGGCACCCCGGCTGCTGCGAAGTTGTAGGCGTAGCTGGCCATCCAGGTTTTCTCTTCCTCCTCGATGAATTTGCCGATGCCGACGTTGCTGAACGAATACACGGTCGCACCGCTGATGTACGGCAAGCCGGCTTCGCCATCGAGCACCTGGTAACCGGCACCCACAGAATGACCGGAATGCGCGTACGCCACCTGGCCGCTGAACATGTGGTTGTCGATGCCGCCGCCGTAGGCCGCCCCGCTGTCGCGGCTTTTGAAGTAGCGCAGGTCGGTGGTCAGTACCCCGCCGGCCAACGGCAGGTCATGGACCAGCCCGGCAAAATCCTGGCGATAGAAGTTTGCCAGCTGGCCATGGTAGACACTCAGGCGCAGTTGTTTGGTCACGGCATAATCGGCACCTGCAAAGCTGAAGTCACCCGATTTGCCGCCCCCATATCCGTCCAGATAGATACCGGTGCTGTCAGACGAGTCACGCTGCTTGAAGCGGTCGAGGTGCCCGGCCGTCAGGGTCAGCCCGTCGATATCCGTGCTGGTCAGCTGAGTGCCCTGGTAGGTCTGCGGCAGCAGCCGCGCATCGTTGTAAACCAGCACCGGTGTCTTTGGCAGCAAGGTGCCGTACCTGACCACGGTCTGGCCCAGACGTGCCTTGGCCGTGGCCCCGGCACTGGCAAGCTCCTGCGCTGCGCGGCCATCGTCGTGCACCGGCAACAAACCCGTGCCGCTGCGCCCACGACCGGAATCGAGGCGCAAGCCTAGCAGCCCCAGTGCATCGAGCCCCACGCCCACCGTACCTTGGGTAAAGCCAGACTGGTAGTCGAGCAGAAAACCTTGAGCCCACTCCACCCGTTCGCTTTTGGCGGTGGCGGCCGCGCGGGCGCTCATACCGTGCTCGTCACGGAAATTCTCGTTGAAATACACATTGCGCAACTGCAGCTTGAGCTTGCTGTCGTCGACAAAACCGGAAGCGCCGGCAACAGGCAGCCAGCCGCAAAGCAGGCCACAGGTGGCCCCACGGAACACAGCTCGGGACATGATCGGTACTCTATTGTTGTTTTCTGAGTGAGCGGGAGCCCGGGCGCCTGGCAACGCCCGGTAATGCTTAGACGAAGAAGGACAAGGCGCCCGTGAGCAGCGCCAGCGCTGTGATCACCAACGAGGTGAGCACGGCCCATTTCACGGTGGCTTTCTGGAAGTCACCGATATCACGGTCGACCATGCCCACCAGCAACAAGGTGGAAGCCACCAGCGGGCTCATCAGGTGCACAGGCTGGCCTAGCACCGAAGCGCGGGCAATTTCCACCGGGTCGATGCCGTACGCGGCCGCGGCGTTTGCCAGGATCGGCACAACGCCGAAGTAGTACGCGTCGTTGGACAGCACAAAGGTAAGCGGCATGCTGGTCAGCGCCACCACCAGCGGGAACCAGTGGCTCCAGGCTTCCGGAATCCAGTCCACCAGGGTCTGGGCCAACGCATCGACCATCTTGGTACCCGAGAAAATACCGGCGAATATGCCTGCGGCGAACACCAGCAGCACCACGGTCATGGCGTTGCCCGAATGGGCGAGGATGCGCTCTTTCTGCAGGTCCAGCTGCGGGTAGTTGATCATCAGTGCGGCGACAAAACCGATCATGAACAGGATGGCCGCGTGCATCAGCCCCAGCACCAGCGCGGTCATCACGGCGATCACCAGCACCAGGTTCACATAGGCAAGGCGCGGGCGCTTGTGCGGGCTGTCCCCGAGGATTTCCTTGATGTAGCAGTTACCCCCTCCCGACTCCAGCGCAATATTGCCGATACGCCGGCGCTCGGTGCGACCAAGCAGGTAAGCGGTGAACACCACCCACAATGCGCCGCCGATGACGGTGGGCAACATCGGAATGAAGTATTCGGTCGCATCCAGACCGAGCGCGGCAATGGCGCGGGTGGCGGGGCCGCCCCAAGGGCTCATGCCGCTCATGATGCTCAACGACAGCATCGACACGGTGGCCAGGATCATCGGGTTCATGCCGATCCGCTTGTACAGCGGCAACATGGCGGCGCAGGTAATCATGTAGGTCGTGGTGCCGTCACCGTCCAGCGCCACCAGCAGCGACAGCAAGGCCGTGCCGATGGCGATCTTGACCGGGTCGCCGTTTACCCGTTTGAGGATCTTGCGGATCAGCGGGTCGAACAGGCCAGCGTCGATCATCAAGCCGAAGAACAAGATGGCAAACAACAGCAGCGCGGCAGACGGTGCGACCATTTTCAGCCCATCGAGCATCATCTTGCCCAGGTCTGGCGCGAAGCCGCCAACCAGGGCGAAAACAATCGGAACGACGGTCAGTGCAACGATCGGGGACAGGCGTTTACTCATGATCAGGTAGGTGAAAGTCACCACCATGATCAGGCCCAAGAGTGCGAGCATGGTTTGTTCTCTTGTTTTTATTGTCTATGTGGCCACCTGCAGCGCAGACGGCCCCCTACCCCACCCGGCAGCGCCTGGTGGGGGCCTTGTCAAAAGGGTGAAGGAGTGGGTGTTCAGCCGTGGCGGCGCGGTTCGGCGACCCAGTCGGCGGATTCAACCACGGGGGTGGCCACCGGCTCGCCGTTCAGGCGGCTGTGAAGCGTCTGGCGGTCACAGGCATTTTCCGATAGCGAAACCACCACCGTAGCCACTGCGTTGCTGGCAAGACTCGTCAGCGCACGGGCTTCCGACATGAAGCGATCGACGCCGATCAGCAGGGCCAGGCCGGCCAGGGGAATGTCATGGATAACGGTAAGGGTCGAGGCCAAGGCCACAAAACCGCTGCCGGTGACACCTGCCGCGCCCTTGGAAGACAACAGCATGATCGCCAGCATGGTCACCACCTGGCCCAGGCTCAGGTCGATGTTGCAGGCTTGTGCGATGAACACGGCTGCCAACGACAGGTAGATGGCAGTACCGTCAAGGTTGAAAGAATAGCCGGTGGGCAGCACCAGGCCGACCACGCCTTTCTTGCATCCAAGCTTCTCGAGCTTTTCAAGCATGCGCGGCAGCACAGGTTCGGTGGACGAGGTGCCAAGCACCACCAGGAACTCCTCACGGAAATAGCGCAGCAGCTTCCACAGGCTGAAGCCATGGGCCCGGCAGATGCCACCGAGCACCACCAGAACGAAGAACGCACAGGCGATATACAACGTCCCCACCAGCTTGGCCAGCGAGCCGAGGGAGGTAATGCCGTACTGGCCTACGGTGAATGCCAGTGCGCCGAAAGCGCCGATCGGGGCAAAGCGCATCAGGTAACCGAAGATGCGGAACACCATGGTCGACGCCGATTCCAGCACATCCAGTACCGGCTTGCCCTTTTCGCCCATCGACGACAGCGCGAAACCGCTGAGCACGGCGATGAACAGCACCGGCAAGACCTCTCCCTTGTTGAAGGCACCGACGAAGGTGTCCGGGATGATGTGCATGAAGAAGTCCACCACGCTCAGCTTGGCGGCCGAGGCGGTGTACTGGCTCAGGCCTGCAGTACTGAGGGTGGCAGGGTCGATGTTCATGCCACTCCCCGGCTTGAACAGGTAGACCGCCGCCAGTCCGATCACCAGGCTGACCACCGTCAGGCCCAGGAACAACAGCAGGGTCTTGCTCATCAGCCGCCCCAGCGAGCGCTTGTCGGTCATGCCGGCGATGCCGGTGACGATGGTGCAGAACACCACCGGCGCAATCATCATCTTGATCAGCTTGATGAACGCATCACCCAGCGGCTTGAGGGCCACGGCCTGTTGCGCCCAGAAGTGGCCGACCACCACGCCCAGCAGGACGGCGCAGAGGATCTGGAAGTACAGCGATTTGGCGAGTTTCATGGGGCATCACCATTGTTGAAATTGTGCGGATGCGCTTGCTACGAATGTGCGGGGCTTGATCGACGCCTGGTGCTACCCGGCCAACCTGCGGAATGTAGGGGCGTAGACGAAGCCTGAGAAGAGCCGCCGGGCGGTTCGTACGACCGAGGCCTGGATCGTCTGGCCATCGGCACCGCTGCGCGTCAGGGCGATATCGATGCCGCCACTGGGGTGCTCGAGTCGGACCTCGGTCAGCTGCTGCGCGCCTTCGCCCAGCAGGTCGGCAATCACCGTGCCGGGGCTGACGCAGGCAGTCGCCAGCCCCACTGCGCCAGTGATAGCCAAGGCGCGATGGCAGTTGTGCGGCATGAAATAGCGAACCTGCAGCGTGCCGTCGTAGCGAGGCCTGGATACCAGCACTGGTTTGGGAATGACCATGCCACTGACGTCGCCCAGGCCCATGGCCTTGCCGGCCTTCAACCGCAATGCTTCAAGGCGTTGCAACAGTTCGCTGTTGGCGTCCAGCTGGGCCGGGGTTTCCGAGCCGGTGACACCCAGCTGGCTGGCCTCTACCACCATCATCGGCATGGCCATGTCGATGCAGGTCACCGGTACACCATCGATCAAATCCTTGGCCTGACCGGTGGGGAACAGCTTGCCGGTCTTGCTGCCGACTGCATCAAGGAAAGTCAGGTGCACCGGGGCCGCCGTGCCTGGTACGCCGTCGATTGCGGTTCGGCCTTCGTAGCGCACGATGCCGCCTGGGGTTTCTACCAGCGAATTGACGAAGGTACCGGTGTTCAGGTTGCGAATACGGACCAGGGTCTTGCCTTCCTTGCCTTTGACCAACCCCTGTTCGATGGCGAACGGGCCAACGGCACACAGCATGTTGCCGCAGTTGGGAGCAGTATCGACCCGCCGCTGTGCAACCATCACCTGCACGAACAGGTAGTCGACGTCGGCGTCGGCGTGCAAAGACGGGCTGATGATCGCCACCTTGCTGGTCTGCGGGCTGCCGCCACCGATGCCGTCGATTTCCAGCTCATGGCCAGAGCCCATCAGGTTGATCAGCAACTCGTCGCGCTCGACCACATTGGCAGGCAGGTCCCAAGCGTGGAAGAACGGCCCTTTGGAGGTACCACCGCGCATGAGTACGCAAGGAATTCGTTGCATGATTTCGCACCCTTGTTGATCAATGGACATCATTGATGCTGTGAGCAAAAGAGTGACAGGCATGGATAAATCAATCCAATGCAAATATCGTAGCCATTATTGCGATTCAAACATTAATCAAGCACGGCGACAGTAGCGGGTTTTCTTATGGAATATGAGCTGCAAGACATCAGATCTTTCGTGAAAATCGCCGAACTCGGCAGCTTCCACGAGGCCGCCGAAGCGCTTCACCTGTCCCAACCAGCGCTAAGCCGGCGGATCAAGAAGCTCGAGGAAGGCCTGGGCACCTCGCTGCTGGAACGCACCACTCGCCGGGTCAGCCTGACCAGCGTGGGCCGCGACTTCCTGCCCAAGGCCAGGCGCCTGCTGGATGATTTTGAAGACTCGATCCTCAGCATTCGCGAGCTGGCCGAGCGCCAGACCGGCCAGGTTACCCTCGCCTGCATTCCCACCGCAGCGTTCTACTTCCTGCCGTCGGTGATCCGCGATTACAACGAGCAGTACCCTAAAATCCGCATTCGCCTGCTGGACCTTAGCGCCAACGACGGGCTCGAAGCAGTGCTGCGCGGCGAGGCCGACTTCGGCATCAACATGATGAGCGGCCAGCACCCGGACATCGAGTTTGTCTCACTGGTGCAAGAGCATTTTGTACTGGCGTGCAGGCGCGACCACCCACTGGCAGAACGCGCATCCGTTACCTGGACAGAGCTGGCTGATTACCGCCTGATCGGCGTCGGCCGCCTGAGTGGCAACCGCATGCTGCTGGACCATGCGTTGTCCGGGCTCAACCTGCGGCCCAAATGGTTCTACGAAGTGCAGCACCTGTCGACGTCGCTGGGCATGGTCGAGGCCGGGCTGGGCGTGTCGGCCATGCCCAGCCTGGCCATGCCCAACGCTGATCACCCGACGCTGGTGAGCGTGCCGTTGATCGAGCCGCAGGTCACACGCACCCTGGGGCTGGTGTACCGGCGCGGTGCGTCATTGTCGCCTGCGGCGGAGAAGTTCGTTTCGATCCTGCTGCAGCAGTGGCCCAACCGTTGAGTCGCGGCTGCGCAGGCAGGTGAGGTCAGGCGTCCTTGCCCAGCACAATGCGGTCGAAATGCTCGATGTGCTCATCCAGATTATCTTCGAGCATCATCCGGTACTGCTCGCAGAAGTACTTCAGAATCTCCTCCCGGGCTGCCGCAAGTTCCGCGCCCGACTTGAAGCTGCGGGCGCTCATCCAGGCGCTGAAACGCGTGGCGCCAAAGGTCAGCGAGGCACTTACCTTGCCCAGGTCTTCGAATTTTTCAATCTGCTGGTTGGCCAGGTCGATGTGCGCATCGGCGCGGTCATAAAAGGCCTGATCGGTAGCTTGGGTCATTGCGCTTCACCTTGTAACGGAAGCCCAAGCCTTGCATGGCGGCGCGCATACGTGCAAGGCTGAAAAAGGATGACCCATGACGAAAAAGGAAGCAAAGCACCTTATGCTTGGAATCACACGTATCCATCGCTACTTGCGCCCACTGCCTGCAAAACCGACTGCAGCCAGTGGGCGTGACCTCAAGGCCAAACCAGTTGCCCGCCTCGCCTCAAAGGTTACAAACCTGCTCTGCACGCCCCGCTCCGCCCCGCCTTACCTCTGCGTCACCCCTGAGCGCCCCCCTGTCGACCGTGTGCCCCCTACCTGACTGCCATCGCTGCAGCTCACACACCGTATTCGCCTGTTACAGGCGGGATGTATGACGCAACAACAAGGGGCAATACCCAATGCTTTTCTTTCACGGTAAACGCATTTTCAGCGCCATCTTCGATATGGATGGCACCCTCTTCGACACCGAACGCTTGCGCTTCAAGACACTGAAGCAAGCCTCTGTGGAAATCTTCGGCAAAGCGCTGAGCGAGGACACATTGATCGGCTCGCTGGGTTTGAGCGCGACCAAGGCCGAAGCCTTGGCCAAGGCGCATAACGGTGAAAACTTCCCGTACGCCGAGATTCGCAAACGCGCGGATGAACTTGAGCTCGAATATGTGCGCAATCACGGCGTACCCATCAAGGCCGGCCTGCTGGAGGTACTCGAACGCCTGCGCAAGTCGGGGTTGACCATGGCAGTGGCCACCTCCAGCCGCCGTGCCATTGCCGAGGAATACCTGATCAATGCCAATGTGCTGAAGTATTTCGACATCACTGTCTGTGGCGATGAAGTCAGCCAGGGCAAACCCCACCCCGAAATATTCCTGAAAGCCGCACGCGCGCTCAATTGCGAACCCGATCAGTGCTTCATGGTCGAGGATTCAGAGAACGGCATGCTGTCGGCCATCCGCGCCGAAGGCCAGGCGATCCTGATCGAAGACATCAAGCCGCCCGCTGCCCAGATCAAGGCAGGCGCACTCAAAGCCTACCGCAGCATGCATGAGTTTCTCGCCGACCTGAGCGAGTGCGTACCTGACTTGGGCATGCCAGCATTGAGCGAGCCGTTCCCGGCTTCGTTGAACCAGTTCAGCGTGGGCATTCATGGCTTCGGCGCCATCGGCGGTGGGTACCTGACACAGGTATTTTCCCATTGGGACGGCTACACCCGGCCCCGTGAAATCATCGCCGCGACCCGCTCGCGCATGCTGCGCGAAAGCGTCAATGCCTTCGGCCGTTACAGCGTGCGCTACGGCGCCACTTCGTTCGACCAGACCATCGACAATGTACGCATGATCGACCTGGACGATGACGACGCCGTGATCGGCATGTACACCACTGCCGAAATTGTCGGCCTGAGCCTGCCCGAGCAGGCCATCCGCAACCAGGCGAAGGTGATCGCCAAGGGGCTGCTGCAACGTTTCGAACGACGTGGCCGTGAGCTGACGCTGCTGATCGTGCTAAACAAGGTAGGCGGCGCCGCGTTCGTGCGCCGCCATGTGCAAGCGGAGCTGGCATTGCTGTGCCCGCCGGCCATTGGCGAGCAAGTGCTGGAAAAGACCCATTTCGCCGAAACGGTGGTCAGCCGCATCGTCTCCAAGCTCAGCAATGACGCACTGGTACGGCAACTGCGCATCAAGTCGCAGATGTTCCAGAACAGCCTGGAAGACGAACCGGCAGTCGCCACAAAGGCATCCACGCCAGTGCCTGAGTACGAACGACTGATCGGGCGCTTCAGGCCTTTCGCCCAGCCGAGCAGCGCGATGAGCCAGTTGCACCTGATCCTGTTCAACAGCGAACCCGACATGCCGCTGTATGTAGAGCACGGCAGCGAGCTGCTCGAGCGCCTGCGCCAGGTGAAGACGGTGCCTGACATCACCCAGATCCAGGTCATCAAGAACCGCCTGTGGAACGGCCCACATGCCGTTGTTGCCTGGTACGCAAGCCTGCTGGGCCATGATTCGGTGGGCCAGGGTATGGGCGACGCGCGTGTCAGCGAACTGGCCGAACGCCTGATTCGCCAGGAAGTCGGGCCCGCACTGGTGGCGGAGTACCCACACATGGCCGAAGTGGTCAGCCGTTTTGCCGATACGTTCCTTGAGCGCTGTGCAACCTCGTTCAAAGACCCTTGTGCCCGGGTGGGGCGCGACCCGTTGCGCAAGCTTCAGCGTAACGAACGGGTCCTCAGCAGCATCGACCTTGCACGCAAACACGGTATCGAAACCCCGGCACTGACGTTTGGCGCGGCCTTGGCCATTCACCATGCGTTGCGCTGCGAAGACAGCAAGGACCAGGAAGCCCAGGCGATCAGACAGGTTTATCGGGAAAACGACGCCAGCGTTGAGGCCGTGCTTACCCGTGACGGTGACTGTAATGACAAGCGTTTTCCAGGATTGCACCCGATCAGGGATGAGCAGCTGATCACCGCCATTTCAGAGGCGTTCCGACAGTACCCGCAAAGGGATATGGCAACCAGGCGGGACGACCTTTGCATAGGCGCATGAGGTACTGCATAAGCCTGCAACCCGCGCAGTGAATGGCACGGGCTTCGCCCGTGTTCGCGGGGCAAGCCCGCTCCCACAGGGATCGCGCCAGCTTTTAGAAGTTAAGCAAGACAGTTGCTCCCACCTTGATCGCGCTAGCTTTCAGAGGGTTGCCAGCCAGCCCCCCCTTTTGAATGACTCAATGCTTGCGCATGACACAAAGTGTCATTAAGATCGCCGTGTGTCCTGGCGACGCCATCACGACGAACAGCCAGCGCCCGCCCTTTCCCATGCAGGTACCGCCCATGACGACCACCATGCACATCCCCAAGGACCAGTTGGTCAAGCTGGCCCAGCAGCAGATGCTGACGGCCCTGGCCGACAACACCTACACCGCCCGACAAAAGCTTGCCCTCACCTGCCGCATCCTGTTCGATGGCGGCCACGACTCCGGCCTGGCCGGGCAGATCACCGCTCGTGCGCAGGAACCTGGCACCTATTACACCCAGCAACTGGGCCTGGGCTTCGACGAAATCGCTGCCTCCAACCTGCTGGTGGTGGACGAAGACCTCACCGTGCTGCAAGGCCGCGGCATGGCCAACCCGGCCAATCGCTTCCATAGCTGGCTGTACCGGGCCCGCCCCGACGTCAACTGCATCATCCACACCCACCCGCTGCACAGCGCCGCCCTGTCGATGCTTGAGGTGCCGTTGGCCATCTCGCACATGGATCTTTGCCCGCTGTTCGACGACTGCGCATTCCTCAAGGAATGGCCAGGCGTACCGGTGGGCAACGAGGAAGGTGAAATCATCGCGAAGGCGATTGGCGACAAGCGTGCAATCCTGCTCTCCCACCACGGCCTGCTGATTGCCGGTGGCTCGATCGAGGAAGCCTGCGTGCTCGCCCTGCTGTTCGAGCGCGCAGCAAAGATGCAATTGCTGGCCATGGGCGCCGGTGACATCCGCCCCATCCCTGAGGCACTGGGCAAAGAAGCCCACGACTGGATCTCCACCCCCAAACGTCATGGCGCCGCGTTCAGCTACTACGCACGCCGTGCCTTGCGTGCCCATGGCGACTGCCTGGGCTGATCGAAGCTGTACTCTTTCCTCAACAACGGCAAAGGTGCCTGGTCATGTCTACACCTGTAATTCGCGGCGTTATCGGCTACACCATCACTCCCTTCACGGCTGAGGGCACGCTCGACCTTGATGCCCTGGGCACGTCCATCGACAGCCTCATCGCAGACGGCGTGCACGCCATCGCACCGCTGGGCAGCACCGGCGAAGGGGCCTACCTGTCCGACAGCGAATGGGAAACCGTGGTGCGCTTCAGCCAGGCACGCATTGCCGGCCGCGTACCCAGCGTGGTCAGCGTATCCGACCTGACAACCGCCCGTACCGTGCAGCGTGCCCGCCTCGCCCAGGCCTGCGGTGCCACAGCAGTGATGGTGCTGCCCATTTCCTACTGGAAGCTCACCGAAGCCGAAGTGGTTGCCCACTACAAGGCCGTCGGCGCGGCCATCGACATTCCGATCATGCTCTACAACAACCCGGGCACCAGCGGCACCGACCTGTCGGTGGAGCTGATCCTGCGCATCCTCGGCGAAGTGCCCAATGTGACCATGGTCAAGGAAAGCACCGGTGACATTCAGCGCATGCACCGCCTGTTCAAGGCCACCGACGGCCGGGTGGCCTTCTATAACGGTTGCAACCCGCTCACCCTGGAAGCCCTGGTGGCTGGCGCCACGGGCTGGTGCACCGCCGCACCCAACCTGATACCAGCCCTGAACCTGGCGCTGTGGGACGCCGTGCAGCAAGGCGACCTGGCCCAAGCGCGCGCGCTGTTCTACCGCCAGTTCGAGCTGCTGGAATACATCACCCGCCGTGGCCTGCCCACCACCATCAAGGCCGGCCTGAAAATGCTCGGCCAGGATGTCGGCGCGCCGCGCCTTCCCCTGCAGCCGCTGGATGCGCAAGGCAGCAACTACCTGAAAAGCCTGCTGACCGAACTGGCCAACTGACCTTGAAACCTGCCCGGCGGCACCTCGCAGCCGGGCCCCTGCTGCACCCGACCTTCACCAGAGGCAACCATGGACGCGCCTGCACAAAGCTCTTCAACCCCGTTTCGGCCTACAGACCTCCTTCACCCCGTGATAGCCGGGCTCGTTTCGGTCATCGTCAACTATGGCGGCACCTTCATCCTGGTGTTCCAGGCGGCCAAGGTGGCCGGGCTGAGTCCAGAGCTGACGTCATCATGGGTCTGGGCCGTGTCGATCGGCGTCGGCCTCAGCGGCCTGTTGCTGTCCTGGTACAGCCGCGAGCCGATAATCACGGCATGGTCCACGCCAGCCGCAGCATTCCTGGTCACCGCCCTGGCCAGCGTGCCCTACAGCGAAGCCATCGGTGCCTACCTGCTGTCGGCCGCGGGCTTCGTGGTGCTGGGGCTGAGCGGGTGCTTCGAGCGCCTGGTGCGGGTGGTCCCTGGCGGCATTGCCGCCGGGCTGCTGGCGGGCATCCTGCTGCAGTTCGGTATCGGCGCCTTTGCCAGCCTGTCGCTCGACCCCGTCCTGGCCGGGCTGCTGATTGCGGCCTATGTGGCATTCAAACGCTTCACCGCCCGTTATGCCGTGGTTGGCATTCTGCTCCTGGGCCTGGGCTACCTGCTGCTGCAGGGGCAAGCAGGCCTGACGGCATTGCAGCTGGAATTCGCCTCACCAGTGTTCACCGCGCCCACCTTCACCCTCAACGCCGCCCTCAGCGTGGCCCTGCCATTGTTCCTGATCACACTCACCGGCCAGTACATGCCAGGCATGCTGGTGCTGCGCAACGACGGTTTCAAGACCAGCGCCAACCCGATCGTCGCGGTCACGGGCCTGGGCTCATTGCTGATGGCGCCATTCGGTTCCCACGCCTTCAACATCGCCGCTATCACGGCGGCCATCTGCACCGGCAAGGAAGCCCATGAAGACCCGGGCAAGCGCTGGGTGGCGGGGATTGCTGCCGGTGTCTGCTACATCGGCGTGGGGGTGTTCGGGGTCACCCTGGCCAGTGTGTTCATGGCGCTGCCAGGTACCTTTATCACGACTCTGGCCGGCCTTGCCCTGCTGGGCACCATCGGTGCCAGCCTGGCCGGCGCAATGGCGGATGCCAGCTCGCGCGAAGCGTCACTGATCACCTTCCTGGCGGCGGCGGCCAACATCAGCCTGTTCGGCATTGGCGGGGCCTTCTGGGGGCTGGTCATTGGCCTGCTGGCGTATGCCGTGCTGAACGGGCGCCTGCCACGCGCCAGCCGTTCATCCCGATAGACAGCTTACAACCAACCTACCCTGCGCCCTGTATCCACGCCGTTCGACAGGTATCGACATGCCCCAAGCTGGCCCCAAGCTTCTTACCCAAATTGCTGCCGTGCACTTTGTCAGCCATGTGCACATCATGCTGATCCCGGCATTGCTGCCCGTCCTCCCCGGCCTGCTGGGTGTGGGGTTCGTCGAGCTTGGCGTGGCCCTGGCGGTGTTCAACATCGTCTCTGCCTTGGTGCAGGCACCGTTGGGCTTTGCCGTCGACCACTACGGTGCGCGCAAGGTGCTCAAGGCCGGGTTGCTGCTGGGCAGTCTCAGTTTCCTGATGCTGGCGGTCAGCCCCGGCTATGCGGTATTGCTGGTAGCGATGGCCTTGGCCGGGCTGGCCAATGGCGTCTACCACCCTGCCGACTACGCGTTGCTGGTCAACGGCATTGAGGCAGGCCGCCTGGGGCGATCGTTCTCGATCCATACGTTCGCCGGTTTCCTCGGTTCGGCGGTAACGCCAGCGGTATTTCTCGGCATCGCCGCCGTGTTGGGTACCCAGGCCGCCCTGGCAGCAGGTGCGGTGGTAGGTATTGCCGCGCTGCTGCTGATCTCTGTGCCACGCAGCGGCATTTATCAGGTTTGCGGGCATGGCAACAAAAGTGACGCTGGCCTTGGTGCTGCGCCTGGCCGCGTGCGCTTGCTCACGCCGATGATCGGTGTGTTGACGGTGTTGTTCATCCTGCTGAACCTGAGCACCAGTGCCATCGAGAAGTTCTCCGTGGCCGCCCTGGTCCAGGGCCAAGGCCTGACCCTGGCCTGGGCCAACACGGCGCTCACGGCGTTTCTGCTCAGCAGTGCAGTGGGCGTTTTGTGCGGCGGAGCCCTGGCTGACCGCACCCGCCGCCATGGCCTGGTGGCGGCCATGGCCTTTGCCCTGGCGGCGGCGCTGACGACGCTGGTGGCGCTGGGGCTGGTGCGGGACTGGGCATTGGTAGCGGTACTGGGGGCCATCGGCTTGCTGACCGGGGTCATCGCGCCGTCGCGGGACATGCTGGTCAAGGCGGCGGCACCCCGTGGTGCCGAGGGTAAAACCTTCGGGCTGGTCTCGACCGGCTTCAACATCGGCGGCGCTCTCGGGCCCATTGCATTCGGCTGGATGCTCGATCAGCGCCTGCCCGAAGGCATCTTCATCGCTTCGGTGGTGTTCATGCTGCTGACCGTGCTGCTGACCCTGGCGCAGGAGGCATATTTAGCCAGTAAGCGTCGCCAGCTGGCTTAGACCCTAGGGCTGCTTTGCAGCCCTTTCGCCGGCAAGCCAGCTCCCACAGGACTCCACACCTCTTGAGTGCGGCGCGATCCGTGTGGAAGCCGGCTTGCCGGCGATGAGGCCGGTTCAGGTTGATAAAGCTACCGGGTTCGGATGCACCACCCGACCGCCTGCCGCTGGCCGGTTGATGAACAACATATCCAGCACACTGTTGCGCAACCCCTTCAGCGCATTCCAGTTCGCCGAGGTGTGCACATACCTGTCACGCAACAACCGCTGCTCATCCCCGGTCAGGCCAGGCTGTTCACATTCACCCAGGGCAAACGCATGCAACTTGCGGCTGATCTCCAGCAAATCAGCCGGCACCCCATGCTCAGCCTGCCCACCCAACGGCTCAAACGGCACCCCCGCACGCACCGCCAGCTCACGCATGACACTCAGGTACACCCGCGAAAGCTGCCCCGCCACCTCCCGCTCCCGGTACACCGCCGCATACACCTGCTTTTGCGCCTCCTCTGGCCGCCCACCGGCAATCGCTTCTTCCCAGGTAATCACCCGCGCGCCCAAGCCGCCAAATGCCGACGCCAACAACGCACTTACCTTGGCATATGCGCGGGTCTGTTCAGCGCAGACGCGCCGCATCACACGCTGTGACTGCGGTTTGCACAGCAGTACCCGCTCCAGCGTACTGCTCGGGTAACCACCACCAATATTCGAATGCACACCCGGCAACACGATGTCGTGACCGCTGCTCACCAATGGGAAGTTGTGCCGCTGCTCATCCCCCGCCACCAGTTGCACCACATGACGGGCAATGCCGGTACCCAGGCCCAGCCGCAAGCCGCCATGGCGGTCGTCGGCAGGGTCGAAATCGCCCTGCAACGGCGCAATGATCGCAGCCACGGTGTCGAACAGGCCGATGAAATTGATCGTGATACTGCACGGTACTGCCAGCAGCCTGGCGCCGTCGTCGTGCAGCAGATTTGCCAGATGACGCACTGCCGCCGCACCGCGGCTGAAGCCGAACAGGTCGAACTCGACCTGCGCCAGCATGGCCTGCGGATGCGCCCGGCGCCAATCGCGCAGTTGCCCGGCAAGCCCCGCCAAGGCTTCGGTAACCCGCGCTTGCGCCCCCGTGTGGCCACGCCCGGTGGCCGAGGCATAGGTGCCATCCGCCTCACCGGCTCGGGTACCCACCCCCTCCACATAACATTTCAGAAACGCCATGGCCCCGCCCGTATCGGCCGCCTGCGCCGGGTACAGCGCATGCAACAGGGCCACATTGCTCAAGGCGTTGGCATAACTGGCGCCTTTGTCGCCGTTCGCATCCGCCGATATCGCATTGTGCTGGTTGTTACCCGTGCCGTCGAAAAACACGCCGAACCTCAAAGTGAGCGGCGCAGCGGCTTCATTACTGCAGCTGTTCAGTTCCATCGTTGTGCTCCTGCTTGCGTCAGAAGCACAAGCAGGCGCCAGGACCCCGCCGCAGAACATCGGCCTTTGGCCAGCCACTTGCAGGACATTTCTGTATATACAAGGCCCAGGGCTGGATAAATTTCCCAGCCGCCATTGGTCGCCACCCCCCCGGATGGATTAAAGTATCACCCCTTGCCAGGGCAGCTGCCTTCAGCCCCGCCTGCGGCCCCATACCAGGAACCGTCACTGATGGAACACCGTGAAGCGCTGACCGCGCTGCGCACCTTTCTTTCTACCCAGATCCTAGGCCAGGAGAAACTGGTCGAACGGCTGTTGATCGTGCTGCTGGCCGACGGCCACATGCTGGTCGAAGGTGCCCCGGGCCTGGCCAAGACCAAGGCCATCAAAGAACTGGCCGAAGGCATCGAGGCGCAGTTCCATCGCATCCAGTTCACCCCAGACCTGCTCCCGGCCGACATCACCGGTACCGAAATCTACCGCCCGGAAACCGGCAGCTTCGTGTTCCAGCAGGGGCCGATCTTCCACAACCTGGTACTGGCCGACGAAATCAACCGCGCCCCGGCCAAGGTGCAGTCGGCACTGCTCGAAGCCATGGCGGAGCGCCAGGTCAGCGTGGGCCGCAGCACCTACGACCTGTCGCCGCTGTTCCTGGTCATGGCCACGCAGAACCCGATCGAGCAGGAAGGTACCTACCCCCTGCCCGAAGCCCAGCTCGACCGCTTCCTGATGCACGTTAAAATCGGCTTCCCCGACGCAGCCGTGGAGCGGCGCATCCTGGCGCAAGCACGTGGCGAAGCGCTGGGCGGCGAAACCAAGCCCGAGCGCCGGGTCAGCCAGCAGGCCATCTTTGCTGCGCGCAAGGAAATCCTCGGCCTGTACATGGCCGACGCGGTGGAGGAATACCTGGTGCAACTGGTGATGGCCACCCGCACCCCGGCCAAGTTCGACACCGAGCTGGCCGACTGGATCGCCTACGGCGCCAGCCCACGCGGTTCCATCTCGCTGGACCGCTGCGCGCGCGCCCACGCCTGGCTGGCCGGTCGGGACTTCGTCAGCCCCGAAGACATCCAGGCCGTGCTGTTCGACGTGCTGCGCCACCGCATCATCCTGTCGTTCGAGGCCGAGGCGGCGGGGATCGACCAGGACCGTGTGGTCCAGCGCATCCTCGACGTCGTCGCCGTTGCCTGACCCAATGCCCACCGCGCAGCTGGCCGAACCCGGCATCCGCATCGGCCTTGCCGAGCTGATCGACATGCGCCACCGCGTCCGCGAAATCCAGCTGTTTTCCAAGCCCGGCCAGCGCAGCCCGCTGGTGGGCCTGCACCATTCCAAGCTGCGCGGGCGCGGGGTGGACTTCGACCAGGTGCGCGTGTACCAGGCCGGCGACGATGTGCGCAACATCGACTGGCGGGTCACTGCACGCACCCAGGAACCGCACACCAAGCTGTTCCACGAAGAGCGCGAGCGGCCGATCTTCATCCTCGTCGAGCAAAGCCAACGGCTGTTCTTTGGTTCGGGCCTGCTGTTCAAGTCGGTGCTGGCGGCCCAGGCTGCGGCACTGTTCGGCTGGGCCGCACTGGGCCACAACGACCGCATCGGCGGGTTGGTGTTCGGTGACAACGACCCTCACGAAATCAAGCCCCGGCGCAGCAAGCAGAGCCTGCTGCAACTGCTCAACCGCCTGGCCAAGGTCAACCAGTCGCTGCACACCGAAGCCGTGCCCCAGGCCGACAGCCTTGGCCTGGCCCTGCGCCGGGCGCGAGAGGTACTGCGCCCTGGCAGCCTGGCCATTGTCATTTGCGACGAACGTGCGCTGACCGCGCAGTGCGAACAGCACCTGGCCATGCTTTCGCGCCACTGCGACTTGTTGCTGCTACCAGTCTCCGACCCGCTCGACCACGCCCTCCCTGCCGCCGGCCTGTTACGCTTTGCCCAACGGGGCGCGCAGCTGGAACTCGACACCCTGGACGCCAACCTGCGCCAGGCCTATCGCAAGCAGGCCGAAGCACGCATCGAGCGCTGGGAGCTGATGGCCCAGAAACTGCGCGTCGTGTTGATGCCGCTGAGCACCCAAAGCGACATGATCGAGCAACTGCGCGAGTACCTGAACGCCCAGCGGCCAAGGAGCGCGTCATGAACCCGCTCGACCAGTTGCACCCACTGATCGAGCCTGCGCCTGTCGGCCTGTGGCCGCCGGCACCGGGCTGGTGGCTGCTGCTGGCCGTGCTGCCATTGCTGGGCTGGGGCCTGTGGCGGCTGCGCCGCTGGCGCCCGGGCAAACGCCGCATCGTGCGCGCCGAACAACCGCTCGACCCGGTGCGCGTGGCCGCCCTGGCCGAGCTGGCGCGCCTGCCGCGCCCCTACGACGGCGCCCCGGCCGGCGCCTGGCTGCAACAGATCAATGCCCTGCTCAAGCGCCTGTGCCGCAGCCACTATCCAGGTGCCAACAGCCACACCCTCAACGGCCGCCAGTGGCTGGCATTTCTCGACAACCGCTGCCCGGCTGCCGGCCTGACCCGCTGGATGATACTGGTCGAAGGCGCCTACAAGCCTGAGTGCAAGCTTGATGACAAGGCCATTGCCGGGCTCAGCCAAGCCGTCGAAACCTGGATCCGCAAGCATGTTTGAACTGGCCTGGCCGTGGGTCTTCGCCCTGTTGCCGCTGCCTTGGCTGGCGCGCCTGCTGTTGCCAGCCGCCGACAGCGGCGAGCCGGTGCTCAAGGTAGGCTTCCTCAACGAGCTGGAAGGCCTGGCAGGGCGCCGCGCACGGCTCAACCTGCCCACCTGGCGCCAGCAGGCGCCGTTCGTGGTCATCTGGTTGTTGCTGCTATGCGCCGCCGCCCGCCCGCAATGGCTGGGCGATCCGGTGCCGGTGGCCGCCAGCGGCCGCGACCTGCTGGTGGCGGTGGACGTGTCCGGGTCGATGGACTTCCCCGACATGCAGTGGAAAAACGAAGACATCAGCCGCCTCGACCTGGTCAAGGCGCTGATGGGCGACTTCTTGCAAGACCGTGAAGGCGACCGTGTGGGCCTGATCCTGTTCGGCAGCCAGGCCTACCTGCAGGCGCCGCTCACCTTCGACCGGCGCACCGTGCGTACATTCCTGATGGAGGCGCAAATCGGCATCGCCGGCAAAAACACCGCCATCGGTGACGCCATTGGCCTGGCGGTCAAACGCCTGCGCCAACGGCCAGCACAAAGCCGGGTGCTGGTGCTGATCACCGACGGCGCCAACAACGGCGGGCAAATCCACCCGCTGACCGCCGCTCGCCTGGCCGCCCAGGAAGGGGTGCGTATCTACACCATCGGCATTGGCGCCAACCCCGAAGCCAGTGGCACCCCCGGCTTGCTTGGCCTGAATCCGAGCCTGGACCTGGATGAGGCCTCGCTCAAGGAAATCGCCGACATCACCCACGGTGCCTATTTCCGTGCCCATGACGGCGCCGAACTGGGCGCCATCGGCGACGCCCTCGACCAGCTGGAGCCGGTAGCCCAACAGCCTACCCAGGCACGCACGGCCCAGGCCCTGTACGCCTGGCCCCTGGCCTTGGCGCTGCTGCTCAGCGTGCTGCTGGTGGTGGCCGTGCAATGGCCCGACAACCTGTTGCAACGCCTGCTGCGCAAGCCGCGTTTCCTGCAGCCGCACCCGGAATGGCGCCAGCGTCTGAAGCGCCTGCGCCTGAGGAGGCGGCGATGATCGAACTGTGGCCCCAATGGCTTCGCCCGCTGTGGTTGCTGGCCGTGCCGCTGCTCGGCTGGCTGCTGTACAAGCTGTGGCACCGGCGCAAGCGCGCCGGGCGCTGGCAGATGATCTTGCCGCCGGCCTTCCACGGCGTATTGCTGGGCGGTGGCAGCGGCAGCGCAAGCAAGCTGCCGTGGATAGCACTGGGCCTGGCCTGGGCGCTGGTGATCCTGGCCCTGCTCGGGCCCAGCTGGCAGCGTGTGGAAGAAAACCGCCAGCGCCCGGCCGACCCCTTGGTGATCCTGCTGGAGCTGACCCCGCAGATGCTCGCCGACGACAGCCCGCCCAACCGCCTGGAGCAGGCCCGGCGCAAGGTGCTCGACCTGCTCGAACGCCGCCGTGACAGCCAGACTGCGCTGGTGGTGTATGCCGGCTCGGCGCACACCCTGGTGCCGCTGTCCGATGACCTGGCCACCACCCGCAACCTGCTGGAGGCCATCGACCCGTCGATCATGCCAAAACCTGGCCAACGCGCCGACCTGGCCGTGCAAAAAGGCCTGGCCTTGCTGGCCCAGAGTGGCCTGGGCCAAGGGCGTTTGCTGTTGATCGGCTCGTCGCTGAGTGCCCAGGAACGGCAAGGCATCAGCCAGGCCCTCGGCCGTCAAGGCCCAAGCCTGCTGATGCTGGGCATTGGCAGCCGCGAAGGCGCGCCGGTACGCCAGGCCAGCGGCGAATACCTCAAGGACGACCAGGGCGGCATTCTTTTGCCACGGCTGGACAGCGCCAGCCTCAAAGGCTTCATCAACGGCACGGGCGGACGCTACCGGCATGCCCGCATCGACGACCTCGACCTGCGCGGGCTGGGCCTGTTCGACAACCCGCGCACCGCACGCAATGACGGCCAGACCCTGCAACTGGACAGCTGGGCCGACCAGGGTTACTGGCTGCTGATCCCGTTGTTGTTGCTGGCCGCCTGCGCCGGCCGTCGTGGCTGGCTGTTCTGCCTGCCACTGCTGCTGGTCCTGCCACAGCCCAGCCAGGCCTTTGAGTTCAACGACCTGTGGCTGCGCCCCGACCAGCAAGGCCAGCGCCTGCTGGAACAAAACCGCCCGGCCAGCGCCGCACGCCACTTCCAGAACCCACAGTGGCGCGGCATGGCGCTGTACCAGGCCGGCGACTATGCCGGTGCCGCCGAAGCATTTTCCCAAGGCGACACAGCCGCCGCCCACTACAATCGAGGCAATGCCCTGGCCCGCAGCGGCGAACTGGAGGCCGCCCTGGACGCCTACGAGCAAGCCCTGGAGCGCCAGCCAGACCTGCAACCCGCGCTGGACAACCAGGCGCTGGTGCAACAACTGCTGCAACAGCGCGAGGCCAAGGCCGAGGAGCAGTCAGCCAGCAGCGATGCCCAAGGTACACCCGGCAGTGAAACCGAAGGCAATAGCAGCTCGTCCAGCAGCCCGGCCCAAGGCACGCCCGGCAGCGACGAACAGGCCAACGCCGAACAACCCGGTGAAAGCAGCAATAACAACCAGGCCGCGCCCGGCAACCAGGCGGGTGCTGACGACAATGTCACCCAGCCGCCACAGCGCCCGGTTTCGACCAGCCTCGACACCGAGCAGCGCCAGGCCCTGGAACAATGGCTGCGGGAGATCCCCGATAACCCGGCGGAGCTGCTGCGGCGCAAATTCTGGTATGAACAGCAATTGCATCAGGAAACCCCACGATGAGTCGCTTCGGCGTCTTTCTGCTCACCCTGGTATGGGCCGTGCTGGCCCAGGCCGAGCCGCTGCTGCAAGCCAGCGTTGACCGCACCCGCCTGGAAGCCGGCGAGAGCCTGGAGCTGACCCTGGAAAGCCAGGACGTCACCGAGTTCGGCAAGCCCGACCTGCGCGCCCTGGAAGGTGACTTTGAAGTGCGCGGCACGCGCCAGCTGAACAGCCTGCACACCCTGGACGGTGAAACCCGCGCCAGTACCCGCTGGATCATCACCCTGCTGCCACGGCGCAGCGGCAGCCTGCGCATTCCCGAGCTGCAACTGGGCCAGTCGCACAGCCAGGCCATCGAACTGCAAGTGCTGCAAGCCGATGCCAGCCGCCAGGACAGCGCCTCGCAAGTGTTCATCGAAGCGACCCTGGACAGCAACGACGTCTACGTCCAGGCCCAGGCTGTGCTGACCCTGCGCATCTACCATTCGGTGGCGCTGTACGACGACAGCAGCCTCAGCCCGCTGCAACTGGAGAACGCCAAGGTCGAGCCACTAGGCGAATCGCGCACGTATGAAAAGGAAATCAACGGCGTGCGTCATGGCGTGATCGAAACCCGCTATGCGGTGTACGCGCAGCAAAGTGGCAGCCTCGATATTCCCTCACTGACCTTTACCGCCACTGCCGCCGCCAGCAACGACGAAGCGCCACAAGCCAATGGCACGGCGCGCGCCGGCCGCCAGGTGCAGGTCAGTTCGCTGCCCTTGCGCCTCACCGTGCGGCCGATTCCCGCGGCCTGGCCCGCTGGCGTACCATGGTTGCCAGCCCGCAGCCTGACCCTGGAAGAGCACTGGAACCCCGACCCGGGCAGCCAGCAGGTGCAGATTGGCGACTCGCTGACGCGCAACATCACCTTGCGTGCCGAGGGCTTGTCCAGCACCCAACTGCCGCCGCTGCCCGCCACAGAGATCATCGGCTTGCGCCGCTACCCTGACCAACCGCTGCTGCGCAACGAAATCAGCGAGCGCGGCATGACCGCCAACCGCGAAGAACGCGAAGCCCTGGTGCCGACTCACGCCGGTACGCTGACCTTGCCGGCGCTGGAAGTGGCCTGGTGGAACACCCGCGAAGACCATCTGGAACACAGCAGCCTGCCGGCGCGCACCCTGAATGTGCAGGACAACCCGGCGCTAAGCGCAGACACCCCTGTGGGCGACAACAGCAGCGCCAGCACCCTGCTGTGGCCTTGGCAACTGGCCACACTGGTGTTCGCCCTGACCACCGTGCTGGGCTTTGCCCTGTGGTGGCGCGCCCGCTCGCGGCCTGCGGTGCTGCGCGCGGCGCAGAACGGGCCAAGCCCACGTACCTTGCTGGACGACCTCAAGCGTGCGTGCCAGGCCAACGACCCCCAGGCCACGCGCCAGGCGCTGGATGCGTGGGCCCGGCAACAACCGGAAACCCTGGCCGAGATGGCCGCGCGCTTCGTGCCGTTGTCGGATGCGCTGGATGGGTTGAACGGGGCGTTGTATAGCGAGAGTGGCCAGTATTGGCAGGGTGAGGATTTATGGCGGGCGATTGGCACCATTCCGCCGGCTGAGCAGGTGCTGCTGCCGACGGGTGACAACGGCAGCTTGCCGCCGCTTTATCCCAAGTAGGCCACCAGGTGTTCGCCACAAGGTTTTCAGCGCCTGTGAGATCGAGCGCCGCCCGCGCGGCGCATCGCGAGCTGCGCTCGCTCCTACGTTTGTTTCGGGCCAGTTATTCCTGGGGGAATTGCGCGCGAACGCTTTGGCGCATGTCTCGGTATTGCGTCGTATGGACAAGGGGGGCGCGCGCGCCTGTCACAGACGTTACTGGCCCGAAACAAACGTAGCAGCTCGCGATGCGCCGCGCGGGCGGCGCTCGATCTCACAGCCGCCAAACATCTCCAGGCAGACACCTCTCAACCCCATCCTTGGGTTACCATACCGCCCTTTCCCCGCTTGCCCGACTCGACACCAACAGGTCATCCATGCGTCTGTTTCATACCTCCGACTGGCACCTGGGCCAAAGCCTGCACGGCCAGGAACGCGACTTCGAACACGCCTGCTTCCTCGACTGGCTGCTCGGCCAGCTGCGCCTGCGCCAGCCGGATGCGCTGCTGATTGCCGGCGACATCTTCGACACGGTCAACCCGCCGGTCAAAGCCCAGGAGCGCCTCTACGACTTCATCGTCCAGGCCCATGAGCAACAGCCCAAGCTGGACATCGTGATGATCGCCGGCAACCACGACTCCGGCTCGCGCATCGAGCTGCCCGCCGCATTGATGCGCCGTCTGCGCACCCATGCCCTGGGCCGTGTGCACTGGCTGGATGAAGGCCAGCTGGATGCCGAGCGCCTGTTGATCCCGTTGACCAACGGCCGCGGCAAGGTCGCCGCCTGGTGCCTGGCCCTGCCCTTCCTGCGCCCGGCCGAGGTCACCGGCCCGAACCTGGGCGACGACTATCTGCAAGGCATCACCCAGGTGCATCAGCAACTGATCGCCGCCGCGCAGAAAAAGCGCAAGAAAGACCAGGCGCTGATCGCCATCAGCCATGCGCACATGGCCGGTGGCTCGGTGTCGGAGGACTCGGAGCGCAGCCTGATCATCGGCAACGCCGAGGCACTGCCGGCCAAGCTGTTCGACAAGGCCATCAGCTATGTCGCCCTGGGCCACCTGCACAAGCCGCAGAAGGTCAACCGCGAAGAACGCCTCCGCTACAGCGGCTCGCCGATCCCGCTGTCGTTCGCCGAAATCAACTACCCGCACCAGGTGCTGGAAGTGGAGCTGGACGGCACCGACCTGGTCAGCGTCGAACCGCGCCCGGTACCGCGCGCGGTGGCCCTGCAACGGGTCGGCCCGGCGCCGCTCGGCGAACTGCTGCAACAACTGGCCGACCTGCCCGTGATCGACCTGCTCGAAGACCCCAACCGCCAGCCCTGGCTGGAGGTGCGGGTGATACTGGACGAGCCGCAACCCGACCTGCGCCAGCAGATTGAAACGGCGTTGGAAGGCAAGGCCGTGCGGCTGATCCGCATCAGCGCCGAATACGCCGGCCGCAATAACGCCGAAGACGATGACCTGGCCTTTGTCGAGCTTTCCCAGATGACCCCGCAGGACCTGTTCAGCCGCGCCTGGGAGCAGGCTTATGGCAACCCCGCAGATGAGCAGGCGCTGGCCGACTTTGCCCTGCTGTTGCAGGACGTGCAGCAGGAAGAGGAGCAGCCATGAAGATTTTCGCCATTCGCTTGAAGAACCTGGCATCGCTGGCCGGCCCGGTCGAAATCGACTTTACCGCCGAGCCGCTGGCCAGCGCTGGCCTGTTTGCCATCACCGGGCCCACCGGGGCGGGCAAGAGCACGCTGCTCGACGCCCTGTGCCTGGCGTTGTTTGGCACGGTGCCACGCCTGAACGACATTGGCCGCGAGGCCAAGGTGCCCGACGCCGATGGCGAAATCCCCACCTACGACCCGCGCAACCTGCTGCGCCGGGGCACCGGCAGTGGCTTCGCCGAGGTCGATTTCATCGGTATCGACGGCCGCCGCTACCGCGCCCGCTGGGAAGCCAACCGCGCCCGCGACAAGGCCAATGGCAAGCTGCAACACAGCCGCCAGAGCTTCTACGACCTGGACAGCGAACAGGTGCTGGGCAGCGGCAAGAACGAATACAAGCAACTGGTCGAAGCCCGCCTGGGCCTGAACTTCGAGCAGTTCACCCGTGCGGTGATGCTGGCTCAAAGCGAGTTCGGGGCCTTCCTCAAGGCTGACGACAAAGAGCGCAGCGAGCTGCTGGAAAAGCTCACCAACACCACCATCTACACCCGCCTGGGCCAGCGTGCCTTCAGCAAGGCCCGTGAAGCCGCCGAGGCCCACAACGCCCTCAAGGACCGCGCCAGCCACCTGTTACCAATGGCCGCCGAAGCCCGCACCGAACTGGACCAGCGCCTGGAGCAGGCGCAGCAGCAGTTCAAGGCCGACCAGGCCGGCGAGCGCCAACTGGAGCAGCAACGCAACTGGCTGAATGAGCAACGCCAGCTGCAGGCCCAGCATGCCGAAGCCGGCACCGCGCTGCAGGCCGCCGAACACAGCTGGCAACAACTGGCCGAACCCCGCCTGGACCTCGTACGCCTGGAACGCCTTGCCCCGCAGCGCCACCAATTCCACCGCCAGCAGGCGCTGGCTGCGCAACTGGCACCCGTGGCCGCGAAGATCGCTGAGCAACAGCAACAGCAAACCGAGCTGCAGCTGCGCACCCTCGAGCTCGAACAGGCGCTGAGCGCCGCACGCCAAGCGCTTGCCGACCGCCAGGCCCGGCACAGCGAGGACGCACCACGCCTGCGTCAGGCCTTTGCCGCCCAGGACAACGTGGCCCGCCTGGGCCAGGAGCTGGCCGCGCAGCGCAGCACCGGCCAACAGGCTGAACAACAGGTCGCCGAGGGCCAGCAGCAGGTGCAGCAGCTGGAAGCCAACCAGCAGCGCAGCCTGCAGCAACTGGCCAACATCGACACCGCACTGGCCGACAGCCAGCACCTGGCGGGCCTGGCCGATGCCTGGCACGCCTATCTGCCGCAGCTCAAGCAGGTGATGCTGATTGGTGGCCGCCTGGCCAAAGGCCGTGATGAACTGCCCGGCCTGCAGGCCCAGGCCAGCCAGGCCAATGCTCACTTGCAGGCCGAGCGCGACGCCTATGACCTGCTATTCCGTGAAGCCAAGGCCGAACCGCAGGCCCTTGCCGAACAAATCGACCTGCTCGGTGGCATGCTGCAGGACAACCGCAAGCAACAGCGCGCCGTCGAGGAGCTGTCGCGCCTGCATGGCCGTGAACAAGACCTGCGCCAGCAGCTGGATGCCATGCGCGAACGGCAGCAGCAGGCCATGCAGCAACGCCAGCAACTGATTACCGAAGGCACCGCCGCCAAGGCCGAGCTGGAAGCGGCCGAGCAAGCGCTGACCCTCACCCGCCAGTTGCTGGAACGCCAGCGCCTGGCGCGCAACACCAGCGTCGAAGAACTGCGTGGCCAGCTGCGCGACGGCGAACCCTGCCCCGTGTGTGGCAGCGCCGAGCACCCGTTTCATCAGCCCGAAGCGCTGCTGCAGAGCCTGGGTCGCCATGACCAGGCCGAAGAAGAGGCCGCGCAGAAGCAGGTCGAAACCCTCAACGGCAAGCTGGTGGAACTGCGTACCCAGCTGGGCGTGGTGAATGCCCAGCTCAAGGACTACCAACAGCAACTGCAACAATTGGGCGAACAGCTGCAACCGCTGGTGGCCCAGGTACAGGCGCACAGCCTGTGGCCGGCCCTCGCCCCGCAGGACGACAAGGCCCGCAGCACCTGGCTCGACAGCCAGTTGCGGCGCCTGGATGAAGAAATCGGCCAGGACGAGAAGCGCCAGAGCGCCCTGCTCGCCCTGCAAAAAGATGCCGCCCGCCTCAACCAGCAATTGCAGGCTGCCCACGACGCCCAGCAGCAGGCCCAGCGTCATCTGGAGCAACAGCACCAGGCCCTGGCCAACGATGAGCAGCAGTTGCAGCAGGGGCTGAGCGACCTCGCTGGCGTATTGCCCGAGCAAGCCCTCAAGGCCCTCAACGAAGACCCGGCAAATGCCTTCCTCGCCCTCGACCAGCAGATTGCCCAGCGCCTCCAGCAACTGGAGCAGCGCAAGGACGAACTGGAAGAACAACAAGCCCGTCAGGCACAGCTGGACAAGTTGCACGACCAGCAACAGGCGCGCGTGCAAGGGCTGCAGCAGTTGCAGCAGAAACTGGCCGTCCTCGAAGAACAACGCCAGCAGGCCCAGGCCTCACTCGGCGAACTGCTGGGTGAGCACAGCAGTGCAGAAGCCTGGCAGCAGCACATGAACAGCACGCTGGAGCAAGCCCGCGCCCTGGACGCCGACACCGCCCAGCGCCTGCAAGACCTGCGCACCCAGGGTGTGCAACTGGCCAGTGAACTCAAGGCCAACGTCCAGCAGCAGCAAGCGCTGGACGCCGAGTGCCAGCAGTTGCAGGGCCAGATTGCCCAGTGGCGCAGCGAGCACCCGGAACTGGATGACGCCGGCCTGGATCGCCTGCTGGCCATGGATGACGCGCACGTCAATGAACTGCGCCAGCGCCTGCAAAACGCCGAAAAAGCCATCGAACAGGGCCGTGTGCTGCTGCAGGAGCGCGAACAACGCCTGCAACAACACGCCACGCAAATGACCGTGGACACCTCGGCCGAAGCCCTGGAGCACGCCCTGACCGGGCTGCGCGCGCGCCTGGCCAGCCACGAGCAGCAGTGCGCCGAACTGCGCGCGCAACAGGCCGACGACCAACGTCGCCAGCAGGCACACCTGGCGTTGGCGGCAGAAATCGAACAGGCCCATCAGCAATGGCAACGCTGGGGGCGCCTGAACGCTTTGATCGGTTCAGCCTCGGGCGATGTGTTCCGCAAGATCGCCCAGGGTTACAACCTCGATCTGCTGCTGCACCACGCCAACACCCAGTTGCGCCAGCTGGCCCGCCGCTACCGCCTCAAGCGTGGCGGAAGCGCCTTGGGCCTGCTGGTGCTGGACACCGAGATGGGCGACGAACTGCGCTCGGTGCATTCGCTGTCGGGCGGGGAAACCTTCCTGGTCTCACTGGCCCTGGCCCTGGGCCTGGCCTCGATGGCCTCCAGCACCCTGCGCATCGAATCGCTGTTCATCGACGAAGGCTTCGGCAGCCTCGACCCCGAGTCGCTGCAACTGGCCATGGACGCCCTCGACGGCTTGCAGGCCCAGGGCCGCAAGGTGGCGGTGATCTCCCACGTGCAGGAAATGCACGAGCGTATCCCGGTGCAAATCCAGGTGCGCCGCCAGGGCAATGGCCTGAGTGACGTGGAGGTATGCGGGTGATCCTCTACTCGTTCCGCCGCTGCCCCTGGGCCATGCGCGCGCGCCTGGCCTTGCGCTATGCCGGGTGCGCGGTGGAAATCCGTGAGGTGGCGATGAAGAACAAGCCGGCAGCACTGCTGGCCTTGTCGCCCAAGGGCACGGTGCCGGTGCTGGATACCGGTGCCGGGGTACTGGAAGAAAGCCTGGACATCATGCGCTGGGCGCTGACGCAAAACGACCCGCAGGACTGGCAGCTACAGGCTGACCCTGCGGCGGCGCAGCAGGCTGAAGCGCTGATTGCGCGCAACGACAGCACGTTCAAGGCCCAGGTGAACCTGTACAAGTATGCCGAGCGTTACCCGCAGCATTCCCGCGAGCATTACCGCCAGCAGGCCGAGGCCTGGCTGGCGGAGCTCGAAGGCCTGCTGGCCGGCCGGCCCTACCTGCTGGCCGACCACCCGAGCATTGCCGATGCCGCGTTGCTACCCCTGATGCGCCAGTTTGCCGGGGTCGAACCGCAGTGGTTCGCCGAGGCGGCTTATCCGCGGGTGCGGAGCTGGCTGGAGGGGTGGCTGGCTTCGGAGCTGTTCAGGTCAGTCATGGCCAAATGAACAGCTCTCAGCTTTACACGGTCCCCTGTGGGAGCGGCCTTGTGTCGCGAAAGGGCCGCACAGCGGCCCCAGCATTCTTAGAGTAAACCGCTCAAATCCTGGGGGCGCTTTGCGCCCCTTTCGCGACACAAGGCCGCTCCCACAGGGGCCGCAGCAGGCTGGCTCAGTGGTGCTGCTTGGCACTCAAGGCCGCATGGAAGTTGGCACTCTGGCGCAGGTACTGCTCGGTGTAGCTGTGGGTGGCAGAGGCCTTGCCGCTGCTGTCGGCATGGGCATGCGCCGGCAGTACGACCGATGCGGAAATGGCGGATGCGGCAATAACCGGGAAGAGATTGAAGTTCATCTGGGCTGACCTCGACGGCGGTGGTTTGACGGTGGCCCGCTTGGGCCTTGGGTCAAACTTACGCCGCCGAGGCCGCACGCAAAAATTCATTGCGCCAGTATCGATTATCACGCCAATCGATATCACTCGATGAACTTGAGGTCCGAGGGTGCATCCTGCTGCAGCGTCTGCACCGTCTCCAGCAGCTTGCCGCTGCGCGGATCGCGACGCATCACCACGATCTGGTTGCTCTTCTGGTTGGCCACCAGCAGGAAGTTGTCACTCGGGTCCAGGGCAAATTCCCTGGGGTGATCGCCTTCCACCGAACGACGCTGCAGGAAGGTCAACTGGCCATCGTCCTTGCTCACGCCAAACACCACAATCTCGTTAGCCGTGCCGCGGTTGCTCACGTACAGGAAACGCCCGTCCGCCGACAGGTGCAAGCCACCCGCCGCCTTGGCTGCTGCCTCCTGGTGCTCGGTCAGGGGCAAGCGCTGGCGTTCGACCAGGTTGCCGTCCTGCACATCGAACATCACCACCTCGGCGTTCATTTCCAGGGTGAGGTAGGCATGGCGGCCTTTGGCATCGAACAGCAGGTGACGCGGCCCGCTGCCCGGCGGCAAAGCCACGGACGCCGGTATCGCCGCTGTCAGCGGGTGGTCCGCACTGGCGCCGTCGTACCGGTAGATGAACACCTTGTCGGCACCCAGGTCGCTGGCATACAGGTGCTGGCCATCAGGCGACAGCACCAGCGAATGCACATGGGCACCGGCCTGGCGCTCAGGGTTTACCCCGCTGGCCTGGTGTCGGGCCTGCTGCACCACGGGCTTGAGCTTGCCGTCCCTGGCCACCGGAATCACCACCAGGCTGCCACCGGGGTCGGGCTTGACCGCATAGTTGGCCACGAACAGGTAGCGCTGGTCACGGCTGATGCTGGCGTGGGTTGGCTCGTCGCCCTCGGTGGCCACCTGGTTGAGCGGCTTGATTTCGCCTTTGCTGCTGATGCTGAAACTGCTGGCATGGCCCTGCGGGGTTTCATTCACCGCGAACAGCTGACGCTGGTCGGCGGACAACACCAGCCACGAAGGGCTGACGCTCTTCACCACCTGCAAGGGCGTGGGGTCAATATGGCCGACCTTGTCGTCGAATTGATAGCGGTAGATGCCTTGGCTGGCACCATCGGTATAACTGCCCACCAGCAAGGTAGCGGCGTGGGCGTGGATTGTCAGGCTCATCAGGCTAGCGGTCAGCAGGTTCGTCCAGATCCGGTTCATCTTGGTCTTCATCCGGGGCGCGAAAGGCACTCATACAGACTAGCCGATGCTCGCCGTTGGCATCGTTGAGTTGCCATTCATCACCGGTGGCGATAGCGGCGGCGACCTGATCAGGGCTGAAGGACCAGCGGCGCAGCTGGCGGCCGTCCATGCATTCGACGGTGAGGCCGGATGCGTCGGCGGTGAAATCGAAGGCGTGCAGGCCGTCGATCAGGAGCATGTCGCAGGATTGCAGGGCGGTGGCGAGGGGGGACATGGGGGTACCTGTGGGAAATATGGCGGCATTATAACCCTGGGGCTGCTTTGCAGCCCATTCGCAGCACAAGGCTGCTTCTACAGGGGATCGCGTAACCCTTGCAGGAGCAGCCTTGTGCTGCGAATGGGCCGCAAAGCGGCCCCTTGCGATTCAATGGGCGAAAATGGACCCACCTTCCTTGCCCACCATCTTCTCCGGCTTGATCAGGAACCGTGCCAGCGCCGGCAGCAGCCACAGCGCGCCAAACATGTTCCACAGCAGCATGAAGGTCAGCATCAACCCCATGTCGGCCTGGAACTTGATTGCCGAGAAGATCCAGGTGCACACGCCGATGGCCAGGCACAAACCAGTGAACAACACGGCTTTACCCGTCGAACGCAGGGTCTGGTAATAGGCTTCCTGCAACGGCAACCCGGCACGCAGGAAGCTTTCCAGCCGGCTGTAGATGTAGATGCCGTAATCCACGCCAATCCCCACACCCAGCGCCACCACCGGCAAGGTCGCTACCTTCACCCCGATGCCCATGTAGGCCATCAGTGCATTGCCCAGCACCGAGGTCAGTACCAGCGGCAGGACGATGCACAGGGTGGCGGCGAACGAGCGGAAGGTGATCAGGCACATCACCGCCACACAGATGTACACCAGGATCAGGATGGTCAGCTCGGCCGACTTGATCACTTCGTTGGCCGCCGCCTCGATCCCGGCGTTGCCCGCCGCCAGCAGGAACTGCAGGCCTTCCTTGTTGTGGCTGTCGGCAAACGCCTTGGCCACGGCGGTCACCCGCTCCAGGGTCTCGGCCTTGTGGTCGTTGAGAAACACCAGCACCGGCGCCAGCGAGCAGTCACCGTTGTACAGGCCGTCGGCACGGGCGATGGAGTTGTTGAGGATGTCCGGGTTACGCGACAGGGTTTCCCATTTCAGGCTGCCCTCGTTCATGCCCTTGATCACCTGCTTGGACACGGTCACCAGGGAAATCGCCGACTGCACACCCGGGGTGTTCTGCATGGTCCACATCAGCTCGTCGATAGGCGCCATGGTCGCGTGGACCGAGCACTGCTCGGGCGGGGTTTTGACCATGATCACCAGCACGTCGGAGCTGGTCGAGTAGTTGCTGATGATGAAGCTGTTGTCCTGGTTGTAGCGCGAGTCGGGGCGCAGCTCCGGCGCGCCCTGGTCGAGGTCGCCGATCTTCAGGTTCTGGCTGTACCACAGCCCACCGGCGAAGGCGACCAGCGCCAGGGTGACAGACACCGGCGCCACCTTGGCACTGGCAAAATTCGATAGCAGGCGCCAGAAGGGGTGCTCGCGGGTCGCGTCCTTCTTGCTGCGCTCGATGGCCTTCTTGCTGATGCCGACATAGGAAATGGCCACTGGCAGCAGGATCAGGTTGGTGAACACGATCACCGCCACGCCGATGGAGGCGCCGATGGCCAATTCGCGAATCACCCCGATATCGATGATCAACAGAGTGATGAAGCCCACCGCGTCGGCAAGGATGGCGATCATCCCCGGCAGGAACAGCTGGCGGAAGGTGCGCCGGGCCGCCGTGAGGGCGTTGTCAGCGTCACTCGACTGCAAGGCGATGCCGTTGATCTTCTGCACCCCGTGGGAAATGCCGATGGCGAAGATCAGGAACGGCACCAGCATCGAGTATGGGTCCAGCCCAAAGCCCACCGCATGCATCAGCCCCAGCTGCCAGACCACCGCCACCAAGGTAGTGATGAGCACGGCGATGGTGCTGCGTATGCACCAGGTGAACCAGTACAACAGCACCCAGGTAATGGCCAGGGCGACGCCGAAGAACATCGCCACCATCACCAGGCCATCGATCAGGTCACCGACCTTCTTGGCGAAGCCGACAATGTGGATTTTCACATTGGGGTTCTGCGCCTGGAACTTGTCGCGGATCTTCTCTTCCAGCAGGTGCGAGAACTGCTGGTAGTCCAGCTTCACCTGCTTGCCTGGGTCCTGCGGGTCGGGGTAGCTCTCCAGCAGCGGCACGTCGACGATGCTCGACTTGAAGTTGTTACCCACCAGGCGCCCCACCTGGCCGGACTTGAGCACGTTGTCGCGCAGGGTGTCGAGGCTGTCCTGCGAACCGTTGTAGGTGTTGGGGATCACCTCGCCACCGGAAAAGCCCTCCTCGGTTACCTCGCTCCAGCGCACGCTGGGGCTCCACAGTGACTTCAGCCCGGCACGGTCGACGCCGGGGATGTAGAACACCTCGTCATGGACCTGGCGCAGGGTCTCCATGTAGTCCTTGTCGAAGATGTCGCCATTCACCGCCTCCACCGAAATGCGCACGGTGTTACCCAGGTTGGCAAGGTCGTTGCGGTGCTCCATCATCTGCTCGATGAACGGGTGCTGCAGCGGGATCATCTTCTCGAAACTGGTGGACGGGCGAATCTGCGTCGCCTGCCAGAACAGGAAAATGCTCACCAGCACACACAGGGCGATGACCACGGGGCGGTTGTTGAAGATCAGGCGCTCAAGCAGCGTGGCCTTGTCCTGGTGGTGCGGGTGCATGGTAATGCTCTCCCTGCTGGTCATCGGCTCACCCCTTCGGCACCCTGGGCATCCGCCAGGTGTACGCCGCCCTGCCCCACCAGCAGCAGGCCGCCATTGGCCAGGCCGCTGACGCCAGCCAGGGCGATGCGGTCGGCGCGGTTGTACACGCTGAAGGTCTGGCCGCCATCGGTACTGCGCAGCACACTGCCGCCGTTGCCGACCAGCACCAAGGTGCCATCATCGAGAAGCGTAGCGCTTGCCAGGCCGAATTCGAGGTTGCCGCGCGCGACCTTGAGTTCGATCGGCTGCCAGCTGTCACCAAAATCGGTGGAACGGAACAGGTTGCCGCGCAGGCCGTAGGCCAGCAAGGCGTGCGACTGGGCGGTGCCGATCACACCGAACAGCGAGCCCTCGTAGGGGCCCTGCACCTTGGCCCAGGTCTGGCCGTTGTCGGCGGAGCGGAACATGCCGCCCTGCTCGCCTACGATGAACAGGCCGGCATCCCGCACACGGGCAATACCGTTCAGGTGCAACTGGTCAGGGTTGTCCAGGCGCTCGGCCACGTCCTGCCAGTGCTGCCCGCCGTCGGTGGTTTCCATCAAGGCGCCATAGGCCCCTACGGCAAAGCCGTGCTGCGCATCGAGGAAAGCGATATCGAGCAAGGGTGCTTCACGGGCGAGGTCTTCGAACTGCTTGGTCCAGGTTGCGCCGCCGTCGCTGCTGACGAGGATCTGCGCATCATGGCCGACCGCCCAGCCGCGCTTGTCATCGAGGAAGAACACGGCGGTGAGCAACTGCCGGGTGGGTACACGAGCCTGGGTCCAGGTATTGCCCTGGTCGTCGGAGAACAGTATATGGCCGCGATCACCCACCACCACCAGGCGCTTGCCGGCATGGGTGGCGCCGATCAGCAGGCTTTGGCTGGCCTTGGCAGATTCGGTGGAGTATTCGTCGGCAGCGGCGGCCTGGGCACTGTCGGCCCACACCCCCAATGCCAGTGCCAGCAATGCGCTGGCCGCCAATGGCCAGGCACCACGCCTGGCCGGCGCCCGTAGCTGTTCCCTCATGACTGCCCCCTTGTTGTGTTCTTGTTGGTGGGTCAATGCATTGCAGGTACTGCAAAAAGCCTGATCTAGAGGCCTGCAATAGCTTGAGGGGATCGTAGCGGGGATGTCTGCGCGATTACAACGGGCGGGGTGTTATGTTTTGTTGTCGGCCCAAAAAGCTTCGCGGGTCAACCCGCTCCCACAGGTGCTACACCGTCCATGAAAGCGGTGAAGTACCTGTGGGAGCGGGTTTACCCGCGAAGAGGCCGGCACTGACTACAGAAAACTCAAGCCAGGCTCTTGCTCACCACTTCATACACATCACTGGACAGCTCACCCGAAGCCAGAATCCGCTCCAGCTCGCCCCTCATCAGCGCCTGACGCGCATCGTCATATTTGCGCCAGCGGGTCAGCGGCGCCAGCTGACGCGAGGCGATCTGCGGGTTCAGCGCATTCAGCTCGATCACCAGGTCCGCGAGGAAGCGATAGCCCGAACCATCGGCGGCATGGAAGTTGATCAGGTTCTGCCCGGCAAAGGCCCCAATCAGCGCACGCACCTTGTTCGGGTTTTTCAGGGTGAACGCAGGGTGCTGCATCAACGCCTTGACCCGTGCCAACCCGCCCGGTAGCGTGCTGGCCGCCTGCACGCTGAACCACTGATCCATGACCAGCGGGTTGTCCTTGAAGTGCTCGGCAAAGGCTTCCAGGGCCTTGGCCCGCTCGGCTTCGAACGGCGAGTTGACCAGCACCGCCAAGGCCGTGAGGCGTTCGGTCATGTTGTCGCACTGATCGAATTGTTCCAGGGTCGCTTCCAGCACCTGCGGCTTGCCGCTCTGCATCAGGTACGACAGGGCAATGTTCTGCAGGCTACGGCGGGCGAAGTGCTCGGCAGAGGCCACGTAGGCGGTGCCGCGCGACACTTCACGGTGGGCCTGATAGCGCGCCCACAGGGCGTCGAACAGCTGCTCGGCGATCTGCTGGCGGGCGAACTCGCGGGCTGCGTGGATGGCGTCCACGTCGGCCACCTGGCTGATCTCGGTGAGGTACGCCTCGCCCGGCAACGAAAGCATTTCGGCAACCATGGCCGGGTCCAGCGACGCGTTACCCAGCACGGTGCCCAGGGCCGTGATCAGGCGCTGGTCGAGTTTCAGGGCTTCGCCGCGTTGATGCTGGCCGATCAGCTCCTGCAACACCTGTACCGATAGTTGCTGCCCCGCTTCCCAGCGGTTGAAACCGTCGCTGTCGTGCTGCATCAGGAACATCAGCTGGTCGCGGTTGTAAGGGAAGCTGAGCTTCACCGGTGCGCTGAAGCCGCGCAGCAGCGAGGGCAGCGGCTTGGCCTGGATACCCTCGAAGGTGAAGGTCTGCTCGCCCTCGGTCACCGACAGCACACGGCTGGTACCGCCAGCTGCCGGCTCACCGGCCAGACGCAGCGGCAGGTCATTGCCTTGAGCGTCCAGCAGGCCCAGCTCGACCGGGATCACGAACGGAAGCTTTTCGGCCTTGTCCGGGGTTTGCGGGCAGCTCTGGCGGAAGGTCAGGCTGTAGGTTTGTGCAACTGCGTCATAGCTTTCGCTCACGTCCAGACGCGGGGTACCGGCCTGGCTGTACCAGCGCTTGAACTGGGTGAAGTCCACACCGTTGGCGTCTTCCATGGCCTTGATGAAATCATCGGTGGTCACCGCTTGGCCATCGTGACGCTCGAAATACAGGTCGCTGCCCTTGCGGAAGCCGTCGGCGCCCAGCAGGGTACGGACCATGCGCACCACTTCGGCGCCCTTCTCGTACACCGTCAGGGTGTAGAAGTTGGAAATTTCGATGAAGCTGTCCGGGCGCACCGGGTGGGCCATGGGGCCAGCGTCTTCGGCGAACTGGTGGGTGCGCAGGTAGGCGACGTCTTCGATGCGCTTGACCGTGCGCGAGTTCATGTCGGCGCTGAACTCGGCATCGCGGAACACCGTGAAGCCTTCCTTGAGCGACAGCTGGAACCAGTCACGGCAGGTGACCCGGTTGCCCGACCAGTTGTGGAAGTACTCGTGGGCGACCACGCCTTCGACGCGCTGGTGCGCGGCATCGGTGGCGGTTTCGGCACGGGCCAGCACACAGCTGGAGTTGAAGATGTTCAGGCCCTTGTTTTCCATGGCGCCCATGTTGAAGTCGTTGACCGCGACGATCATGAAGATGTCCAGGTCATACTCACGGCCGTAGACTTCTTCGTCCCAACGCATGGACTTCTTCAGGCTGACCATGGCGTGGTCGCACTTGTCGAGGTTTTCGGGTTCGACATAGATGCGCAGCATCACATCACGGCCAGACTGACGCGTAAACGTGTCCTCGACGCACCACAGGTCCCCGGCCACCAGCGCGAACAGGTAAGCCGGTTTCTTGAACGGGTCTTCCCAGGTTGCCCAGTGGCGGCCATCCTCGGCCGGGCCGCTGCCCGTCGGGTTTCCGTTCGACAGCAATACCGGGTAACGATGCTGCTCGGCGATCACCGTGGTGGTGAAAGTGCTCATCACGTCCGGGCGGTCGAGGTAGTAGGTGATCTTGCGGAAGCCCTCGGCCTCGCACTGGGTGCAGAACATCTTGCCGGACTTGTACAGGCCTTCCAGCGCAGTGTTGCGCTCAGGGTGGATCTTCACGCTGGTGTCGAGGGTGAAGCGTTCGGCCTTGGGATGGACGGTCAGGCTGTCGGCATCGACCTGGTAGTCGCCCGACTGCAGTTCCTGGTCGTCCAGCGAGGCACGCAGCAGTTCCAGCTGCTGGCCGTCTAGCACCAAAGGCGGCAGGCCGGCACCGCGTGCCGGGTTGCGGCGCATGACCAGTTGCGCGTGGACCAGGGTGTGGTCCTCGAACAGCTCGAAAGTCAGGTGCGTCTCGTCGATCAGGTACTCGGGCGCCTGGTAATCCTTCAGGTAGATCACTTGCGGTTGTTCGGTACGCATGTGCAGGTCCTTTTTACTGGAGCACGGCCAACTGGTAGGCCGTGTACTTGCGAATATTGATCACCCCGGTGTCAAAGATCAGATACTGGCCCTTGATGCCCAGCAGCGTGCCTTCGGCCACCGGGTACTTATCGAGGTTGAAGCTGACGATCTTTTTCGGGTAGGCCTCGACCGGGTAGTTCATCTGCACCACTTCGGCGTCGGGCAGCGGCTGAATCGCCTGCAGGCCAAAGCGCCCGTGCAGCTCGCGCAAGCCGTCGGCGCAGGCGTCGAAGATCTGCTCACGAATGGCGGGCAGGTCGAGCACCTCGGCATCGCCTTTGAGCAGCGTGCGCCAGTTGGTGCGGTCTGGCACCTGGCTGCGCAGTACATCTTCCACCAGGCCTGATTGCTGACGGGTGGACACACGCATGATCGGCAGGGCCTGGCTGGCGCCCTGGTCGAGCCAGCGAGTGGGCAGCTGGGTGGCGCGGGTGATGCCGACCTTGATCCCCGACGAGTTGGCCAGGTAGACCACGTGGTCGGTCATGCAGAATTGTTCGCCCCACGACGGTTCGCGGCAGGTGCCGGCATCGTAGTGGCATTTTTCCGGGGCCATGATGCACAGGTCACACTGGGCCAGCTTGGTCATGCACGGGTAGCAGTAACCCTGGCTGAAACTGGTCTTGGTGCGCTTGCCGCAATGGCTGCAGTGAATGGCGCCGAGGTATTCCAGGCGCAGGCGCTGGCCGATCAGCGGGTTGACTGGCACCTGCGTGTCATCCAGCCGGAAGCTGTATTGCACCACGGGTGCCTGCAGGCTTACTGCCATCTTGCTCAACGAGCCACGAGCGAGTTCGATCAATGTACCGAGTCCGACTTGAACAGAATGTTGGCGATCGGCGCAGACTTCGATGCGCATTCCTGCGGGCCCATGTAGCCGGTGCGCTGCTCTTCGGGCAGGTTCTTCATCTCCCAGGCGATGACCGCCTGCAGCGACAGCTCTTTCTGCTCGGCCGTGAGCTTGCGGCCATCCGACCATTTGCCGATTTCCACGGCCAGTTTCAGGCTTTCGTAGATTTCCGGGGTGATGTTTTCAATCATTTGCGCGAAAGTGGACATAGTGTCTCCTGATTCAAGCCGACAGTTTACGCCGGGCCAGCGCCCCACCCAAGAGCCCGGTCAGGCATCCGATGAGCAACCCGCCAACATGGGCAGCGTTGGCGATCTGGCCAAGGCCCAGGGTGCCGACCACGCCGGTCAGGCACACCACCAGCCAGACCAGCATCATCACCAGTACGCCCTTGGGCAGGTTGAAGTGACGGTTGGGCGCCAGCCACTGGTACAGCCAGATATGCCCGAGCAAGCCGTACAGCACGCCGGACAGGCCGCCGAACAGGCTCGGCCCGCTGGTGTAGTGCTGGGCCAGGTTGGACACCAGGCTGAACAGCAAGGTCAGGCCCAGCAGCATCCACGGGCCCTGGCGCAACTCGATGCGCTTGCCCAGCTCCCAGTACCACAGGCTGTTCATGGCCAGGTGCAGCACGCCAAAGTGCAGCAGCATGGGTGATACCAGGCGCCACCACTGGCCTTGGTCCAGGACTTGTGCCAGCGAGCTGAAGTACAGGTAGTCGCCCTGGACGCGGAAGTCGAGGAAGGTAAACCAACTGATGGTGGTGAAATTGTCGCCCAGGCTGGTGAGGCCGGCGACGATGAAGCACAGCAGCAGCGTGAGGGTGGTGATCTTGCAGGCTTTGGCCTGCTGCACCAGGGAGGGTTGTGTGGGGCCGTTCGCAGGCCCCGCTCCCACAGGTTGCTCCACCGCCTGGAGGTCGGCGTTGCCGTCGGGGTAGCGCTGGTAGAGTTGCAGCACGTCTTCGGCAAGGGTGTCGGGGGCCCAGAGCACTTGGACATCGCCCTCCTCGCTGACCCGGTGCGGCAACTGCAGACGTTGCAGCAGGTGGACGAAGCCGCTGAGGTCGACCGACAGCGGCAGGCGCATCACTTCGATAATATTCATTGGTTGGCCTGTGGGCGGTCGACGTCGACCCAGACGAACTTGTGCGGGTCAATGCGGGTTTCATCATCCAGCCGGTAGGCGGCCAGTTTGCCGTAGAGCACGGCACTGTAGTCCAGGCAGGCCAGGTTGGCGCGGATCGGCGCTGGGCGGCCGCTGCGCCAGTAATGGCCCACGAACAGCAAGGGCTCGTCTTCGGCATAGCGCAGCAAGGCGTTCTTCTGGCTGTGGCTGAGCGGGGTACTGGCTACCTCCTCGGGCAAGGCATCGGGCTGGAACACGATGTCGCCATAGGTTTGCGGGTCTTCTTCCCAGAACTTGGTGCGGAAGAACGCGCGGGTCAGGCCGTCGCCGCCGGTCAGCGTCAGGCCGTCCGGCAGGCGCATGTCGGTGCCGCGCAACAGGCGGTTGCACACCGTGTCGGCAAAACTGCCACTGACCGCCGAGGCCTGGATGAAGTGTTCATCGATGCGCCCGTCGGGGTATTGCTGGCGCAGCGGCTGGATCAACCGCGGGTCCCAGCAGGCGTGCACCAGGCGGAAGCGCCCGGCATCGATGAACAGCGGCAGCTGGTAGAACCAGTTGACGAAATCGTGCCAGTCGCCGGGGTGGTGGGCGAACTGGGTAAGGGTTTCGTCAATCAGCCGGGCGTGGCGTGGCGTGTGCTCGCGCACATAGGCCTTGCCGCTGCCGGGCAGTGCCGGGGTGACCCAGCCCAGGGCGTTATATTCGTGGTTGCCCATGATGCAGAACGCCTGGCCGGCCTCGACCATGTCATGGACGATGTGCAGCGCCTCGCGAATGCGTGGCCCGCGGTCGACGATATCGCCCAGAAACAGCGCGAGGCGCCGCGGGTGGCGCCACACGCCGGCCACACGCTTGTAACCGAGGGCGTCGAGCAGGCGTTCAAGGGTCAGTGCACAGCCGTGTACGTCACCGATGATGTCGAAACTTCGCGCCGGATCGAGCATCAGTCGTCCCTGCTCCCCAGGCGGCTGCCCCAACCGAGCTTGGTGCGGCAGACCTCGTAGTAATTGTGGTCCAGCGGGTGAATCAGGCGCAGCTTCTGCGGCTTCTTGCTCACCGTGATGGTGTCGCCGGGGGCGCAGGTGAAGTGGTTCTGGCCGTCACAGGACACTTGCGGGTAGATCTGCAGGTCCTTGGACACCACGATCTTCAGCTCGCTGTTGCCGTCGACCACGATCGGCCGGCCCGACAAGGTGTGCGGGTACATCGGCACGATGACGATGGCGTCGAGCTTGGGGTGCATGATCGGGCCGCCGGCCGACAGCGCGTAGGCAGTGGAACCGGTGGGCGTGGCGACGATCAGGCCGTCGGCCTTCTGGCTGCAGACGAACTGGCCGTCGATGTAGATTTCGAACTCGATCATGCGCGTGGACTTGCCTGGGTGCAGCACCACGTCGTTCAGCGCATCACCCTGGCCAATGGCCTCGTGATGGCGACGCACCTCGGCCTGCAGCAGGAAGCGGTTTTCCACCAGGTAGTGGCCGTCGAGCACTTCGGCAACTTTCTCTTCCAGCTCGTCAGGGCGGATGTCGGTGAGGAAGCCCAAATTGCCACGGTTGATGCCCAACACCGGAATGTTGTGCCGGGCCAAGGCGCGGGCGGCGCCCAGCAGGCTGCCGTCGCCGCCGACCACGATGACCAGGTCGCAGACCTCGCCCAGCAGCTTGCGGGTAGAGGTTTGCAGGCCATGGCCGGGTAGCACTTCGGCAATGGTGTCCTCGAGGATCACATGCAAGTGGCGATCGAGGAGGAATTTTTTCAGTCGGCGAATGGTGTCGAGCACCTGCGAGCTGCCAAGGCGGCCGATGATACCGATATTGCGAAATTGCTCCATGGGGCTCCTGCGGGGCTCTGCGACGGGTGACGATGGCCCGATTATGGGCGAAACCACCGGGTAGCGGCAAACCGGCTATGCTCGCAGGATGATGCCATTCGCCCTGCTCATCGACCTGCCCCGGCAGCTACGCCGCCCCGCCGTGCGCGACCTGGCCTGGGCGCTGCTGTCGCCGCCCCTGCTCAGCACCCCGCCCTGTCCCCAGCGCCACCCGCTGACGGGCAGCCTCTGGGCGCAGCAGCCGCAGCGTCTCGAGGGCTGGTTGCGAGCGCTGGATGCCGACGATCGCCCGCTGCAAGCGTGGCTGGCAAAGCTCGGCAGCCGGCGGCTGGGGCTTTACTACGAACGGCTGTGGCAATTTGCCCTGGGCCAGGCACCCGGCATCGAGCTGCTGGCGGCCAACCTGGCAATCCGTGACGGTGGGCACACCCTGGGCGAGCTGGACGTGGTGCTGCGCGACCGCGACGGTGTGCACCACCTGGAACTGGCGATCAAGTTGTACCTGGGGCCGCAACACGCCGGGCACGACCCGCATGCCTGGCTGGGACCTGGGTGCCATGACCGGCTGGGGAACAAACTTGCGCACCTGACGGGGCACCAGTTGCCCATGTCGAACGGCGCGCACAGCCGCGAGCTGTTGGCGCGGTTGGGGGTTGAGCAGGTGCAGGCACACGTGTGGCTGGGTGGCTACCTGTTCTATCCGTGGCCTGGGCATGCCGAGCCACCCGCGGGCGCCAACCTGCAGCACTTGCACGGGCGCTGGGTGCGCCGGCGGGACTGGGTCATGGCAGAGGGTGAACATTGGCAGCCCTTGCAGCGGCATGCCTGGCTGGCACCTGCGCGGGTCGAGGCAGGTGAAGGCTGGACGGTGGAGCAGTTTGCGGCCTGGTTGCATGTGCTGGAGCGGCAGGCGCCGGCGCAGTTGCTGGTGAGGTTGGAGGCTGATGCCGAGGGTGCCTGGCAGGAGGTGGAGCGGGTGTTTCTGGTGGCTGATGACTGGCCGCACGTGCCCGGTGCCTGATGTTACCTGTACCGGGCCTATCGCCGGGGAG